>JARBUN010000162.1 GCA_029239635.1 Microbacterium sp. | reverse complement strand
CCGAGGTCGTGGCTCAGGCACGCGGTGTCGACGACGTCGGGCGACAGCTGCAGAGCCGTCGCGAGCTCGCGGCCGACCTGCGCGACCTCGAGCGAGTGCGTGAGGCGATTGCGGGCGAAGTCGGCCGGGCTCGCGGGACTCAGCACCTGGGTTTTTGCGGCGAGCCGCCGAAGGGCGGCGGAATGCAGCACGCGAGCGCGGTCGCGCGCGAAGTCGTCGCGCTGGGAGCGGTGCTTCTCTTCGTGGAACCGGGCGGCATCGGCATCCGCGTAACCGAGCGGGCGGGCGGTCGCCACCGTGACGTCACCCGCCACTGTGATGCAGCTCCGCTTCGGCGAGCTCGCGACCGGCGGCGTCGCCGATCTCGTGCGAGTCGAGCCACCGGTCCGGCAGCGCCGGACGTTTCGGGGTGCCTGCGCGACCGCGCTGGCCCTCTGCTGCCGCGCCCGGGTAGGGCGCGTCGAGCTCCATCGTGGCGAGCAGCTCGTCGATCTCGTCCAGGGTCGATGCCGTCGCCAGGCTCGCACGCAGCTCTCCGCCGACCGGGTAGCCCTTGAAGTACCAGGCGACGTGCTTGCGGATGTCTCGGCATCCGCGGCCCTCGTCCTCGAAGAACTCGACGAGGAGCTCGGCGTGGCGGCGGAAGGCGTTCGCGACGAAGCCCAGCGTTGCGTCGACGGGCTCGCCGTGGGCGGCATCGGGCTGGCCCAGTGCGCGGGCGAGGTCGCCGAAGAGCCACGGGCGGCCGAGGCAGCCGCGGCCCACCACGACACCGTCGCAGCCGGTCTCGGCCATCATGCGCACGGCGTCGTCGGCCGACCAGATGTCGCCGTTGCCGAGCACGGGCACGCTCGTGACCGTCTCTTTGAGCTTCGTGATCGCCGACCAGTCGGCGTGGCCCGAGTAGAACTCGCTCGCGGTGCGCGCGTGCAGGGCGATGGATGCCACGCCGGCACCCTCGGCGATCCGACCGGCCTCGAGATAGGTGAGGTGATCGGCGTCGATGCCCTTGCGCATCTTGATCGTGAGGGGCTTCTCGCCCGCCGCTCGGACGGCCCGCTCGACGATCTCGCGGAACAGCGACGTCTTCCAGGGCAGTGCGGCTCCGCCGCCGCGGCGGGTGACCTTGGGGACGGGGCACCCGAAGTTGAGGTCGATGTGGTCGGCGTGGTCTTCGTCGACGATGATGCGTACGGCCGCCTCGACCGTCGCCGGGTCGACGCCGTAGAGCTGGATCGAGCGCGGGGTCTCGGACTCGTGGTGGCGGATGAGTCGCATGGTCGTGTCGTTGCGCTCGACGAGGGCGCGCGTCGTGATCATCTCGCTCACATACAGCCCGGCACCGTATTCGCGACACAAACGACGAAACGCCGCGTTCGTGATGCCGGCCATCGGAGCGAGGACGACGGGGGCGTCGAGCTCGATGTTGCCGATGCGGAGCGTCCGCGCCGGAGCCAATGCCGTATTCACCGTCTCATTCTCCCAGACGTCGTGCGACAGCGGTGCCCACGCCGGCCGGAGCCGAGCGCGGGCACCGCTGTGGAGGAAACTCAGGCGTCGGCGGTCGCGGATGCCTCGCGCCGCTCGCCCCACACCTGGCGGGCGATCTGCGTGAACGCCTCGACGGGCTGCGCCCCGCTCACGCCGTACTTGCCGTCGATGACGAAGAACGGAACGCCGGTGATGCCGAACTGCTGCGCCTGCTCCTGGTCGGCGCGGACGGCGGAACGGTAGCGCTGCGATGCGAGTGCCTCGCGGGCGGCATCCTCGTCGAGACCGACCTCCGCCGCTAGGGCGACGAGGTCCTCGTCGCGACCCACGTGCTTCCCCTCGAGGAAGTAGGCCGACATCAGCACCTCTGCGAGCTCCAGCTGCTTGCCGTTCTCCTTCGCGAAGTGCAGCAACTCGTGCGCCTTCACGGTGTTGGTGTGCTTGAGGATGTCGAAGCGGTACGCGAGACCGGCATCGGCGGCGACACCGGTCACCCGGTCGAGCATCTCGCGCGCCTGGGCGGGAGAGATGCCCTTGTGCTGCGAGAGATAGTCGACCTCTCCCCCGTCGAAGTCTTCGGGGGTGTCGGGTGAGAGCTCGAACGAGTGGTACTCGATCTCGACAACCGGGGCGTCGTCGTCAGCGGCCGTGGCGGCCAGGCCGTTCTCGAGGTTGCGCTTGCCGATGTAGCACCAGGGGCAGGCGATGTCACTCCACACGTCGATCTTGATGGCATCCGTCATATCGCGTAGAACCCTTCGGACGAGCGATCTATTCCGATCGCGGCATTCATTTCCCCGTGGGGGTGTCGATCGCGCCCCCGAAGCGGCGATCGCGGGAGAGGTAGAGGCCGATCGCGTCCCACAGGTGCGTCCGCCGGAAGTCGGGCCACAGCGTGTCGAGGAAGACCATCTCGGCGTAGGCCGACTCCCAGAGGAGGAAGTTCGACGTGCGCTGCTCGCCGCTCGAGCGCACGAACAGGTCGACGTCCGGCATGTCGGGTTGGTAGAGGTTCTTGCGGATGAGCTTCTCGGTGACGGCGGACGGCTTGAGCTTTCCGGCGGCGATGTCGTCGCCGATGCGGCGCATGGCATCCACCAGTTCCACTCGTCCGCCGTAGTTGACGCACATCGTGAGCGTGAGGGTCGAGTTGCCTTCGGTCAGGCGCTCGGCGTGCTGGAGCTCTTTGATCACCGAGCCCCAGAGGCGCGGCTTGCGGCCCGACCAGCGGATGCGCACACCCCACTCGTTGAGCTGGTCGCGACGGCGGTGCAGCACCTCGCGGTTGAAGCCCATGAGGAAGCGCACCTCGTCGGGCGAGCGCGACCAGTTCTCGGTCGAGAAGGCGTACACCGACAGGTGCTTCACCCCGGCCTGGATGGCCCCCGCGACCACGTCGAGCAGGGCCGCCTCGCCGGCGCGGTGCCCCTCGACCCGGGTCAGCCCCTGGCGGTTGGCCCAGCGGCCGTTGCCGTCCATCACGATCGCGACGTGCTCGGGCACCGCTCCCTTGGGGTAGCTCGGCGGATACTCGCCGGTCCAGTCGAGGGCGCGGTACGGCACGGCGTCGCGGTGCGTGAACGGCTTGGGTGTCATCGATGCGACTCCAGGTGCGAGAGGGAGCGGATGCCGCGCTCCAGGTGGAACTGCGCGTACGCGGCCACGAGACCCGAGGCTGCCGCGACCGTGCGGCCGGGGGCAGCGTCGATGGTCTCCCACTCCCCCGCCATGAGGGCGCGCAGCATGTCGACCGTGTCGCGGGCGACGCGCGGCGAGCCCGCGGGCGCGCACGTCGAGCAGACGACGCCGCCGAGCTGCGCGAGGAAGTAGTCGTGGTCACCGACCGTCCCGCACCGCGCGCACTCGGTCAGCCCCGGCGCCCATCCCGAGAGGGCCATGGCGCGGAGCAGATACGAGTCGAGCACGCTCCGCTCGGAATGCTCACCGCGGGCCAGGGAACGCAGTCCACCGACGAGCAGCAGATACTGCTGGGGCGTCGCCTCGGCCTCATTGAGACGATCAGCGGTCTCGACCATGGCGCTGGCCGTGGTGTACACGTCGTAGTTCGCCACGATCTCGGCTCCGTACGAGCCGAGCGACTCGGCCTGCTGCACGATGTCGAGGTTGCGCCCCTTGAACAGCTCGGCGGCTGAGGAGGGTGAGGATGCGGTCCGCCTCCCCGAGCTTGTGGGTACGCAGGACCACGACTTCGTCGCGGTAGGTGGGCACAGTCCATTATCGGGCTCGGATGCCGTGAGTCGGCGGTGCGCCGCGCCTCAGGACGCGGGCGTCAGGGTGACGAGAACCCTGCTCGCCTCGCCGGGGACGTCGACGGACGCGGTCGCGCGGTGGACGCCGGCGATGTCCAGCGGCATCCGTTCGATCTGTCCGGAGAGGAAGGACCCGAACGCGACCACGCCATCGGCGAGGAGAAGCGTTGTCTTAAGAATCTCGGTGAAACCGTCGACGGGCGCCGTGCCGGTGTGGACGCGGAGCGTGACCTCTCCCGCCAGGTCGTCGCGGGTGGCGATGAGGATCGCCGTCGCCGTCGCGACGGCCGGTTCGTCGCCGGTCTCCCACTCGGGGAACTCGGGCGCACCCGGCGAGAAGATCGCGACCTGCGCGTTGAGCGGGGTCACGCGGAGCTGTCGGTCCATGTCGGTCATCCTTGCGTGGGAGCGTCGCCGAGGAAGGCGACGGTGGCGTCGAGGCCCATCGCCCGTCCGACGGTGAGGAGGCGGTTGCGCTGCGCGACCGTGAGAGGAGCGTTCGCGTCGAGGAGTTTGTCGCAGAGCAGGTCGAGCGCGATTCCGGGCTCGGCATGGTCGGTCAGCTCGGTGACGTCGCGCAGCACCGTCGGATCCAGGATGCCGCCGAGGTCGCCGCAGAGGGACGTGATCTCCGCGCTCGCCCATCGCGCGATTCCCGGCGCGTGGGCGTTCGTCTCGTCCGCAGACCCGAGGAGACGCAGCTGTGCCACCACATGCGGGCCTCCGTAGACGAGCAGCTGAGCGCCG
>JARBUN010000161.1 GCA_029239635.1 Microbacterium sp. | reverse complement strand
TCATCACGCCGCGCCAGGCGCGGTCGTTCGGCTACCAGCTGCGCCACGACGACCTCGTCTTCCGTCGGGGGATCCTCTGGCAGCGGGTGGTGGCCGTGCCGTACGGCCGCATGCAGCTCGTGGACATCACTCACGGTCCCCTCGACCGCGGCTTCGGGATCGCGCAGCTCAAGCTCGTGACGGCTGCGGCGTCCACCGGCGTCACCATCCCCGGCCTCACGCAGGCCGCGGCCGAGCAACTGCGCGACACCCTCATCGCCGTCGCCGAGACCCGCCGGACCGGCCTGTGACCGACGCCACCCCGCCTCCCGCCGCGCCGGGGGGACGCATCACCACCCGTTCGCCGATGAGCGACGGGGAATGGCATCGCCTCCACCCGCTGACGCCCCTCCTGCGCGGAGGCCTGTTCCTGCTCGTGATGATCGGCATCCTGGTCGCGAACCTGCGGGAGCGGCTCTTCGAGCTCTTCTTCCCGGTGTTCACCGACCTCCCTCCGGGGGCGATGCCGCCGGACCCCGTCGACTTCCTCTTCTCGCACAACCTGTTCCTGATCGCCGCGGGCGCGGTCGTCGTGGTGCTGGTGATCCTCCTGGGGGCCTACCGTCTGTCGTGGCGGTTCCACACCCTGCGCATCGGCGACGACGTCGAGGTGCGGTCCGGCGTCCTTTTCCGTACCCACCGTCGCGCTCCTCTCGACCGGGTGCAGGGGGTGAACCTGACCCGACCGATGGTCGCGCGGCTCCTCGGGCTGGCGAAGCTCGAGGTGGTGGGCGCGGGCTTGGATGCCAACGTCAAACTCGAGTACCTCTCCGCCAAGGACGCGGACGCTCTGCGCAGCGACATCCTCCGACTGGCATCCGGTCGCCGTCTCGCGGAGGCCGGCCCGGGGACGCTCGCCGGGGGATCGTTGGTGCGAGCGACCGCTGAGGCCGTGGGCTCCGGCATCCAGGGTCTTGTCGAGGGGGAGGACTTCTCCGACGCCGAACCCGAGAGCATCGTGCGCATCCCCCTGGGGCGCCTGGTCGCCTCGCGGGTCCTGAGCGGTTCGATGCTCTGGCTCCTCGGTCTAGTCGTCGCGATCATCGTCGCCGCCTCGATCTCGACGGTGTGGTTGCTCTTCACCGTGGTGCCCACCTTCCTTGCCTACGGGGCGTACTACGTGCGCTCCATCGCGCGGGGTCTGCGGTACTCGATCGCGCCGACCCCGGACGGCGTGCGGCTGACGTTCGGCCTCTTCACGACGATCAGCGAGGTCGTCCCTCCCGGTCGCGTGCACGCGATCGAGGTTCGCCAGCCTCTGCTGTGGCGTCCGTTCGGATGGTGGTCGATCTCGGTCAACCGGCTGTCCGGCCGGTCGTCCACCGATTCGTCGACCGACCAGCTCGCCGCAGTTCTTCCGGTGGGCACGCGTGACGACGTCGAGCGGGTGCTCCGCATCCTCGCGCCGAGCCTCCCCGCGGAGGACTGGCCTCGGGTCATCCGCGACGGCGTCCTGGGCCCGGCCGCCGAAGATCCGTACGTCACGACCCCGCATCGGGCACGAATTCTTCGCCCGCTGTCGTGGCGTCGGAACGGGGCGCTGCTCTCGGCCGATGCCCTGTTCCTGCGCCGGGGGTGGATCTGGCGATCGCTGTCGATCTTCCCCCTCGCGCGGCTGCAGTCGATCGGACTGCACCAGGGTCCGCTCGCGCGGACGATGAGCACGGCGAGAGTGGGGGCGCACGTGATCTCGGGAACGGTGCAGACCACGGTGGGCGTGCTCGACCGGGACGCGGCCGTGAGGCTGATGGAAGACACCGCGCGCGCCACCGTGGCGGCGGCGGCGAAGGACAGGACCCACAGGTGGGCGGGATGAGCGGAATGCGGGACGGGCGACTGGGCGTCGGAATCATCGGAGCGGGGCGCGTCGGGCCCGTGATCGGCTCGGCTCTCGGCGGAGCGGGCCATGCGCTCACGGGGATCACGTCGGGATCCGACGACGATCGTGTCGAGGCGATCCTTCCCGGGGTGCCCGTGCTCTCGCCCGAGGAGGTCGTCCGCCGGAGCGAGCTGGTCGTCGTCGCAGTGCCGCACGACCAGCTCGAGGGGCTCGTCTCCGGACTGGCCGATCTCGGCGCCTGGCAGCCCGGGCAGTTGGTCGTGCACACCGATCCGGCGTACGGGGTCGGCGTCCTCGCCCCGGCGGTGAAGAGCGGGGCGATTCCGCTGGCGATCCACCCCGCGATCACCTTCACCGGCGCGTCGTCGCTGGACCTGCACCAGCTCGCGCAGGCGTACGCGGCCGTGACGGCTCCGGCCCCCGTGCTCCCGATCGCGCAGGCACTGGCGGTCGAGCTCGGATGCGAGCCCGTGGTCGTCGCGGAGGCCGATCGCGCGACGTACGCCGAAGCCATCTCGACAGCGACGGAGTTCTCGCGCTCGATCGTGCAGCAGTCGGCGGCACTGCTCTCGCAGGTCGGGGTCTCCAACACCGGCGGGTACCTGTCCGCTCTCGTCCGCTCGAGCGTCGACCAGGCCCTCGCCGAGAGCACGGGGCCCGGACCGGAGGGCCTGAAGCCGGACGCTACGATCAACGAATGATCCGCACCATCGACGATCTGCGCTCCCGCCTGGCGGAGGTGCGCAGCGCCGACTCCCCCGGGAGCGCCACCCGCGTCGCCCTCGTCTCGACCCTCGGTGCCCTGCACGAGGGGCACGTCGACCTGATCCGCGAGGCCCGTCGGCGCGCAGACGTCGTCGTGGTCTCGACCTTCGTCAACCCGCTGCGGTTCCGGACCGCCGAGGAGACCGCGGCCTACCCCCGCTCCCCGCAAGCGGATGCCGACCTCTTGACCGAGCTGGGGGTCGACCTCGTCTTCGCGCCCACGGCGGCCGAGTTCCTGCCCGCCGGGACCGCGACGATCCGGGTCGCAGCAGGAGACCTGGGCTTCCGATACGAGGGGCGATCCCGCCCCTTCTACTTCGACGGAGTGCTGACGGTCGAGGCGAAGCTCTTCCACCTCGTCCGCCCGGACGTCGCGATCTACGGGGAACGCGATCTGCAGCGGGTCTTCCTCGTGCGCCGGATGATCCGCGATCTCGACTTCACGATCGACACGGTCGCGGTCCCCACCGTGCGCGCCGAGGACGGTCTGCCGGTGTCGAGTCGCGTCGCCCTTCTCGACGACGCCGACCGCCGAGCGGCAGCGAAGCTCCCGCGGGCCCTCGAAGCCGCCGCCTCCAACGCCGACCTCGGCGTCGACGCCTGCATCGCGGCGGCGCAGTCGTCGCTGATGGGCGAGCAGCGGATCGCCCTGGAATACCTCACCGTCGTCGACCCGGCGACGTTCCTCCCGGTCGAAGAGGGGCACCGCGGGCGGGCGCTGACGCTGATCGCCGCGACGGTCGGCGGCCACCGCTTCATCGACAACGCGGAGATCTCGCTGCGCTGAGACGACCCCGTCGTGCGGGGAGAGCCGCGGCCACGGGCACGCGGTGCCCGGCGAATAGACTGGGGGTGACCCCGAGGAGCCCTCACGATGACCGACGCGCCCGCGAACGACGCTGCCGAACCCACCGAAGAAGACGTCTTCGAGCAGAAGGCCGTCCGCCTCGGAAAGCGGGAACGTCTCCTCACTGAGCGCACGGACGCCGCGGGGGGCCCGTACCCCGTCGTCGTCCCCGTGACCGACACGATCCCCGCACTCCGCGAGCGTTACGGCGATCTCGAGGCGGGGGCCGAGACCGGCGTCACCGCCGGAGTGGCCGGCCGAGTCGTGTTCAGTCGCAACACCGGCAAGCTCTGTTTCGCGTCGCTGCAGGCCGGTGACGGCAGTCGCATCCAGGCC
>JARBUN010000160.1 GCA_029239635.1 Microbacterium sp. | reverse complement strand
GTCGTCGAAGCGGGGTGGCGAAGCGGATCGTTGAACACCGCGGCGCACGCGGCGACCCTCGGTCGTGCGCTCGGGGCCGTTCCCGGTCCGATCACCTCGGCCGCGTCGGCCGGCTGCCATCGCATTCTGCGCGAGTACGGGGGAGTGTGCGTGACCTCCGCGCAGGACGTTCGAGAGATGATCGGATTCGCGCCCGAAACTGAGCTGCGCGCCGAATTGCGCGGCGGCGACGGTCAGACGGACGACTCGACCCGGTTCTTCGACGCCCTGTCGAATCGGGTCGCCCGGACGGCGGAAGACATCGCGCGTCGGAGCGGGCTCTCGACGGCTCAGGTTCAGACCCACCTCGGCCTGGCCGAGCTCGAGGGGCGAGCAGTTCGGGACGACGACGGGGGGTGGCGGGCGGTGCGTGGCTGAGAGCTCGGGCGCCGTGCGCGCCTCCGCGGTCTGGAGCCGACTGCGGGCAGGGTGGAACCATGCGCATCTCCGTCGCCGTCGAAGCCTTCGTGACCCACCTCGCTGCGGTGCGTCGGCTCTCTCCGGCGACGGTCCGCGCCTACCGATCCGACCTCGCGGAACTGGTGCGTTCCACGGGCGACTCATCGCTGGACGACCTCGACATCGAGGCGCTGCGGCAATGGCAATGGGAGGCGACGACGAGGGGATTGTCCAAAGCCACGGCCGCTCGCCGCACCTCGGCGGTGCGTGCATTCCTGTCATGGGCGCGGGACGAGGGTCTGATCGAGACGGATCCGTCCACCCGGCTCGTCGCACCGAAGCGCGGACGCACGCTCCCCGTCGTCGCGACGAGTTCGGCGCTGGACGAGGTACTGACGGGGGTCGCGGCCCAGGCCGAGTCCGGAGATCCCGTGGCTCTGCGTGATCACGCGGTGCTCGAGGTCCTCTACGGGTCCGGCGCGCGGGTGTCGGAACTGTGCGGACTCGACCTCGACGACATCGGCCATGAGAACCGCACGCTCCGCGTCCGCGGGAAGGGCGACAAGGAACGCGTCGTTCCCTACGGCGTGCCGGCGGCGCGCGCCCTCGACGCCTACCTGGTGCGCGGTCGACCCGCGCTGAGCGCTCGCGGCGAGGCAGCGCCCGGACCCGCGGTCTTCCTGGGCGTCCGAGGGGCGCGCCTCGGACCGCGCGCCGTGTACGAGCTCGTGTCTCGGGTCGTCGCACCCGTGGTCGGCGCCGAGACGCTCGGGCCGCATGCGCTGCGGCACTCCGCGGCCACCCATCTCCTCGACGGGGGCGCGGATCTGCGGACCGTGCAGGAGATCCTGGGCCACGCGAGCCTCGGGACCACGCAGATCTACACCCACGTATCGGGCGAGCGCCTGCGCGACGCCTACCGCCTTGCGCACCCGCGCGCGTGATCGCGGCTGCACCCGCGCGACCGGGGGCTTACGCGCGTGACTCGCGCTGCTTCATCCGCTCGGCCGGAGCGTCACGCACGTGTCGCGCGCTGCCGCCCAAGTGACCCGAGCGTTGCGCCCCTCGGCGGCGCTCTGTCCGCGTCAGCCCCGGCGCACGACAGCACCTGCGCGACCGCCGCGCCTCGCGCCGCGCGACCGCCGCGCCTTGTCCCGCGCGACCGCCGCGCCTCGCGCTGCGCTCTGCTCGACCCACCTGTCGTCGGCGTCGGCAACTGTCGCGCGTGGGCTCGGGTTCGCGAGTGTGGCGCCGCTGCGCGCTCGGCCGTACCGTGGGGAGGATGAATGACCGTGGTCGTGTCTTGGGCGCCGTTGTCGGCGGGGGAGTCCTCGCCCTCGCTCTCGCGGCGTGCTCGATCTCTCCGCAACCGACGGTGACGCGACTCCCTCCGGCCGCCGGCGGGGCGACCGGGGAACCCACGGTGGCCGTTCCCGCGCCCTCGGTCGTACCCGCCGCACCCTCGCCCGTCCCCTCGACGTCTGCGTCCGCTTCGGCATCTGACGACGCCGGGGATGCAGACGGTGACGTCGTGACGTGCGCGGACGGCGAATCGACCTCGATCTCCGGAAGTGAACGGACCGTGCGCGTGACGGGCTCCTGCGCAGAGTTGTCGATCTCCGGGAGCGCGATGACGATCGACGCGTCGACGGCACAGATCGGAACCCTCGCGATCGCCGGTGACCGCGTACGAGTGGACGCCGCCGTCATCACCGCCGTTTCCGTTCAGGGCAATGACGGCACGCTCACCTCGGCGACGTCGATCGGCCGCGTCGATCTCAGCGGCGACCGCACCCAGGTGAGCGCTGCGGGCACGATCTCGTCCGTGGCGATCCGCGGACAGAACAACAGCGTCCGCGCCGGCGGCGGCATCGGGGACAGCACGATCGAGGGCCGCGACAACCAGGTCGGTTGACGTCGTCCGACCCGATTCAGCAGCAGGGCAGCAGGATCGCCCGCGGAACGCCGCCCAAGAGTCGAAGCGGATTGATGTAGTCGCCGTCCAGACGCACGCCGAAGTGCACCGTTCCCGGCCGCGTATGGCCCTCCGGTGCGACGGCGCCCACCGGCGATCCTCGAGAGACCGCGTCGCCTACGGTCAGGTCGGTGAGCACCGGTTCGAGTGTCGTCACGAGGCCGTCGCCGTGGTCGATCGTGACGACGGACCGGCCCGCCACCATGCCGACGAAGGCGATGCGGCCCGCCGCCGGCGCGCGCACCGAGGCGACGGACCCGAGATCGACGCCCCGGTGGCCCGGACCGTAGGCGTGGGCGGGAGCCTCGAAGCGACGCACGAGCTGGACACCGTCGACCGGCCACACCCACCCGCGGGAGGACAGTTCGTCGGACGCCGCGGCGGACACCACTCCCGTGCCCAGAGCGAGCCACGCAGCGACGAAGAGAACGATCGCGGGAGAAGGGGAACGCATCATCGGCCCATCGTCGCGGCGTCGCCGATCGCGGGTGGCGCGCGTCGGGCGAATGGTGGACGAACGGTGCCAACACGCCGCGGGGGAGGAGCCGCAGCGAGGAGCGTTCGCAGACTGCCGTCCTGTACACTGGACGACGCATCTCGTGTATTCGGGATGACTCCGCGTGCCCAGAGCGCAGCGCGCCGCCTTTCGGGGCAGCGCATCGCGTGGCATCCACACCCCATGGTCCTCCGCTTCGGCGGTTGGCGGGTGTGCGCCGGGCACCAGGCTCGTCGGACGAATCGTTCGGCGCGATCAACCACAACCACGGCGCGAGAGCGCCCAGAAACAGGAGCACGACCATGGCCGTCGTCACCATCCGCCAGCTGCTCGACAGCGGCGTTCACTTCGGACACCAGACCCGCCGGTGGAACCCGAAGGTGAAGCGCTTCATCCTGACCGAGCGCTCCGGCATCCACATCATCGACCTGCAGCAGTCGCTCGGGTACATCGACAAGGCGTACGAGTTCGTCAAGGAGACGGTCGCGCACGGCGGCACCATCCTCTTCGTCGGCACCAAGAAGCAGGCGCAGGAAGTCCTCGCCGAGCAGGCGACCCGCGTAGGCCAGCCCTACGTGAACCAGCGCTGGCTCGGTGGCCTCCTCACCAACTTCCAGACGGTGTCGAAGCGCCTCGCCCGCATGAAGGAGCTCGAGGAGCTCGACTACGAGAACCCGGCCGAGAGCGGCTTCACCAAGAAGGAGCTCCTCCTCAAGAAGCGCGAGCTCGACAAGCTGCACAAGTCGCTCGGTGGTATCCGCAACCTGCAGAAGACCCCGTCGGCCATCTGGGTCGTCGACGCCAAGCGCGAGCACCTCGCGGTCGACGAGGCCAAGAAGCTCGGCATCCCCGTGATCGGCATCCTCGACACGAACGCCGACCCCGACGAGTTCCAGTACCCGATCCCCGGTAACGACGACG
>JARBUN010000159.1 GCA_029239635.1 Microbacterium sp. | reverse complement strand
AGAGGCCATCCGCGAGACCGGCGCCGACGTGTCGATCGCGTTCGTGCCCCCGGCCTTCACGAAGGACGCGATGGTCGAGGCCATCGACGCCGAGATCCCCCTCCTCGTCGTGATCACCGAGGGCGTGCCCGTCGGCGACACCGCCGAGGCCTGGGCCTACGCGAAGTCGAAGGGCGAGAAGACCCGCATCATCGGCCCGAACTGCCCCGGCATCATCACGCCCGGCGAGGCGCTCGTGGGCATCACGCCCGCGAACATCACCGGCAAGGGACCCATCGGTCTCGTGTCGAAGTCGGGCACCTTGACGTACCAGATGATGTTCGAGCTCCGCGACCTCGGCTTCTCGACCGCCATCGGCATCGGCGGCGACCCGGTCATCGGCACGACGCACATCGACGCCCTCGCGGCGTTCGAGGCGGACCCCGAGACCAAGGCCATCGTCATGATCGGCGAGATCGGTGGAGACGCCGAAGAGCGCGCCGCCGCCTACATCGCCGAGAACGTGACCAAGCCCGTCGTCGGCTACGTCGCCGGCTTCACCGCGCCCGAGGGCAAGACGATGGGCCACGCCGGCGCCATCGTCTCCGGCTCGGCCGGTACCGCTCAGGCGAAGAAGGAGGCCCTCGAGGCCGCCGGCGTCAAGGTCGGCAAGACGCCGTCCGAGACCGCCGCCCTGATGCGCGAGATCATCGAAGCGCTCTGACGTTTCGCCCGAAGGGGCCCGGATGCCCTGGCATCCGGGCCCTTTTGCGTGTCGGGGGCGACCGTCGCGGCGCGAGACCGCCCCCGATTGTCGAGGACGCATTGGATGGGTGCCGAACGGATGCGTCCTCGGTGAACGAGTGCGGCCTCGGCGACGAGACCCCGCCGCGACCCGCTCCGCCGCCCACGCGGCGTCACCGCCGCGGGGGCGAACGCCGCGGCGCCTCGGGAAACGTGTGCGGTCTCGGCGCAGGCTGCTGCGTCAGCGCGACGGCGGGCGCGTGAGGGAATTGAAGAGGAGGCTCGTCTGCGTGTCGCGGACGCCGGGGAGCGCGCGGATGCGTTCGAGGGCGTCGTCGAAGCGCTCCATGGTGTCGGCGCGGAGGTGGACGACGAGGTCCCACATGCCCAGGGTGGAGTGCAGCTCCTCGACCTCGGGCAGTCCGCGGACGGCCCGGACGATGTGCTGGCCGTGTGCGGGCTCGGATGCCACGAGCGTGGTGCCGCGCAGACTGTCGCGGTCGACTTCGTCGCTCAACCTGATCGTGAACGCCTCGATCACCCCGGTCGCCGCCAGTCGGTCGATGCGCGCAGAGACTGTGGCGCGGTTCACGTGCAGATCGCGAGCGAGCGCGGCGAGCGGCGCCCGGCTGTTCACGCGCAGTGCGCAAGGATCTCGCGGTCCAGATCGTCGATCATGCACATAGCGTATCTGCCGTAGGCAGATCGCTGAAGGATTCTGCGAAGTGCTGACTCATCGCTGATTGCGCCTGCACTTCGTTGATTTCTAGCGTGGAGGCATGACGATCTCCCTCCTCCATTTCGCCGCCCGCACGGGAGACCACAACGACCGCGCGATGCTCGCCTCGAGGCTGTTGGCCGACACTCTGGCGGACCGACTGGGTGTGCCATCCGTCGCCGTCGGCACCCCGAAGCCCGCGATCAACGGTGGTTGGGAGGAGGAGTTGGATGCCGCCCGCTCCGACCTTCTATGCCTCTCGGCCCAGCTCGACGAGGTGTTTCAGGCGGGCGCGGTGCCGGTGATCGCGTTGAGCCGCTGCGCGGTCGCGCCGGCTACCCTCCCGGTCGTCGCGCGGCATCGGCCCGAAGCCCTCGTGGTGTGGTTCGACGCGCACGCCGACCTGCACACCCCCGGAACGACGACGACGGGGTACCTGGGTGGACTCGCCTTAGCCGGACCGTTGGGCCTGTGGGAATCCGGGCTCGGGGCGGGAGTCTCGATGAGCCAGGCCGTTCTGGTCGGAGTGCGCGACCCCGACCCGGCCGAGCGCGCTCTCATCGAGGCGGGGACGGTGGCATCCGTGCCGCCGGGACCGGGCCTCGCCGACCGCCTCCGGCGCATGATCGCGGGGCGTCCCGTGTACGTCCACATCGACTGCGACGTGCTGGACCCCGGCATCGTGCCGACAGACTACGCGGTACCGGGCGGCTTGACCCTTGGTGAGCTCCGCGCCTGCGCAGACGTCCTCGCGGAGAGTGCGATCGTCGGCATCGAGGTGGGAGAACTCGAGGCTTTTAGCGCCGATGACCGCGCTCCCGCACGCGAGCTCGTCGCGGCACTGTCACCGCTCCTCGACCCGTTGACGAAGGTCCGCTAGTAACGACGAGGAGACCCGGCATCTGGCGTGGTGAGAGCTCCGGCGCGCCGCGTGGTCTGAGCGGGTGAGCCGGGTCTATCCCTGATGTGCTTCATGGATGAATATCCCCCGCGCGCGGACGACGTGAGGGCTGGTCCTCTACTTCGGCGCCATAGCATCGGCGAAAGTCACGTCGGAAGGATGCTCATGCGCGTGCTCAGAAGCATTTGGCGGCAGCCGAGCCCGAGTCAAAGGGCTCTGATCGCCCTCCCTGCGTGCGTGTGTTCGCTGACCGATTCGGTGTCGACACTCCTCGGGCAGTCCGCGCTGTACTGGTCTGACCCTGCGACCGGTTACGAGAACAATCCGATGTTCGCGTGGCTCCTGCACGCGGGACCGGGGTGGTTCATCGTGGGCGAACTCGTCTGGTGCGCCGTCATCATCGGTGTCGTGACGATGCTTCCTGGCATCCTGAGCCTTCTCGTCGCGGTGGCTGTCTCGATCGGGCACACCTACGGAGCGTTGACCTGGATCATCACCGTGGTGCCGATCCTCGGGTTGTATCCCGTGTTCGCGGTGTTCGGATT
Source organism: Microbacterium sp. (assembly GCA_029239635.1). Classification (GTDB taxonomy): domain Bacteria; phylum Actinomycetota; class Actinomycetes; order Actinomycetales; family Microbacteriaceae; genus Microbacterium. The sequence continues at coordinate 970 of JARBUN010000159.1, read as the reverse complement.
GGCGCCGGTGATTCAGACGGCTACTTATCTCCGCCCTCGGCCAAACAGTGCGCAGAGGGTCTGACGCGGACACGAAGCGCAACACTTTCCCGCGTGAGTTCGGTCTCGCTCGATCGCGTGATCCGGGCGCCAGGCTGTCGCGGTCGTCTCTTCGCGTTTCCGGGAGCCATCGGCCGCCGCAGCGCGAGACCGCACCCGATTGCCGAGGACGCATTGAATCAGCGTCGAGCGTGTGCGTCCTCGGGAAACGAGTGCGGCCTCGGCGACGAAGCCCCGCCGCGACCGGGCCATCGCCCACGCGGCGTCACCGCCGCGGGCGGGGCCGCCGCGGGGGCGGCCGCCGCGGCGCGAGACCGCACCCGATTGCCGAGGACGCATCGGATCAGCGTCAGACGGGTGCGGCCTCGGGAAACGTGTGCGGTTTCGCCGCCGCGGAGGCGCCTGTCGCTGCGGCGGATACGAAGAGGGGCCCGGATGCCGTGGCATCCGGGCCCCTGCGAACCACCAGGCTCAGCCCAGCAGCGCCTCCACCGGACCACGCGCGAAGAAGACGACGAAGCCGGCGGCGACGATCCACAGCAGTGGGCTCACCCGGCGAGCGCGCCCGGACAAGGCCTGGATGAGCACCCAGCTGACGAAGCCCGCGCCGATGCCGTTGGCGATCGAGTAGGTGAGGGGCATCACGGTGACCGTGAGGAACACCGGGATGAGCACGGACATGTCGCTGAGGTCGACGTGGCGGATCTGCGCCATCATCAGCGCGCCGACGATCACCAGCGCCGCGGCGGCGATCTCGGTCGGAACGATGCTCGTCAGCGGGGTGAAGAACATCGCGAGCAGGAACAGCCCGCCCGTGACGACGTTCGCGAGGCCCGTGCGGGCTCCCTCGCCGATGCCGGAGCCCGACTCGATGAACACGGTGTTCGACGACGACGAGGTCGCGCCACCCGCCACGGCCCCGATGCCCTCG
>JARBUN010000158.1 GCA_029239635.1 Microbacterium sp. | reverse complement strand
GAGCTTTTGTCGGGCACCTAACGACCGTAATCAGTCCCGCACCACCCTGCCAAGACGGCAATGGCCCCGACACATGATCTTCACCCGGACGCCGTATTGCACTCCATCGGGTCAGCGCAGGCCGCATCCATCGGTGACCTGGGGCGTGCGGTCGATGAGGTTCTTGGTCCAGTCGAACAGGACGGGGAGGAAGCGCGACTTCGGCAGGATCGGACGCAGGTGGTCGTACCCGGCGTAGCTGGCCCACCGGACCGGCTGCCCTTCGGCGCAGAGCTTGTCGATGTACTCCCGCTGGAGCTTCGGGGGGATGACCTCGTCGTCGGCGCCCCAGGCCACGAGCATCGGCGTGCCCAGCGGTTCGGTCATGGCGTTCTCGGCGAGACGACGGCCGAGAGCCCCGTCGGTGAGATCGGCGCTGTAGAGCGGACGATCCTCCGAGACGCCGAGCGCGGTGAGCACCGACACGACCACGCCGGGCTCGGTGGGACACCGCTGCGTCATCTCGAGCACGATCGAGCGCGAACCCTCGGCGATGTAATCGTCGAGGTGCACGTCCGGGTAAGTCTCGGAGTACGGAACGAGCACCCACGACGTGATGACCGACAGCATGGCGTTCGGCGGCCCCGAGAGCAGTTCGCGGGCGAGGGCGGGCGGATCGGCGACCGGGGCGACGACGGCCGTTCCGAGCACGTCGATGCCGGGGGCGTAATCCTTCGCGATGGCGGTGGTCCACAGGGCGGCGTGTCCGCCCTGGGAGTGCCCCCACACCACGGTGTCGGGCGAGAGGGTCAGATCGCTGCGGAGCTCGGCGGCGGCCAGCACCGCGTCGAGGGACGAGCGGGCCTCCCCCTTGCCGATCAGGTACGGGTAGGCGCCGGGGGCGCCCTGACCGGAGAAGTCGGAGGCGATGACCACCCACCCGGCCTTCAACGCCTGTTCGAGAGCCGGTATCGCCCAGCGCGTGGCGGTCGAGTCCCGCAGGCTCGGCGCGCAGCCCTGCGCGACCCCCGTGGTGCCGTGGTTCCAGATGATGACGGGGCGCGGCCCGGGCGGCGGATCCTTGGGGGTGATGACCATGGCACTCGCCACGGCGGGGCGGCTGACGGCATCCCGTGTCGTGTACAGGATGCGCGTGACGTCGCCGTTCTGCGGGGCGCGCCAGGGCGAGGCGGCGGAGCGGATCAGCCTCCCGTGACCGCTCGGCACCTCGGCAGGCGGGTTGTAGAACGCGTCGACGACCGGGGCGCCCTCGTGCAGCCAGTCGTTCACCCACCATCCGCCGGCGGCCGTGGCGACGAGGACGAGCGACAGGGCGTAGCGCCCGGCGGCAGTCCACCGGGCACGGTGGCGCCGGCGGCGGACCGCGCGCTCGGGATCGAAGGGAGGACGAGGACCGTCACATCGGGCCAGGTGAACGACAACACCCCGAAGGCGATCTGCGCGACGCCCCACGCGAGCGAGAGCACGCGGGCGCTGACGGCACCGCCGGTCACCGCGCGTCCGACGGAGGCGAGACCACCGATCACGAGCAGGACCGCGAGCACGGACGGCAACAATTCGAGACTGCGCCCGAGCCACACCAGCACGACGATCCCCGCGACGATCCAGGCGACCGCGACAGCCCGCGCCCACCACCGGGTGGAACGTCCGAAGAGCTCGAACACGCCCATGACCACGGCGCTGGCTCCGACGTAGACGCCGAGCAGGACGATCGAGGTGAGGGGCCGCGAGACGATGAGCGCGCCGAGCAGGACGACCACCGCACCGACGATCAGCAGGACCCGCGGCGGCGCGTTGCGCGTGAGCGCGGGAAGAGCGTTCCACCGTCGCACGAGAGGGCGGCGGGAAGCGGGCATCAGGCCATGATAAACAGCGCCCCGGACGCCGCGCGCAACCGGCTGTCATTCCGACGCGGGAGCGCATACGGTTCCGGGATGCCGTCCTCCGCCCGCTCCGGTGCTCGCGAGGCCGAGGCGAACCCCGCGTTCCGCGTCGCCGCCCGCGCGGGCTATGTCGCCAACGGCATCCTGCACCTTCTCGTGGGCGGACTCGTGCTCGCCGTCGGCTTCGGCGCTGCCGAGGACACGGATCAGACGGGCGCTTTCCGGGCCGTCGCGGCGCTTCCGCTCGGGGCCGCCGCGCTGTGGGCCCTCGCCGTGGGACTGGTCGCCCTGGGTTGCTGGCACGTGCTGCAGGCGGTCGTTCCGCGCGGGCTGTCGGGGCGCAAACGGATCGCCCGCATCGCGGCGGAGGCACCGCAGGGCATCGTGTTCGTGGTCATCGGGGTGATCTCGGCCGCGGTCGCGCTCGGTGCTCGACCGCGCGCGGAGCAGACGACGGAAGACCTCAGCCAGAGCGTCCTCACCCTCCCGATCGGGGGCTTCGTGCTCGGGACGGCGGGACTGGTGGTCGCCGGGGTGGGCGTCGGCTTCGTCTGGATGGGCGTGCGGCGTTCCTTCCACAGCAAGGTGCGCATCCCCGAAGGGGTGGCGGGACACGCGCTGAGCGCCCTGGGGGCCGTGGGGTTCGTCGCGAAGGGGATCGCCCTCGGCGTGGTCGGCGCGCTGGTCGTGATCGCCGCGATCCGCGTCGAACCCGACACCGCGGGAGGACTCGACGGGGCCGTGTCGGCCCTCCTCGCGCTGCCGGCGGGTCCGGTGCTGGCCGCCCTGGTGGGTCTCGGCTTCCTCGCCTACGGGGTGTTCACGATCTTCCGCGCCCGCTACGCGCGGCTCGGCGCCTGACCGGGTTCAGTCCAGGGCGGGGTCGCGCCCGGTGCGCTCCCCCGTCTCCAGCGTCGCGATCGCGGCGTGATCGTCCGCATCGAGGGTGAAATCGAAGACGTCGCCGTTCTCGCGGATGCGGTCGGGAGACACCGACTTCGGGAAGACCACGAGCCCGCGATCCAGGTGCCAGCGCACGACGACCTGCGCCGGAGTCTTGCCGTGGCGCTCCGCGATCCGCGCGAGCACCGGCTCGTCGAGCAGGCCGCCTCGAGCCAGCGGTGCCCACGACTCGGTGACGACGCCGTTCACGGCATCCCAGTCGACCAGCTCGTTCTGCGGGAACCGGGGGTGCAGCTCGACCTGGTTGACGGCCGGAAGGACGCCGGTCTCGTCGCGCAGGCGCTCGAGATGCGCGATGGCGAAGTTGCTCACGCCGATCGAGGTCGCCCGGCGCTCCTGCTGCAGGCGGACGAGCGCCCGCCAGGTGTCGACGTAGCGGTCGGCGCTGGGGATGGGCCAGTGGATGAGGTACAGGTCGACCCGATCGAGTCCGAGCCTCGCGGCGCTGGCGTCGAACGCCCGCAGCGTCTCGTCGAAGCCCTGGTCGTCGTTCCACACCTTCGTCGTCACGAAGACGTCGTCGCGGGCGAGCCCCGAGGCGCGCAGTCCCTCGCCGACCTCGGTCTCGTTGCCGTACAGGGCGGCCGTATCGACGTGGCGGTAGCCCGCGGCCAGTGCGCCCTCGACGAGACCGGCGGTGACGTCGGCGGGCACCTTGTACGTGCCGATGCCGAGCTGCGGGATGGTGGAGCCGTCGGACAGCGACAGGCGGGGGGCCGAGATCATGGCATCCACGCTACCGAGGCCGAGGACCGCGCGGACGACGAAACGGCACCCCACCCGGTGGACGCGGGACGGATGCCGTTTCGATGAGGGTCAGCGCGTGAGCGCCGCCACGGCGTCGCCGACGGAGAGTGTCTCGCGCTCCCCCGTGCGGCGGTCCCACAGCTCGACCCGACCCTCGGCGGCACCGCGGCCGACGATGAGGATGCGCGGGATGCCGACGAGTTCGGCGTCTCCGAACTTCACGCCCGGCGAGACCTTGGGACGGTCGTCGTAGAGCACGTCGAGGCCTGCGGCCTCGAGGTCGGCCGACACCTGGTCGGCGAGTTCGAACGCGGCCGCGTCGCGCCCGGTGGCGACGACATGCACGTCGAACGGGGCGACCGAGGGGGGCCAGATCAGGCCCTTGTCGTCGTTGTTCAGCTCGGCGATGATCGCGAGGATACGGGTGACGCCGATGCCGTAGGAGCCCATCGTGACGGTGGCGAGCTTGCCGTTCTCGTCGAGCACCTTCAGTCCGAGCGCCTCGGCGTACTTGCGGCCGAGCTGGAAGACGTGGCCGATCTCCATGCCGCGGGCCAGCTCCACCGGGCCGGAGCCGTCGGGGGCGGGGTCTCCCGCGCGCACGGTCGAGACCTCGACGAAGCCGTCGCCCACGAAGTCGCGGCCCGCGACGAGCGAGTGCACGTGCTTCTGGTCGATGTTGGCGCCCGTGATCCAGGCGGTGCCGTCGACCACGCGGGGGTCGAGCACGTAGCGGATCTTCGTCACCGACTCCTCGCCCAGTACGGGACCGGTGGGCGACCAGGGGCCGATGTAGCCCTTGACCAGCAGCGGGTTCTTGGCGAAGTCCTCCTCGGTGGCGGCCTCGACCTCGGCGGGGGCGAAGGCGACCTCGACGCGCTTGTCGTCGACGTCGCGGTCACCGGGAAGTCCCACGACGACGAGCTCGCGCGTGCCGTCGAGGTGGGTCAGCGCGAGCACGACGTTCTTGAGCGTGTGCGCGGCGGTCCACGCGGTCGCCTCGGCGGTGGCCGGGCCGGCGATGCCCGCAGCCGGCGCGTCGAGGTGCGCATTGGCATGGTCGACGAGGGTCGAGCGCACGAAGGTGTCCTCGCCGATGGGCGTGGGGTGCAGGAACTCCTCCGACTTCGACCCGCCCATCGCGCCGGCGTCGGCGGCGACGATGACGTACTCGAGGCCGAGGCGGGTGAAGATGCGCTCGTAGGCGTCGCGCTGAGCCTGGTACGAGGCGTCGAGTCCGGCATCCGTCGCGTCGAACGAGTACGCGTCCTTCATCGTGAACTCGCGGCCGCGCAGGAGGCCCGCGCGGGGACGCGCCTCGTCGCGGTACTTGTCCTGGATCTGGTAGATCGTGAGCGGCAGGTCCTTGTACGACGAGTAGAGGTCCTTCACCAGCAGCGTGAACATCTCTTCGTGCGTGGGCGCGAGCAGGTAGTCGGCGCCCTTGCGGTCCTGCAGGCGGAACAGGGCGTCGCCGTACTCCTCCCAGCGGCCCGTGACCTCGTAGGGCTCACGGGGCAGCAGGGCCGGGAAATGCACCTCGAAGGCGCCCGCGTTCGCCATCTCCTCGCGCACGACCGTCTCGATCTTGGCCTTGACCTTCAGGCCCAGAGGGAGCCACGCGAAGATGCCCGGGGCGTTGCGGCGGATGTATCCGGCCCGCACGAGCAGACGGTGGCTGGCCACCTCGGCATCGGAGGGGTCTTCGCGGAGCGTGCGGAGGAAGTAGTTCGACAGACGGGTGACCACGATCATCGAGTCTACGGCGCGCGCTCGACTCACCCGAGCGCAGCGATGACCGCTGCCGCCACCGTGCGCAGCTGCTCCTCGGTCAGGTTGCTTCCGGAGATGTCGATCAGACCGCCCGGTGCGTCGGCGACGAGACGCAGCATCTTGAGGCTCGGTTCGTCGATCACCCAGGCCTGCTGCACACCGTCGAGCTGAACGGGGGTTCCGCCGGTCCTCTCCACCGCGCTCGCATCGAACCGCGCCCCCGCGGCGATGCCGATCCGCACGCCCGGCGGCGTGGCTTCGTCGTAGGTGACGGGGGCGAACGAGCACCACGCGGCGAACCCGTTCGCGGTGAGAGCATCCCAGCTCTGCCCCATCGGCACGTTGTCGGTCCCGATCGGCCCGAGATCATCGCGACCAAGGGCTCCCGAGACGGCATCGGCGAGCTGTTCCCGGCAATCGGTGAGCTTCCAGGCCCGGGGAGAGAGCGCACGGGCAGATCCCGGCGCAGCGGCCGCACGGGGACCGATCTCGTCGGCGGCCCGGACGGCGATGTCGGCGTTGTCGGCGCCCACAACGACCCACGCTTCGCCGAATCGCTGGGAGTATTCGCACGGGTCGCCCTCACACCCGGGAGTCACGCCCGCCTTCGCTCGAACCGTCTCCGGGACGAGGGACCACGGCAGCACCGTCACGTTCAGCGCCTGCCATTGGGTCGTGTCCTGCGCACGCCATTGGCAGGACACTCCTCCCAGCCAGGTCGCATCCCAGACAGGCAATCCCGGCGAAAACGTCATGGGAACGCCGACGACGGATGAGACCGCGGTCTCGGTCAGCACGGCGGAACAGTCACCTCCGAAGGCGAGCACGGGTGTCGTCGGGGCGGCCTGCGTCGGTGTCACGACGGGTTCCGGCGTGGGGGTGGGGGACGGCGTCGGAGTGGACTCGGTCGGCACGGGCGAGGGCGTCGTGGCGATCTCGGGCGCGCTCAGGGTGGTCGTCGCGGCAACGCCTCCCGCGATCGCGATGACCAGGACCGCGGCGATCGATCCGGCGATCACCGCCCCGCGGTGCGCGCCGACCGGCTTGATGCCGCGGGCTCCGCCGACGATGCGGGCGCGCATCGCGGCGCGTTCGTCGGGCGTCAGTTCGTCGTTCATGCCCGCGCTCCTTCCTGCGCGAGCTCGCCACGCAGCTTCGCCTTCGCGCGACTCAGACGCGACTTCACCGTCCCCACCGGAATACCCAGGACCTGAGCGACCTCCCGCTCCGCATACCCCTCCAACACCGACAACACCACGACCGCCTGCTCCCGCTCCGGCAACCGCCGAAGCGCCACCATCACGTCACTCTCACCCGGAACGGCAGGAGAAGACGACGACACCGGCACCCGATCCAACAACGCCCGATAACGACGCCCCGACCGCTCCAGATTCCGCGCACAGTGCGCCACCGTGTTCAACAACCACGGCAACGGCGACCCCTCCACCAACCGCACCGACGCGCGCTTGCGCCACAGCTCGAAGAACGCCACCGTCACGGCATCCTTCGCATCCTCCCGATGCGTCAACAACCGCGACGCATGACGGAACAACCGCGCGTCATACCGATCGAACAACGCAGCCAACGCAAGCTCATCGCCCCGAAGCACCCGAGCCCACAGCCCAGCGTCATCATCTTCCACACCCCGTAGTGTCCGCCACCACGCGAAAAGTTCCCGGATGCGACGCCATTCCGATCACAGGTCGATAACGGCTCTCGGGTCACTCTCGGAAGAGGGCATCCCCGCCCGCATGGCCCTAGGGTGAGGGCGTGCAACCCCGATGGATCGCCGTGCTCGCCAGCGGCGTCGCGCTCGTTCTCGGCCTGTTCTTCTGGGGGACGGCGGGGCTCATCGTGTGGTCGGTCGACCAGGCCCGGGGCGCAACCGAGTTCGGGACCGGCCTCCCCTCGTTCGATGACCCTCCCGAGGCGGCGGACGACGACTTCCGCATCACCGAGGTCTACGACGTGGGGGCCGACGGCATCCTGTCACCCGAGCCGAGCGCGGAAGCGGCAGCCGCCTGGGCGGAGATCGAGCGTGTGTTCACCCCGCGCGTCGCGGCCACGCGGATCAGCCGGCTCGAGGTGGGCGATGACTCGCGCAGCGACACGATGGCGTGGGTCTCGCGCGAGGACACGCCCGAGTACTGGACGTTCGCGGCCAACCTCGCGTACGCGGACGACGACACGTGGCTCCCCACCCTCGTTCACGAGTACGCCCACGTGCTGAGCCTGGGGCCGGAGTCGGCCGACATCTACGCCGACACCTGCGACACGATCTGGACCGGACAGGGATGCCTTCTACCCGAGACGGCGCTGTACGCCTTCTCGGACCGCTTCTGGAGCGCCTATCCCGACGCGCCCACCGCCGACAACGTCGACGCCGACGTCGCCGATGAGTTCTACGCCGCTCATGAGGACGACTTCGTCGACGCCTACGCCGCCACCAACGTCACCGAGGACTTCGCCGAGAGCTTTATGACGTACGTGCTGGAAGAGCAGCCCACGGGCGGGGGCACGGTATCCGACAAGCTCCGATTCTTCGCCGAGTACCCGCCCTACGTGCAGATCCGCGAGCGCCTGCGCACCGAGTTCGACCTGGGCTGACCCGCCCGCGCCTGAACCGGCGACCCCGGCATAGCCTGGAGCGATGACGACCGTCCTCCTCACCGGATTCGAGCCGTTCGCCGGCGACGCCACGAACCCGTCCGGCGATGCCGTCCGGGTCGTGCAGGAGCGATGGGCGGGCGCGGAGGACCTGGTCGTCGAGGTGCTGCCGGTCGCGTTCGACGCGGCGGCGACGCGGCTCCGACAGCTCCTCGACGAGCACCGCCCCGACGTCGTGATCGCCACCGGACTCGCCGGCGGTCGCGCGCACGTCACCCCCGAGCGGGTGGCGATCAACCTCGCCGACGCACGGATCCCCGACAACGACGGTGCCCAGCCCGTCGACCGCCCCGTGGTCGACGGCGGTCCCGTCGCCTACTTCGCCACGCTGCCCGTCAAGGCGATCGCGGCCGCACTGGACGACGAAGGCATCCCGGCCGCGGTGTCGCACTCGGCGGGCACCTTCGTGTGCAACCACGTGATGTACACGGTCCTGGATGCCGCTGCCCCCGACGTGCGCGCCGGTTTCGTGCACCTGCCCTACGCGCGCGACAGCGCCCCC
>JARBUN010000049.1 GCA_029239635.1 Microbacterium sp. | reverse complement strand
TGGCGCAAGGAAGACCTCGTGCAGCGCGGCCACTTCTTCGCGATCGTCGACGAGGTCGACTCGATCCTCATCGACGAGGCGCGCACGCCGCTGATCATCTCGGGTCCGGCCTCCGGCGAAGCGAACCGCTGGTTCGCCGAGTTCGCGAAGCTCGCACGCACCCTCGAGCCCGGCGTCGACTACGAGGTCGACGAGAAGAAGCGCACGATCGGTGTTCTCGAGCCCGGCATCGAGAAGGTCGAGGACTACCTCGGCATCGACAACCTCTACGAGTCGGCGAACACGCCGCTGATCTCGTTCCTCAACAACTCGATCAAGGCGATCGCCCTCTTCAAGCGCGACACCGACTACGTCGTCATGAACGACGAGGTCATGATCGTCGACGAGCACACCGGCCGCATCCTGGTCGGTCGTCGCTACAACGAAGGCATCCACCAGGCCATCGAGGCCAAGGAGAACGTCCCGGTCAAGGCCGAGAACCAGACGCTCGCCACGGTCACGCTGCAGAACTACTTCCGCCTCTACGAGAAGCTCGCCGGAATGACCGGTACGGCTGAGACCGAGGCGGCGGAGTTCATGTCGACCTACAAGCTCGGCGTGGTCCCGATCCCGACGAACAAGCCGATGATCCGCAAAGACCAGTCCGACCTCGTCTACAAGAACGAGACGGCCAAGTTCGCGCAGGTCGTCGAAGACATCGTGGAGCGTCACGAGAAGGGCCAGCCGGTCCTCGTCGGCACGACCAGCGTCGAGAAGAGCGAGTATCTCTCGCGCCTGCTCGCGAAGAAGGGCGTCAAGCACGAGGTGCTCAACGCCAAGAACCACGCGCGCGAGGCGGAGATCGTCGCCCGCGCGGGACGCCTGGGTGCGGTGACCGTGGCCACGAACATGGCCGGTCGTGGAACCGACATCATGCTCGGCGGAAACGCCGAGTTCCTCGCCGTGCAGGAGATGAAGGCGAAGAACCTCGACCCGGTCGAGACCCCCGAGGCCTACGAGGCCGAGTGGGATGCCGTCTACCAGGGCATGCGCGACACGGTCGCCGAAGAAGCGGCCAAGGTCGTCGAGGCCGGCGGCCTGTACGTGCTGGGCACCGAGCGGCACGAGTCGCGCCGCATCGACAACCAGCTGCGCGGACGCTCGGGCCGTCAGGGCGACCCGGGGGAGAGCCGTTTCTACCTCTCGCTGACCGACGACCTGATGCGTCTGTTCCAGTCGGGCGCGGCCGAGGCGATCCTCGCGCGGACCAACTTCCCCGACGACGTCGCGATCGAGTCGGGCCTGGTCTCGCGCGCGATCAAGAGCGCTCAGTCGCAGGTCGAGGCGCGCAACGCCGAGATGCGCAAGAACGTGCTCAAGTACGACGACGTCCTCAACCGCCAACGCGAGGCGATCTACGCCGACCGTCGGCACATGCTGCAGGGCGACGACATCGCCGATCGCGTGCAGCACTTCATCGAAGACGCCATCACCGCCGTGATCGACGACCACACGGGCTCGGGCCACACCGAGTCGTGGGACTTCGACGCCCTGTGGACCGAGCTGAAGACCCTCTACCCGGTGAGCGTGACGATCGACGAGGTCGTCGCCGAAGCCGGTGGGAACAAGGGACGCATCACGGCCGAGGGCCTCAAGCGCGAGATCATCTCGGACGCCCGCATCGCCTACCAGAACCGCGAGGAGTCGCTCGGCGCCCCCGCCCTGCGCGAGCTCGAGCGCCGCGTGGTGCTGCAGGTCCTCGACCGCCGTTGGCGCGAGCACCTCTACGAGATGGATTACCTCAAGGACGGCATCGGCCTGCGTGCGATGGCTCAGCGCGACCCGCTGATCGAGTACCAGCGCGAGGGGTACCAGATGTTCCAGTCGATGATGGGGCAGATCAAGGAAGAGTCGGTCGGCTTCCTGTACAACCTCGAGGTCGAGGTCCGCAAGGTCGAGGGCGAAGACAGCGCGCAGGTCGAGGCGAAGGGTCTCGCGCCTGCTCCGGTCGAGGGGCAGCGCCTGGAGTACTCGGCGGCCAACGACGCCGGTGAGGTCGAGGTCCGCAACGATCGCGGGCAGGTCCAGCAGGCGGCGACGAACCGTCTGCGACAGGCCGCGACGAAGGCCCCCGCCGCGGAGGCACCGGCCGCCGGAGGCGCACGCGGTGCGTTCGGTCAGCGCACCGACGCACCGGAGCAGCCCGCCGCGAACAACCGCGCCGATCGCCGCGCCGCCGGCAAGAAGAAGTAACGGACCAAAGGATGCCGCGCCCCCGATGCTCGTCGGGGGCGTGGCATCCTTCATCCACGGGCAGTCCACCCGGTGTCGATTGGCTCTGAGGGGGCGGGGATATCCTGAACCGATGAGCCCGTTGCGCCCCCTCGATCAGTCGTCGAAGTTGAAGGATGTCCTCTACGAGATCCGTGGAGAGGCCCTCGTCGAGGCAGACCGACTCGAGGCCGAGGGGCACGCGATCCTCAAGCTGAACACCGGCAACCCCGCGATCTTCGGGTTCGAGGCGCCGCACCAGATCGTGCGCGACATGATCGCGGCGGTGCCGAACGCGCACGGGTACAGCGACAGTCGCGGTGTGCTGTCGGCGCGTCGCGCGGTGGTGTCACGCTACGAGCAGGAGCCCGGCTTCCCGCACCTCGACCCGGACGACGTGTACCTCGGTAACGGGGTGTCCGAGCTGATCACGATGACGATGCAGGCGCTCCTGGACGAGGGCGACGAAGTCCTCATCCCCGCTCCCGACTATCCGTTGTGGACCGCGATGACGAGCCTCGGCGGCGGCACCCCGGTGCACTACCTGTGCGACGAGTCGCGCGAGTGGCAGCCCGACCTGGAGGACATCCGCGCGAAGGTGACTCCGCGGACGAAAGCGATCGTCGTCATCAACCCGAACAATCCGACCGGAGCGGTGTACTCGCGCGAGGTGCTCGAGGGGATCGCCGACATCGCTCGTGAGCACTCGCTGCTCGTGCTCGCGGACGAGATCTACGACCGCATCCTGTTCGACGACGCGGTGCACATCCCGATGGCCACGGTCGCGCCCGATCTGCTCGTGTTGACCTTCAACGGCCTGTCCAAGACCTACCGCGTCGCGGGCTACCGGTCCGGATGGCTCGCGATCACGGGGCCCAAGGGCCATGCGGCGGGGTTCCTCCAGGGCATCAACCTGCTGGCATCCACGCGTCTGTGTCCGAACGTGCCGGCGCAGTTCGCGGTGCAGGCCGCGCTCTCGGGCGTGCAGTCGATCGATGCGCTGATCGCCCCGACCGGGCGTCTGCACGAGCAGAGGGATGCCGCCTGGCAGGGCCTGGAGGCCATCCCCGGCGTCTCGTGCGTGATGCCGCGGGGTGCGCTCTACGCGTTCCCGCGGTTCGACCCGGACGTCTACGAGATCCCGGATGACGCGAAGTTCGTGCGGGACTTCCTCGTGGCGGAGCACGTTCTCCTCGTGCAGGGCTCGGGTTTCAACTGGCCGGCGACCGACCACGTGCGGATCGTGACGCTGCCCGAAGCCCGTGTCATCAGTGACGCGATCGAGCGGCTGGGCAACTTCCTCGCGTCGTGGCGGCCCTGAGCGTCAGAGCAACGCGAGCGCGGTGACGCGCCAGCGACCGTCGATGCCCTCGAGGCGCAGAGCGACGGCTCGGGTGCGTGCACGCGCGGCGGCGGTCACGGTGGCCTCGTAGACCCCGTCCGCGGGAGCGTAGAGGTGGACGCTGCGGATCTGGTGGATGTCGCGCGGAGCGGGCACTCCGCGAGCGCTGCGTGCGCGCTTGGCGAGGCTGGCGCGCACGACGAGAGAGCGGTAGACCTCCTCCGACGTCCATCGCGCGAGCTGCTCGACCTCGCGTACGCCGGCGAGCACCTCGAACACGCCGCGCACGATGTTGCGCGTGAAGACATCCGCGCGGGGCAGCTCAGCCGCGGAGGTCTTCTGTCGGGCGAAGAAATCCTCGGCGTGCGAAGAGGGCGCACCGGCGGGTGAGTCGACGATGGAGAGTGGAACGGTCATGCGTCCCTCCTTGGGTCACGGGCGGTCAGAGCGGACTCGGTGGCTCGACAGTAGGACACCGCCGCCCCCGCGACCGGGGCCGAGAACCCAGGTTGTGGAAAAGAAACGCAGGGTGAAGACACGGGGAGGAGTGCTCAGTCCGGGTGTCGGATGTGCCCCTCGCCCCACAGTTCGGGGAAGCTCGCCTCCTGGGATTGATTCCACAGCGCGGAACGACGAGCGACCTCGATGCGATCGTCGATGTAGGCGGTGACGCTGTCCTCATCGACGCGCCAGCGCGCGGGGACGCCGGTCTCGATCGCCCGGATCTCGCCCCGTTCTATGAGGGCGAGTACCTCGTCCCGTGTCATTCCCAGCCGTTCGGCGACGGCATCCGGATCCACGTATCGGTTCGGGGGTGAACTCATATCGGTCACGTCCTCATTATGTCCGCCGTTTGGCCGGGAAATCGGCTTCACCCAGGCGACGCCCGCCCGTCGCGGAAGGAGATGGGGCGGACGAATGACAGGAGCCGGGCAGCGCTGCGAGCGGTCGAGGAGGGGACGGCCCTTTAATGTGGAGGGGTGTCGACACTCAGTGAACTCGTCTACGCCCAGGGTCGTGCCAGTGAGGCGGACGTCGAGTGGCTTCACCGACTCGCCGGCGACGGGCAGCTCCTCGCCGACCTCGCCTTCGCCGACATCGTGATCTGGGTGCCCACGCCCGACGACTCGTTCGTCGCGGTCGCGCACACGCGGCCCGGCGGAGCGGCCACGCTGTTCTACCGCGACATCGTCGGTGACCGGGTTCGCCCGCAGTGGCGCACACAGGTGCGCGACGCGTTCCAGAGCGGACGCATCGTGGACTCGGCATCCCCCGACTGGTTCGAAGAGACTCCCACGCGCGTGCGTGCGGTGCCGATCGTGCGCGAGCTCTCCCGCGAGGGCAACGCGGTGACCACCGTCGGCGTGCTCACCCGCCACACCAACCTCGGCGAGACGCGCACGCCGTCCCGCCAGCAGATCACCTTCAACGACTGCGCCGACGACCTCTTCGGCATGATCGCGTCGGCCGAGTTCCCCGACCTCGCCGCCCCCACGGCCCCGCGTCGCGGAGCGCCGCGCGCCTCGGACGGCCTGATCCGGCTCGACGTCGACGGCATCACGACCTTCGCCAGCCCCAACGCGCTGTCGGCGTTCAACCGCATGGGCTTCGACGACGAGCTCGAGGGGGAGTCCCTCGCCGAGGTGACCGCGCGCATCCTCCCCGCCAAGCGGCAGGACGTCGACGAGTCTCTCCCGGTGGTCGTGAGCGGCCGAGCGCCGTGGCGCGCCGATATGGAGGCGCGGGGCGTCCAGGTGTCGCTGCGCACCATCCCGCTGCGCGATCGGGGCACGCGCATCGGCGCAATCGTCCTGAGCCGCGACGTGACCGAGATCCGCCACCAGGAGCAGGAGCTCATCACCAAGGACGCGACGATCCGCGAGATCCATCACCGGGTGAAGAACAACCTGCAGACGGTCGCCTCGCTCCTTCGCATCCAGGCCCGCCGCACGCACTCGGACGAGGCGCGCGACGCGCTGACCCAGGCCATGCGCCGTGTCTCGGCGATCGCGGTCGTGCACGACACGCTGTCGGAAGGCCTCGCGCAGAACGTCGACTTCGACGACGTGTTCGCCCGCGTGCTGAAGCTCGTCGCCGAGGTCGCGGCCGCCCCCAACACCCGGGCACGCACCCGCACCACCGGTCAGTTCGGCACCCTGCCGAGCCAGTTCGCGACGCCCCTCGCCCTGGCGCTGACGGAGTTGGTGACCAACGCCGTCGAGCACGGCCTCGCGGGGCAGGAGGGCGACGTGGAGATCGCCGCGGAGCGCAGCGACGAGGTGCTCGCGGTCAGCGTCCGCGACACCGGCGTGGGTCTTCCCGAGGGACAGGTCGGGCGCGGTCTCGGCACGCAGATCGTCCGGACGCTCATCCAGGGCGAGCTCGGCGGCACGATCGACTGGCACACTCTCATGGGCAGTGGCACCGAGGTGACCATCGAGATCCCGCTGCGCTACATCGGCGGCTCGTCCGTCTGAGGCGCCTCCTTCTCGCAGGAACGCGCGAAGCTCGCAGATTCGGACGCGAATTCTGCGAGCTTCGCCGGCTTCTCCGGGGTGCGTCGCCGGAGGGCCGACCGCGGGTACCCCCGTCGCAACGACGACGAAGCCCGCCCCTCGAAGGGACGGGCTTCGTCGAACGGCGGATGCCGTGAGGTCAGGACGCGCGGCGAGCGCGCGCGGCGCGGCGCTTGAGGGCGCGGCGCTCGTCTTCGCTCAGACCGCCCCACACGCCCGAGTCCTGGCCGGACTCGAGGGCGTACTGCAGGCAGACCTCGGTGACGGTGCAGCGCGCGCAGACCGACTTGGCCTTCTCGATCTGGTCGACCGCGGGGCCGGTGTTGCCGACCGGGAAGAACAGTTCGGGGTCGACGGTCAGGCAGGCTGCTTTGTCGCGCCAATCCATAGAGGTGCTCCTTGTAACAGAAATTTCAGACGATTCGGCACCGGCATTCGGGTCCGGTACCCTGGTGGGAACGCGAGCGATTGCTCGCCCCACTTCGCTGTGGGAGCACACGGCTTGTTCCATGCTCCCATAGCGATTCCGCACGATCAAGAGGTAACCGGTAGGTTTCCGGAACGTAACGGCGTGGTGAGATCCGCCGGGAGGGCTTTTCGATGCCTGTTCGCCTCTCGGCCGCGCTGATTCTGGGCCTCGAAGCCCTCGGCATCCTGGCTCTCGCGGGCTGGCAGGTGGTCGCCCTCATCGGGGGCGATACCGACTCCGCGGTCAGCTCGATCGCCCTGATCGTCCTGACCCTCATCGGAGCGGTCGCGGTGGGGGCGTTCGGCGTCGCCACCGCGCGCGGCGTGTCGGCGGGACGCTCCGGCGGGATCGTGACGCAGCTGCTGATCCTCTCCGTCGCGCTCGGTGCGATCACGGGGGAGTGGGCTGCGCCGGCGGTCGCGGTGCTGATCGCCCTCCCCGCGGTGGTCGGTCTGATCCTGCTCATCCTCGCCGTCCGTGCGGCCGCGCCCCGACGTCGCGACGGCGACGCTCGCGGCGACGTCGACTGACGCCGTCACGCGGCGGTCGGACGGGCCCGAGCGCGCATCTTCGCGCGGCGGTAGGACGCCCACACGAAGAAACGCGCCCGGTGCGGGCGGCGCCGTGGACTACGCGGCGAGGCCCAGGGCCTTTCGCAGACGCGCGACATGCCCCGTGGCCTTGACGTTGTACTGCGCCTCGACGATCGTGCCGTCCTCGTCGATGACGAAGGTCGAGCGCAGCACGCCGGTCACGGTCTTGCCGTAGTTCTGCTTCTCGCCCCAGGCGCCGTACGCCTCGTGGACGACGTGGTCGGGGTCGCTCAACAGCGGGAAGGTGAGGCCGTCGCTGTCGCGGAAGGCGCGGAGCTTCTCCGGGGTGTCGCGCGAGACGCCGAGGACGGTGTAGCCGGCGCCCTGGAGCGAGGAGAGGCTGTCGCGGAAGTCGCAGGCCTGCGTGGTGCATCCCGGCGTCTGGGCGGCGGGGTAGAAGTACACGATCACGCGGCGACCACGGAAGTCGCTGAGCGAGACGGGGTGCTCGTCCTGGTCCAGCAGGGTGAAATCAGGGGCGGTGTCGCCCTTAGCGAGGTTCGTCACCCCTCCAGCCTAGAACGCTCGATGGCCTGGAAGGTGGTCAGCAGACGGTGCAACGAATCGAGGCGGGCCTCGGCTCCCGGGCCCAGGCGACCGGATGCCACGGCCTCCGCGATCGCGCAGTCCGGGGCATCGGGCAGATGGGTGCACCCGCGCGGGCAGTCCTCTGCGGCCCGGGCCAGATCGGTGAAGGCCCCCAGCACGTGGGCCGGATCGACATGGCCCAGGCCGAACGAGCGCACGCCGGGGGTGTCGATGACCCAGCCCGAGCCCGCCGGACCGCGATAGCGCAGGGACACGGCGGAGGAGGAGGTGTGGCGCCCGCGGCCGGTGACCGTGTTGACGTGACCGATCGCGCGCTCCGACCCGGTCAGGGCGTTGACGAGAGTGGACTTGCCGACACCGGAGTGCCCCACGAACACCGTCGAGTGTCCCGCGATGGCCGCGCCGATCTCTTCGAGCGGCATCGCACCCTGCGCGCTGGTGAACACCCGCAGGTCGATGCCGTCGAAGTGCGAGAGGAACTCGGTCGGGTCGGCCAGATCGGTCTTCGTGACCACGAGGAGCGGACGGATGCCGGCATCCAGAGCCGCGACCAGGTAGCGGTCGACGAGCCGTTCGCGGGGTTCGGGATCGGCGGCCGCCACGACGATCAGCATCTGATCGGCGTTGGCGACGATGACCCGCTCGACCTGATCGGTGTCGTCGGCACTGCGTCGTAGCAGGGACGTGCGCTCCTCGATCCCGATGATGCGGGCGAGGGTCCCTTCCTCTCCGGAGAGGTCGCCGACGACGCGGGCGCGGTCGCCGTTGACGATCGGCTGCTTGCGCAGCTCGCGGGCGCGCGTGGCGAGGACGCGACGCTCGGTCGGCTCGTCCTCGTCGAGGAGCACGGTGTAACGGCCCCGGTCGACGCCCAGGACGCGGGCGATCCGCGCGTCGGCGTGGGCGGGACGCCGCTTCGTGCGCGGTCGGTTCGCCTTGGGGTTCGGGCGGACCCGGATCGACGATTCGTCGTACTCGAGGTCGTCGTCGTCGGCGTCGTCGAGCCAGCTCACGCGACGCCCCGAGCGTCAGCGCGTGGCATCCGCGACCTCGTCGAGGCCCAGCATGGCGCGCCAGAGACCGGCGAACTGGGGGAGGGTCTTCGCCGTCGTGCCGATGTCGTCGATCTCGACACCGGGGACGCGCAGACCGATGAGCGCACCCGTCGTGGCGAGGCGGTGGTCGTGGTGGGCCTTCCACTCTCCGCCGCGCAGCGGCTGCGGCACGATGCGGATGCCGTCTTCGAGCTCGTGCGCCTCGCCGCCGAGCGAGCGCAGGTTGCCCACCAGAGCGGCGATGCGGTCGGTCTCGTGGCCGCGGATGTGACCGATGCCGTGCAGCGTGGTCGGGCCGTCGGCGAACGCGGCGAGACCGAAGAGGGTGGGGGCGAGCTCTCCCGCGGCGGAGAGGTCGAGCTCGAGGCCCACGATCCGGTCCCCCGCCGAGACGGTGAGCGCCCCGCCACGGCGGCTGACGCGCGCACCCATCTCGCTGAGGATGTCGGCCAGCAGGGCGCCGGGCTGCGTGCTGTGCAGGGGCCAGCCCGTGACCGTCACGGATCCGCCGGTGACCATCGCCGCGGCGAGGAAGGGGGCGGCGTTGGAGAGGTCGGGCTCGATCGCGACGTCTTTCGCGCGGACGGGGCCGGCCGGGACGATCCATTCGCCGACCGAGGGACGTTCGACGTGGATGCCGCGGTGGGCGAGCGCCTCGACGGTCATGTCGATGTGCGGGATGCTCGGCAGACGCGAGCCGACGTGACGCAGGTGCAGTCCCACGTCGAAGCGGGGAGCGGCCAGCAGCAACCCCGAGACGAACTGGCTCGACTGACTCGCGTCGATCTCGACCTCGCCGCCGCGCACGTGACCGTGCCCGCGGACGGTGAAGGGGAGCGCCCAGTGGCCGCCGTCGTCGATGTCGACGCCGACCTCGCGCAGAGCCGAGATCATCGCACCCATCGGGCGGTGGAGCGCGCTCTCATGGGCGGTGACGGCGACATCGCCCCGCGCGAGTCCCGCGACGGGCGCGACGAACCGCATGACGGTTCCGGCCTGCCCGCAGTCGACCGTGCTGTCACCGGTGAACGACGCGGGCGGGGTGACGAGCAGGTCGGGGCCGAAGGGGGAGTCGGTCACGACCTCCTCGATGCCCACGCCGAGGGCGCGCAGCGACTCGACCATGCGGACGGAGTCGTCGGAGTGCAGGGGAGCATGCAGCATGCCGGGGCCGTCGGCGATCGCGGCGAGCACGAGTTCGCGGTTGGTGAGCGACTTGGAGCCGGGCACCGTGACAGTGGCATCCACCGCTCCGTCGGCGACGGGCGCGTTCCACGCCCCACGGGGAGTGGCGGCGGAAGGGGAATACCCGAGACGTGTCATCGGTTCTTAGCCTACTGAAAGGGGACGACACGTGACCGCACTTCTCGAGCGCACCGGCGTGCAGCCGACCGCCCCGGTGGTCGTCGACACGCCCGACGTAGACTGGCGCGTAATGGACGACACGGCAGACACCCTCCCGCCGGTGGCGGAGCCCCGCGCGCAGTTCGAAGAGCAGGCGCTGCCCTTCATGGACCAGCTGTACGCCGCGGCGATGCGCATGACGCGCAACCCCGCCGATGCGGCCGACCTCGTGCAAGAGACGTTCGTGAAGGCCTACGGGTCGTGGGCGACGTTCACGCAGGGCACCAACCTCAAGGCGTGGCTGTACCGGATCCTCACGAACACGTACATCAACACGTACCGCAAGAAGCAGCGTGAGCCGTACCAGAGCGCGATCGACGACCTCGAGGACTGGCAGCTCGGCGGTGCGGAGTCGACGACGGCGACCAGCGCCCGCTCGGCGGAGGCCGAGGCCATCGACCACATGCCCGCGTCGGTGGTGAAGGACGCGTTGCAGTCGATCCCCGAAGACTTCCGGCTGGCGGTTTATCTCGCCGACGTGGAGGGCTTCGCCTACCAAGAGATCGCCGACATCATGAAGACACCGATCGGCACGGTCATGAGCCGTCTGCACCGCGGCCGACGGCTGCTGCGCGACCTGCTGTCGGACTACGCCAAGGAACGCGGCTTCCAGGCCGCGACGGGAGAGAAGAAATGAGCGACTGCGGCTGCGACCAGGCACGGCGCGACCTGGAGGAGTACCTCCGCAACGAGGTCTGCAAGACCCAGCACCGCGACATCCGTGAGCACCTCGAGAACTGCCCCGGATGCCAGGACGAGGCCCTCGTCGCGCGGACGCTGACCGAGGTGGTCGCGCGCGCGTGCAAGGAGACCGCACCCGAGGAGCTGCGCGACCAGGTGCTCGCACGACTGCGTTCGGTGCAAGCGGCCCACTGACGAGGCGGTGCCGTCGGTCCGTAGGCTGGGGTCATGCCCACCACCGACACACGCGCTCTCGCTCTGGATGCCACCTCCGCCGCCGATCTGAAGGCCACCGGCCTCGAATACTCGCTGGTGTCGGCGGATGACGCGGCCTTCGAGCCGTTCCTCCGCGCGGTGTCCCGAGGGTTTCTCGGTGAGGAGCCCTCGGCGGACGAGGTCGAGAGCGCGCGTCGCGCGCTGACGCCGCGTCGACTGACCGGTGTCTTCGATCGCGCCGGCGTCGATCCCGACTCCCCGGTGGCGACGGTCGACTCGTGGCCGGCGGAGCTGACCGTCTCGCCCGGGCGCACGGTCCCGCTCTGGTCGATCAGCGCCGTCACCGTGGCGCCCACCCATCGGCGTCGCGGCATCGCCCGCGCGATGCTGACGGGCGAGCTGCGGACCGCAGCGGCCGCGGGCTTCCCGCTCGCCGGGCTCACGGTGACCGAGGCCACGATCTACGGGCGGTGGGGATTCTCCCCGGCCGTGTGGGCGTCCGACATCGTGGTCGACACGCGGCGTGCGCGCTGGACCGGTCCGGTCGCCTCGGGCCGGCTCGACTTCGTGTCGCCCGACAGCCTCCCGGAGCGCCTGAGCCGCGTGCACGAGCGGGTTCGTCTGCAGCGCCCGGGCGCGGTGCCCGGGTGGGAAGGGCGCTGGCGCGGCGTGGCGGGACTCACTCCCGATGCGAAGGACGCGAAGAAGGTGCGTGCGGTGTCGTATCGCGACACCGCCGGCGAAGAGCGGGGGATCCTCGTCTACACGCTCGACTCGGGCCCGGACGGCGACTTCTCGCCCCACGTGCTGACGGTGCGCGCGCTCTTCGCGGACGGCGACGAGGCGACCGCGGCGCTGTGGCGATTCGCGATCGAGCACGACCTCGTCGGTGAGGTCAAGGCGTCGCTGCAGCCCATCACCCCGCCCGTGCAGTGGATGATCGCCGATCGGCGGGCCGTGACCGTGACGCCGACCGACCATCACTGGCTGCGCGTGCTCGACGTGCCCGCGGCGCTGAGCGCACGGCGCTACGCCCGGTCGCTCGACGTCGTCCTCCGGGTGGAAGACCCCCTCGGCTTCGCGGACGGCGCGTGGAGCGTCCGCATCGACGCCGACGGGTCGGCGGTCGTCGAGCCGGCGGCCGAGACGCGCGCCGTGGACCTCGAGATGACCGTCGGTGCGCTGGGGTCGCTCCTGCTGGGCGGCGTGCGCGTGCGCGACTTGGCCGCAGCCGGTCTCGTGCGCGGATCGCTGACCGGTCAGGCCGCTCTCGACGCGGCTTTCACGCCGGAGGTCGCCCCGCTCCTCGACATCTGGTACTGAGCGCGTCTCATAGGGTCGCCCCGTAGCCTCTCCTCGCGATGTCCGACGCTCCACCCTCCTCCTCGCCGCGGCGCTCCCGGCTGCGGGTCGATCCGCGCGCTCTGGCCACGGCCCTGACGCGGTTCCTGCGCGCCAACCCCGTCGCGGTCTGCGTCGCGATCCTCATCACGGCGTCGTCGGCGGCCACGGGGACCCTCTGGGGGGAGGACGCCCTCGTCTGGGGGGCGGGTCCGCTCGCCACCTTCGCCTCCGGACGATGGTGGACCATCGCGACCGCGCTGTTCGTCCCGGATTCGCCGATCGACGCGATCACCTCGGTGGTGCTCGCCCTCACGGCGCTCGCCGCGGCGGAACGGCTGCTCGGATCCCGGCGGACCGGCATCCTGTATCTGGTCATCGGCGTCGTCGGCCTGCTCGCGGGCGTCGGGATGCACGCGGCCGTCTGGTCGGTGACGGATCTCCGACCGGTCGTCGCCGCCGAGGTGCCGGTCCTCGACCCCACGACGCCGATCGCGGGGGTCGTGATGGTGGCCAGTGCCTTCGCCCTCACGCTGTGGCGACGGCGGCTGCGTCTGGTGGGCTTCGCGCTCCTCGCGCTCTTCGCGCTCTACGCCGGCGACGCCGACTCGTGGTACCGCATCATCACGGCGTCCATCGGCCTCGTCGTCGGGGCGGTGCTCGCGCGCGGGATCGAGCGCCGGTCCTGGCACCGCAGCTCCACGCGCGAGACACGGACCCTTCTCGCCCTCCTGGTCGCGGTGGTGGGCAGCGGGCCGCTCGTCGCGCTCATCAGCGGCGGTGGCCGTGGACCCCTCTCGCTCGTGGTCGACGCGTACACGCAGTACGACGACGACCTGCTCGCGCGCTGCGGCACGGTCTCGGAGGCGGTCTGCAACGAACAGATCGCCCTGCTCATGACGCGGGGGCTGGGGCCGGCGCTGCTGGCGATCGTTCCCCTCGTCCTCATGCTGATCGCGGCGTGGGGGCTCCGGCAGGGCCGCCGGTCAGCGCTCATCATCGCGGTGCTCACCCTCGTGGCATCCGGCGTCATGCCCCTGTTCTCCCTCGCGGACGGACGCCTGCGCATCGACCCCTGGGTCGACGGCAGCGGGGCGGAGTACGTGCTGTGGGCCGTGGCATCCGTCGTCATCCCCCTCGCCCTCGCCGTCGCCCTCGTGCTGGCTCGCCATCGCTTCCCGTTGCGCGCGACACGCCGCGCAGCGCGCACGGTC
Source organism: Microbacterium sp. (assembly GCA_029239635.1). GTDB lineage: Bacteria > Actinomycetota > Actinomycetes > Actinomycetales > Microbacteriaceae > Microbacterium. The sequence continues at coordinate 4,278 of JARBUN010000049.1, read as the reverse complement.
GCCCTCGTCACCGGTGTCGCCTTCGTCGCGTGCGGGTCGGCGTTCTTCGTGATCGAAGAGCTCGGGCGGCGCGCCTTCGACCGCGATGTCTCGGTGCTCGACATGCTCGGGCTCACGTTGCGCCGATTCCTCCCACCCTCGTACACGCACCCCGGGTCGTCGGGCTTCCCGCACCATGGCCCGGCGCTCTTCGCCTACCAGTGGGTGGGGGTGCTCTTCTGGGCGATCGTCATCGCGGCGATCCTGTGGCTGTACCGCCGCGTGCAGCGGCCGGATGCCGACGACGACACGCTCTACCGGCAGCTCCTGCGACGGGGGAGCGACACGCTCGGCTTCCTCGGCACGTGGGCGGGGAACCGTCACTGGTCGTCGGACGACCGGGAGAGTGCGATCGCGTACCGTCTCGTCGGGGATGTGGCGTTGGCGATCGCTGATCCGCTGACCCCGCCGGGCGGGCGGTCGGACGCTCTGCGCGGCTTCACGGACTTCTGCCTCGAACACGGGTGGATCCCCGCGTTCTACAGCATCCACGCCGAGACGGCGGCGGATCTGCGCGACCTCGGCTGGCGGCAGATCCCCGTGGGCGTCGAGACGGTGATGGATCTGCCCGGGCTCACCTTCGCGGGCAAGGCCTGGCAGAAGGTGCGCCAGCCTCTCACGCGCGCCGAGCGCGAGGGGTACACCGCCGTGTGGACCCGCTGGCACGAGTTGACCGTGTCGCAGGCGTCCCAGGTGATCGCGATCGACGAGGAATGGGTGGCGGACCGCGCCCTCCCCGAGATGGGCTTCACGCTCGGCTCGCTCGACGAGCTGCGCGACCGCGATGTGCGGCTCCTCCTGGCCGTCGGACCCGACGACCGCATCGAGGCGGTCACGAGTTGGATGCCGAGCTGGACCGACGGCGAGCTGACCGGGTGGACCCTCGACTTCATGCGGCGACGCGCCGAAGGGCCGAACGGGATGATGGAGTTCCTCATCGCCAAAGCGGCCCTGCAGCTGCAGGAGGAGGGCGCCACGGTACTCAGCCTGTCGGGGGCGCCGCTGGCGGACGATCCCGACGAGCCGGCCGACGGCGACCCCGCTCCGCTGCGCGCGCTTCTGCGTTGGCTCGCCGAGGTGCTCGAGCCCGCCTACGGCTTCGCCTCGCTCTTCCGCTTCAAGGGCAAGTTCCGTCCCCGCTACCGGCCCCTCTCGCTCGCCTACCGCGACCCCCTGCAGCTTCCCGCCATCGGTGCGGCCGTCGGCCGCGCCTACCTCCCGGACGCCTCTCGTCGTGAGATCGTCGCCCTGGCGAGAACTGCGTGGGAGGGACGCCGATGAACCGCTTTCTTCTGTCTTTCGAGCTCATCGACAGCCCGCTTCTGGTGATCTGCGCCGTCGTCGCGGGTCTCGGCGTCCTCGCCATCATCCTCTGGGCGCCGCGGTGGATCATCGGCACCCTCCTCATCGGCGTCGCGGCGGGTATCGCCATGTACGTCGTCGCCCACATCCTCGAGGCGCAGGGGCTGTTCCAGGGCCCGTTGCCCGCGCACGCGGCCACCTGGGCCACCGGGGGCATCCTGGCCGTCGCGGTCGGCATCGTCGGCATCTGCCGCCGCCCCTGGGGACGCCGGGTGGTGGGCGTGGTGACCGTGCTGGCCGGCCTTCTCACGGCCGCGCTCGGCGTCAACGCCTCCTACGGGGTCACGCACAACCTCGCCGCGATCCTGGGCGTCCAAGCCCTGGACCCGGCGTCTCTGCCGGCACCGACGGCCACCGCGGGCGATCCGGCGACCCTCTACCAGAACTGGCAGCCCCCCGCGGGCATGCCGACCCAGGGGTCGGTGAGCGCGCTGACGGGGGATGCCAAGATCCCGACCGGTCAGTACGCCGCGCGCGACGCCTCGCTCTACCTCCCGCCGGCGGCGCAGGTGGCGAACCCGCCCGCCCTGCCGCTCCTGGTGTTCATGATGGGGCAACCGGGATCGCCCGACCCCACGAACCTCGCCAAAGCGCTCGACGCCTTCGCCGCCCAGCACAACGGTCTCGCCCCCATCGCCGTGGTCGTCGACCAGCTGGGCGCTCCCGACCGGGATCCCGCGTGCGTCGACTCCCCGAAGTACGGGGCGGTGTCGACCTACATCAACGAGCTCGTGCCGAAGTGGGCGGAGTCCAAGCTCAACATCGTCAAGGACCACCGGTACTGGACGATCGGCGGCTTCTCGAACGGCGGCTCCTGCGCCGCGGTCTACGGCGCGAAGTATCCCCAGGTCTGGGGGCAGATGCTCGACATCATGGGCAATGAGTTCCCCGGGTCCGAGCACGTCGACCAGACCGTGACCGACGTGTTCGGGGGCGATCTTCACGTGGGGCAGCCTCGACACGACGTACGGGCCCGGGCAGAAGGCGAACGCGGAAGCGGCGCAGGCCGCCGGGTTCACCGTCGTCACCTACGTGGTCGAGGGGGCCGGGCACACCGGTGAGGCGCTCGACGCCAGCCTCGCCTACTCCCTGCCCGTGCTGGCTCCGGCCCTCGGCCTGGCGCCGCCCGCGTCCTGAGCCCGCTCCGCAGACGACCCAGGCCGATCGTCGCGGGGCCGACCTGATTGTTGACCACGACGTCGGATGCCGTTCACCCGCCGCCCGCGCTGTCGGGCGTGCACCGTGGTCAAGCGACGGGCGTCGATACTGGGCGACGACGTACGAGCATCCGCCACCCTGGCGGAGCGCGGATACGAGAATGGAGCGCTGCGCGGTTGATGCATTACCTGCTGACGGTGGATCTCATCCACGGCCCCTATCTCGCGCTGGCGGTGTCGGCGACCCTCCTCGGGGCGTGTGCGATCCTCCGTGGGGCGCGAGGGAGCCGAGAATCGCTCCTGCGCGCGGGCCTCGTCGGCAGCCTGGTCGCGGCTGTCGTCGTCCTCGTGCTGTCGGAGTCGCAGGTCTTGGGCGGACTCATTCCCGGACGGGCGCGAGGGGTGGCGGCCCTCGCTCTGGGAACTGCCGCTTTCGGTATCGCCGCCGCAGTGCGTCTGAACCGGATCGCCCGGTGGTTCGGCGCGGCGACCGCGGTGCTCGCGGTGCTCGCGGGCTTCCTCGGCGTGAACCAGGTCTATGGGGTGACATACACTCTCGCGGCCCTGGCCGGAATGCAAGCGTGGGAGCGAGCAAATCTTCCCGCTCTCACGCATCCACGTGATCTCGCCGACTGGGCTCCTCCGGCCGATCTGCCGTCGCACGGCCGGGTCGGAGCGCTGAGCGGGGATCTGCGCATCCCTTCCGGTGACTTCGGGGCTCGCGATGCCGGCATCTACCTGCCCCCGGCGGCGCTGACGGCCGCACCGCCTGCGCTTCCGCTGATGGTGTTCATGGCCGGGCAACCGGGAACGCCCGATCCCGCTCTGATCGCCCCGACCCTCGACGCCTTCGCCGCCAGCCATGGCGGACTCGCGCCAATCGTCATCGTCGTCGACCAGACCAGCTCGCCGATGACAGACCCCGCCTGCGTGGACTCGACCCGCTACGGCGCCGTCGAGGAATACGTGAACGAGCTCGTCCCGCGGTGGGCGCAGGAGCACCTCAACGTCGACGGGGACCGAGCCCAGTGGACGATCGCCGGCTACTCGAACGGCGGTGCCTGCGCGACCCTGTACGGCGTGCGGCATCCGGAGGTCTGGGGAGCATTCGGGTCGGTGTCCGGCACGGAGTATCCGGGGAGCGAACACCCGGAGCAGATCCTCGAAAAGGTGTATTCAGGGGACGCCGCCGCATACGCTGCGGATCGCCCGAGGCTGATTATGGGGAAAGTCGCGTCGGGCTCTTTTGCCGGGCATCGCGCCGTGTTCACGTGGGGGTCTGCCGACACCGAGTTCGGACCCGGCCAGCGCGTCCTGGCCGACGCCGCGAAGTCGGCGGGGTTCGAGGTGACCACCCGGGAGGTTCCGCATGCGACGCACTTCGGCCCCGCTATCAGCGAGGGGATCCGTGCGGTCCTGGATGCCACCTTCCGCGTCGCTTCGTGAAGACTGCATCCCCGCCGCGCGGCCGACACGACGAAGGGGCCTGGTCGATCGACCGGGCCCCTTCGTCGTGTCGGATCAGCGCGCGAGCGCGGCCTTCATGATCTCCGCGTGCTCGTTCGCGTGCACCTTGGGCGAGCCTGTCGCCGTGGATGCGGCGGCTGCCCGCGAGATGACACGGATCGGGCGGCCGAGCTTGTCGTCGACCTCGAGGGCGATGAACGGCCACGCCCCCTGGTTCTCGGGCTCGTCCTGCACCCAGACCAGCTCGGCGTTC
>JARBUN010000157.1 GCA_029239635.1 Microbacterium sp. | reverse complement strand
GTGCAGCTCGGCGAACCACCGCACCTGCGCGGGGTCGAAGCGGCCCGTGGATCGCCGCACGGCGTCCCATGTGGCATCCGCCTTGATCCACGCCTCGCGCGCGCCCCGTACGAGTGGACGGGCGACGAGCTGCAGGTCGTCCTGGCGTCGCGCGAGCATCCGCGGCGTGACGGGCACGACCGCGCGCGCCTCCCACCGGGCGGGATCGTAGGCCTCGCGCTGACGCAGCTCGACGCCGAGGGCGAGCGCCTCGAACGCGGGCGCCTCGCCCCCGGGAAGCAGGTCGCGCCAGGAGGTCACGGGAGCATCCTGCCGCAGACGTCCGACATCGACCACGGCGACCCGGACGGGCCTCGCGGCGCCGGGGCGCGGCATCCGAAATCCGCCCGGCATCCGGAATCCGCCCCGAAACGCCGCGAAGCGGCCGCCGACGAATCGTCGGGGCCGCGTCGCCGCATGTCGCGCGGGGTCAGGACGAACGCGCGATGCGTGCGAGGACGCCGTGCACGAACGAGCCGGAATCGTCGGTCGAGAACTCCTTCGCGAGCTCCACCGCCTCGTCGATCGCGACGGCCGTGGGTACCTCGTCGTTGAAGAGGATCTCCCACGCGCCGATGCGCAGCAGGGCACGGTCGACGGCGGGCATGCGCTGCAGCGACCAGTCCTTCGAGAACGTCGTGATCTGCTCGTCGATCGCATCGCGGTTGTCGATCACGCCGTCGACGATGTCGCGCGCGTAGAGCCACGAGGCCTGACGGTCGGGTTCGGAGGCCGCGCGCTTGGCCTCGGCAGCCAGCATGATGGGCAGCTCCTCGCCGCGCACGTCGGCTTGGAAAAGGATGTCGAGGGCGCGCTTACGCGCCTTGGTGCGGGCGCTCAAGATCAGCTGATGCGGCCGAGGTACTCGCCCGTGCGAGTGTCGACCTTGATCTTCGTGCCGGTCTCGAGGAACAGCGGAACCTGCATCTCGTAGCCGGTCTCGACGGTGGCGGGCTTGGTGCCGGCCGACGAGCGGTCGCCCTGCAGGCCCGGTTCCGTGTAGGTGACCTCGAGGACCACGGACGGCGGAAGCTCGATGTACAGCGGGTTGCCGTTGTTCAGCGCGATCTGCACCTGCTGGTTCTCGAGCAGGAAGTTGGCGGCATCGCCGACGGTGGCGGCCCCCACGGTGATCTGGTCGTAGTCGGCGACGTCCATGAAGACGAAGCCCTCGCCGTCGTTGTAGAGGTACGTGAAGTCGCGGCGGTCGACGTTCTCGATGTCGACCTTGGCGCCGGCGTTGAACGTGCGGTCGACGGTCTTGCCGCTCATGACGTTCTTGAGCTTGGTGCGGACGAACGCGCCGCCCTTTCCGGGCTTGACGTGCTGGAACTCCACGACGTTCCAGAGCTGACCGTCGATGCTGAGGACGACGCCGTTCTTGATGTCTGCAGTGGATGCCATGAGTGCCAGTATTCCGTTTCGTGTGAGGGGAGGCGGCGCTCCGGCGCACACCCAGCCATCGAGTCTACGCGATGAGGCGGCCGGTCATCCGTCGGCGCGGCCCGCGATGACGTCGACGAGCAGGTGGACGGCTCGCGCGTAGCCCGGCACTCCCTCGCCGATCACGTGGACGGCTGCCACGTCCTCGATGTACGAGAAGTGGCGGAAGCTCTCGCGCTCCTTGATGTTCGAGATGTGCACCTCGGCGACGGGAAGGGCGACGGATGCCAGCGCGTCGCGCAACGCGACCGAGGTGTGCGTGAGTCCCCCGGCGTTGATCACGATGCCCGCGCAGTCCAGACGCGCGGCGTGGATCGCGTCGATCAGCACGCCCTCGTGGTTGCTCTGGATCGCCCGCACCTCGAGGCCGTGCTGCTCGGCGGCCTCGGTCGTGACCCGCTCCACGTCGGCGAGCGTGTCGGAGCCGTAGATCTCGGGTTGACGCGTGCCGAGCAGGTTCAGGTTCGGGCCGTTGACGAGCAGGAGACGGCGAGGCGTGGTCATGTCGGGCACGCTATCAGCGTCGCCCCTGCGCCGTGAGGCGCACGGGGGCGGTGCCGGCGCCGTAGCCCGCGTAGCCGTCGATGCGCTCGACGAACTCGAAGAACACCTCGCCGATCGTGCGCGTGTAGAAGTGCCGGTAGGCGCCCGCGGCATCCTGGTCGTAGCCGAGGTGGAGCTCGCGCAGCTCGTCGACCTCCGTCTCGGTCAGCTCGAAGCGCGCGGCGAGGTCGTCGTAGTAGTTGCCGGGCATCGCGAGCGGGGTGAACCCCCGGTCCCTCGCGGCGCGGGCGACCGCGCGCACGTCGTCGCACACGAAGGCGACGTGCTGCGGGAGAGCAGCCCCGGCGCGCTCCGCGGCGAGGATCGCCGGGGCCACGTTCAGGGGCAGGCGGACGCCCCCACCCGGGGCGACGAGCACGCGGCTGGCCACGAGACCGCGGGGTCCCGGAACCTCGGTGGCGCTGTCCACGCGGAGCGCGAAGCCTGCGGTGTGGAACAGGGTCGCCTCCTCGACGGCATCCCACGGCTGGCTGAGGCTGACGTGGTCGACGCCGACGATCGAGGTCTCGCGGAGGGGTTCTCCGTGCTCGAACTCCGCGACCCAGGCCGGGTCGCCCTCGTCGGCCGCCTGCGCCCAGTAGACCTCGGTCCCGTCGGGGGCCACGGCGCCGTCGAGGCGCTCCTCGGTCGCGTAGGTCCGGCGGTACGCCCGGGGCACGCCGAGCTCGAGCATGCGGAGGTCGACCGCCTCGGCGTCGTCGACCTCGAGTCCGAGAGCGGCGAGACGGGGCTCCCAGCCCCGGGCGTGCTGCTCGTTGAGGATGACGCGGGCCTCCCCCGCCGTCCACAGGGTGACCGGCTTGGTGCGGTGACGGCCGCGCGAGGTGAAGCCGAGTTGCGCGAGCAGCTCCTCGATCGCGGAGGTGTCCTCGGCCTTGACCTCGATGAAGTCGACCCCCGAAGGGGCCGCCGAGTCCGGGAGCATCCGCAGGTCGGCGGATGCGTCGGGCAGCGCCCGTGAGACGGCGTCTTCGAGCCACCGCAGCGACCGGTGGGCGTGCAGCGCGGTGCGGCGGGCGTCGGTCTGCCGGAAGGTGTCGTTGAACACCTCGAGCGACCAGGGGCCGGTGTATCCGGCCTGGACGATGCGGGCGGAGAAGTCGGTGAGGTCGAACTCCCCCTCGCCGGGGAAGAGACGGTGGTGTCGGCTCCATGACAGCACGTCCATGCTGAGGCGCGGGGCGTCGGCGAGCTGCACGAAGAAGATCTTCTCGCCCGGGATCCGGGCGATGTCGGCGAGGTCGTGGCCCCGGGAGAGGATGTGGAACGAGTCGAGGCACACCCCCACCGCCGGGTGGTCGGCGAGCTCGACGATGCGCCACGCGCGCCGGTAGTCGTCGATGAAGCGCCCCCATGCGAGGGCTTCGAAAGCGATCCGGATGCCGTACCCCGCCGCCAGATCGCCGAGGCGTCGCAGTTGCTGGGCGGAGACGGCGTCATCGTCCACCGTGGCGGTGGCGACGTTGCTGCAGCACAGCACGAGGTCCATGCCCAGGCGCTGCATGAGCCGGAACTTCGCCTCGGCGCGGCGCAGCACCGCGGCGAAAGCCACCTCGTCGACGCCCTCGACGTCGCGCATCGGCTGGTAGAGGTCGAGGCTCAGGCCCAGGCGCGCGGCGAGGGCCGCGATCTCCTCGGGGCTCTCAGGAGCCGCGAGCAGATCGGGCTCGAAGATCTCCACGCCGTCGAAGCCGGCGCCGGCGCAGGCGTGGAGTTTGTCGGCGAGCGTTCCACTGATGCAGACGGTCGCGATCGAGGTCCTCATGGCGGCCGAATGTACCATCTGGTACAAACGGGGTCCACTAGTCTGACCGAATGGCCGAGGCACGCAG
>JARBUN010000156.1 GCA_029239635.1 Microbacterium sp. | reverse complement strand
GTGATGACGTCCTTCGCCGTGACGCCGTCGTCGAAGTCGTAGGTCGCGGGGAAGATCCAGCCCTCCAGCGTCGAGGCCGGGACACCGTACTGCGACGGGTCGGCGACCGCGGCGTCGAGATCGGCACGGGGGATGCCTGCCTGCTCGGAGATCGCGTCGAGCGACTGGTTGAGGGTCAGGCCCTCGCGCAGCTGCACGGAGCTGTCGAGACGCGTCGCCGGATCGCGGAGGGCCGCGATGACCGCCTCCGACGTCATCTGCTTCTGCAGCTTGTAGACGCCCGGCTGGAAGGTGAAGCCCACGGAGTTGTTGACCATGTACTTGTACAGCGAGTTCGAGGCCTTGGTGACTCCGGCCTCGAACATCTTCGGCGACACCGACTCCCCGGTGTCGCCCGAGACGATCGTCACGCGCGCTTCGCCGTTGGCCATCCCGGCTTCGTAGTCGAGGGACTCTCCCGTGCCGAAGAAGGCCTGGACCCGCTCGCCGTAGGTGTTCCAGAGGGCGAAGCCTCCGCCCACCATTCCGCCGAGGATCACGAGGACGATCGCGAGCGCGATCCAGCCGCCGGTGCGGCGGCGCTTCTTGGGGGGACGCGGCGCGGGGGTACCGATCTGATCGGTGTGCGCGCGACCGGTGAAGAGGTCTTCCAGCGAGCCGGTCGGCACGGAGCCGTCGCCCGCCGCGGAGCCGTTCGACACGGTCGCCGCCCCGACGAGGGCCTGCTCCCGCTCGCGCTCGGGCCGGGTGATCGGCATCTGCTGGGTGGGCTGCTGCGCGGCGGCGGTGCGGCGCGCGGTCTCGTCGGGGGTCTGCGCGGGGGGTCTCGTGGTGACGGGCTGCGCGGTGGCGGGCTGCTGCGTGGTGGCGGGCTGCTGCGCGGCGGCGGTGCGGCGCGCGGTCTCGTCGGGTGTCCGCGCGGCGTGCGGCGCGGCGTCGTGCGGCGCGGCGGTGGACCGGGGCGCGGATGCCGCGGGGGGTGCCGTCGGGTGAGTCGCGGGCGCGGCGCTCGGCGGGGTCACGGCGGGTCGGGGTGCCGACGGCTGCTCCGGCGCCTGCTCCGCGGCGGGCGTCGCGGCAGGCGACGGCCCGACCGGCGGCGTCACGGATTCTGCGCCTTCCGACCCTGCGGCCTGCGCGGCCGTGGGGCCGGTCTGCATGCGCGCCGCGCGCGCCGCCCGACGGGAGGGGGGCGTGTGCGACTCATCGGTGGGCGTCGACCGTCGCCGCGCGCCGTTCGAGGCGGCCGCGCGGGGGTCGGGCAACCGTCCGTACAGTTCGGCGAAGGGGTCGTTGGCGTTGGGGTCGTTTTCGGGCATGTCAGGCGGGCTCCTGTCCCGGTGTGACGGCGGGTCCGGCCGGCTCGCCGGACTGTCGCTCCACGTCGAGCGCCTGCTGCAGCAGCACGACAGCGGCGACTTGATCCACAATGCTACGAGAATCCCGCTGAGAACGACCTGCCTGTCGGAGCACGCCGTGTGCCGAAACCGTGCTGAGGCGCTCGTCGACGAGGCGCACGGGCACGGAGAGCGCGCCCGCCAGAGCCTGCGCAAATGACCGCGCATCCGTGGTCGACGCGGTGTCCTCCCCCCGCAGGTTGAGGGGAAGGCCCACCAGCACCTCGAACGCCTCGTACTCCTCGGCGAGGGCGACGATGCGTCGTACGGGGTCCCCCTTGCGCGGAACCGTCTCGACGGGAACGGCGAGCACGCCGTCCGGGTCGGAGCGGGCGACGCCCACGCGAGCGCGTCCGACATCGATCCCGAGACGGATGCCGCGCCGGAATTCCGTCACGCGGTGGTCGCCCGGACGTCGGCGACGATGCCTTCGAGCGCCTGCGGCAGGGCCGCGGCATCCGTTCCCCCGCCCTGGGCGACGTCGGGGCGTCCGCCGCCACCGCCACCGAGCACACCGGCGGCCGCCTTGGCGAGTGCGCCGGCGGTCAGGCCGCGTTCGCGCGCGGATTCGTTGGTGACGACGACGACCGTGGCGCGGCCGCCGGCGACCGATGCGAGGGCGACGACGGCGGGATCCGTGCCGAGACGGTCTCGCACCTGCAAGGCGAGAGAGCGGACGTCGTCGGCCGACGCGCCCTCGCCGAGGCTCTCGGCGACGACGCGCACGGTGCCGACCGAGACGGCCGCCTCGACCAGCTGGGGCAGGCGACCGGTGAGCGCCTGCGCCTCGAAGGCGGCGATCTTCTTCTCAGCGGCCTTGAGGCTCGCGGCGAGTTCGGCGATGCGGCTGGTCAACTGCTCGCGGGGTGTCTTGAGCGATGTCGACAGCTGCGAGACGATCGCGCGCTCCGCGGCGAGGTCACGGAAGGCGTCGAGGCCGACGAGCGCCTCCACGCGCCGGTTCGAGGCGCCGACCGACTGCTCGCCCACGAGGTTGACGAGGCCGATCTCGGCGCTCCGGGCGACGTGCGTGCCGCCGCAGAGCTCGCGCGACCACGGGCCGCCGATGTCGACCATGCGCACGGTGTCGCCGTACTTCTCGCCGAACAGCGCCATGGCTCCGGCCGCCTTGGCCTCATCGAGCGACATCACGCGGGTGGTGACCTCGAGGTTGTCGCGGACGGCGTTGTTGGCGATGTCCTCGATCTCGGTGCGGGTCTCGGGCGACAGCGCCGAACCCCAGCTGAAGTCGAAGCGCATGTAACCGGCACGGTTGAGCGACCCGGTCTGGGTGGCGGTCTTGCCGAGGGTGTCGCGGATCGCGGCGTGCACGAGGTGCGTGGCCGAGTGCGCCTGCTGCGCCGAGTGGCGGTTCAGCGCGTCGACGACCGTGGTGGCGGGGGCGCCGACCGAGACCTCTCCGGTCGTGACCTCGACGGTGTGGCTGATCAGGCCCGGAACCGGCCGCTGCACATCCAGCACCTCGAGCTCGTAGCCCGGGCCCACGATCGTGCCCTTGTCCGCGACCTGGCCACCGGATTCGGCATAGAGCGCGGTCTCGCCCGTGATGATCTCGGCGATCTGCCCCGCGGACGCGCGATCGGTCCCCTGACCGTCGACCAGGATGCCGAGGACCTTCGACTCGGTCTGCAGCTCGGTGTACCCGGTGAAGACGGTCTCGCCCAGCGCGCGGAACTCGCGGTACGCGCTCTGATCGGCGATCGCTCCCTTGCGGGCACGGGCGTCGGCCTTGGCGCGCGTGCGCTGCTCCTGCATGAGCTGGTCGAAGGCGCCGCGATCGACGGACAGGCCCGCCTCTTCGGCGATCTCGAGCGTGAGGTCGATCGGGAAGCCGTACGTGTCGTGGAGCAGGAAGGCCTCGGAACCCGAGAGCGTCGTGCCCCCGTCGTTCTTGGCTTCGGCCACGGACTGATCGAGGATCGCCGACCCGGCCGCGAGCGTGCGGAGGAACGTCTGCTCCTCGGCGATCGCGTATGCCGAGAGGCGTGCGTAGTCGGCCTCGACCTCGGGATACGACTCCTTCATGGCGTCGCGCGAGGCGGCGAACAGCTCGGGGAAGGTGGCTCCCTCGACGCCGAGCAGGCGCATCGAGCGGATCGCGCGACGCATGATGCGCCGCAGGATGTAGCCGCGTCCCTCGTTCGAGGGGGTGACGCCGTCGGCGAGCAGCATGAGCGAGGACCGGACGTGGTCGGCGACGATGCGCAGCCGCACGTCGTCCTCGTGCGATTCGGCGCCGTACGCCTTGCCCGCGAGCTTGGCCGCCAGGTCCTCGCCGACGATGTCGAAGTCGTACTTCGAGCGCACGTTCGTGATCTCGTACTGCATGAACACGAGGTTCCAGATCTCGACGTAGCGGTCGTCGTCGGTGGCGGGGCCGCCGTCGATGCCGTAGGCGGGGCCGCGGTCGAAGAAGATCTCCGAGCAGGGACCCGCGGGGCCGGGAAGGCCCGTCGACCAGTAGTTGGTGTCCTTGCCGAGCCGCTGGATCCGCTCCTCGGGAAGCGTGCTGAGCGTCAACCAGAGGTCGTGCGCCTCATCGTCCTCTTCGTAGACGGTGACCCAGAGGTCCTTCGGATCGAAAGTGCGGATGCACTTCTGCACGTCGGCCGCGCGCGGATACGGCGGCGGCACGACACCGCTCAGGTACGGGATGAAGGGCACCATGCCCGCCACGGTGAACAGCAGGGCCGGGTCGTCGGTGACGAGCGAGGCCGACGGGACGATCGTGTGGTTCTTCTTCTCGAAGAAGTCGAGGAAGCGCTGGGCGATCTCGGCGGTTTTCATGGCGAATCTTTCGATGGGCGTGCGGATCCTCCCCCGGTTCCGGGGGCGGGATGCCGGAAGGTCAGTCGGACGAGGATGCCGAGCGCGCCGTGTCGGCGGCGTTGTCGAGGGCTGCGCCGGCAGAGGCGGCGACGCCCTTGACGTCGTCGACGATCTCCGAGAGGCGCGTTTCCTGCTCGTGGTAGGCGTCGCTCATCCGATCGGTGAACTCGCCGATGCGGGAGTCGAGCTGAGCGAACAGCTCCTGGCCGCGGGGGTCCTTGTTCACCAAGTGGGCGGCGACGAAACCGCCGACGATGCCGAAGGCGAACCAGACGAGGCTTCTCACGATCACCACTTCTTCCTCGATACAGCGCCGCGGTCGCGGCATCCTTCATCGTAGGCGACGGCCCCCGCAGCGCGCGCGTCCGCCGACCGGATGCCGCGGACGCGGCCGTCGCGGACGGTCCGGGCCCGCGCGAGTGCCCGGAACGACGAAGGGCGCCGGGAGAACCCGACGCCCTTCGTGCTCGCTGAGATCAGCGGGCGGCGTAGTACTCGACGACGAGCTGCACGTCACACGTGACGGGCACCTCGGCGCGCTTGGGGCGACGCACGAGCTTCGCCTGGAGCGTCGAGAGGTCGACCTCGAGGTAGCCCGGGACGGGGGGCAGCACTTCGGCGTGCCCGCCGGCGGCGGCGACCTGGAAGGGCTCGAGGCCCTCGCTCTTCGGCTTGACGTGGATCTGCTGACCCGGCTTCACGCGGAACGACGGGCGGTCAGGCCGTCGGTGCGGCGGGCCTCGTTGAACGCGATGCGCAGCTGCTTCTCGCGGATGCCGTACTGCTCGCGCAGACGCTGCTTCTCGCGCAGACGGACGGCGTAGTCGCTGTCAGCCTTGCGCTTGGTGCGACCGTGCTCACCCGGAGCGTAGGGACGCTTCTCGAGGTAGCGGGCGGCCTTGGGGGTGAGCGCGACGCCGAGGGCGCGCGACAGACGCACCTTGCGGCGGTCCTGAGACTTCGTGGTCACGAAGTTCTCCTTCCGATGACGTGGCCGCGCCTTTCACGGCTCACGGGCGTATCGCCCCCTTCCGCCCGATCCGAAGCGCACGCCGGGGCGCACCGGAAGGTGATCACAGGAAGGAGGGGATGCCCGAAAACCCTGTTTCGAGCCGGTTCATGCTATCAGAGCCGCCCGCACGCGCCCGCGGAGCTCTCACTGCCCGTCGAGGATGCGGCGGATCTTCTCGAGCCGTGCCGACACGTCGCGCTCGGCGCCGTGGTTCGTCGGCTGGTAGTAGCGCTTCCCCGTGAGCTCATCGGGCAGGTATTGCTGCGTCACGATGCCGATCTCGCTGTCGTGCGCGTACTTGTACCCCTTGCCGTGGCCGAGCCGTTTGGCCCCGGGGTAGTGCGCGTCCCGCAGGTGCAGGGGCACTCGGCCGAAGCCGCCGGCGCGGACATCGGCGATCGCGGCGTTGATGGCGTTGTACGCCGCGTTCGACTTGGCGGTGGTCGCGAGGTAGACCGTCGCCTCGGCGAGCGGGATGCGCCCCTCGGGCGGCGCTGATGACGTCGTAGTGCTCGTCGCCCTGGCGGTCGTACCGCAGCAGTGCCCGGTCGACGGCCTGAGCGATGTGGTCGGCGGTGATGACGGGTGGGTCGGCGACCTCGGACTCGGCGGGGGGCTCATCGGCATCCGGATCCTCGTCGTCGGTGGTGGCGACGGCGGGCGCGGTGAGTCCGGAGTCGTCGCCCGCGACGGACGCTGCGGCTTCCAGGGCCGTGAGCGCACGCCGCGCGTCGCCCGACGCGAGGCGGATCAGAGCGGCACGCGCGTCGTCGTCGAGGACGACCCTTCCGGCGAGACCACGAGGGTCTGTCACCGCGCGGTCGACGAGCGCGCCCAGGTCGTCATCGCCGAGCGGGCGGAGGGTCAACAGCAACGATCGAGACAGCAGCGGCGAGATGACCGAGAACGAGGGGTTCTCGGTGGTCGCCGCGATCAGGACGACCCAGCCGTTCTCGACGCCCGGCAGGAGCGCGTCCTGCTGC
>JARBUN010000155.1 GCA_029239635.1 Microbacterium sp. | reverse complement strand
CCGCACCGTGATCTCGCCCGCCCCGGTGGGGCGCACGATCGCGAGAGCGCGACCGTCGTAGGTCGTCACCGACGCCGCCGACAGCGGCTCCTCCGTCCGCGCCCGCCCGGTGCCGAGACCCGCCAGTACCCCGGGTCCCTCGACGCTCACGCTGACCACCACGTCGCGGTCGCAGGGAACGATGCCCGTCGCGTCCTCGAGGGCGATCCGCACGAACGCGAGGTCGTCGAGACCGGCGCCAATCGCGGGGGCTTCGGCCCGCGCGACCAGGGTCGGCTCCCCGTCGATCGAGCGCAACGTCGTCCGCCCCGTCTCCACGCCGTCGCGGCGCGCGATCGCGGTGAGCTCCCCCGGCACGTAGACCGTGTCGAATCGGGCGGTGAACTCGCGCGCGACGCCGACCGGGACGATTCCCACCGTCACACCGTCGCGCTGCAGCTCGACCTCGTCGGCATCCGCGTAGACGTCGACGACGACGGGCGATCCCTCAGCGACGTCCCACGACCAGCTCGCGACGGTGTCGTCCCACGACCACGGGGTCACCGCCGTCGCGCGGCCATAGTGCTGCGGCCTGTGCACGGCGAGGAACGGTTCGATGCGCAGACCGTAGACGATCTCGCGGAAGAACGAGACCGTGCGCCGGTGGCCCGTGGCATCCAGGTCTCCGGACTCCGCGAACAGGTACGGGTACGGGCCGGCGGTGTCGGTCGGGGCGTCCGAGACGGCGTCGACGTAATCGACCCGGCCGATGCCGGCTTCGCCGAGGTAGTCCCACCCGGTCCAGGTGAAGTCGCCGATCACGTGCGGGAGCGACGAGACGAGCGGCCAGAGCGCGCCGATGCGTTCGGGGAAGGTCTCGGACCCGACGATCACGCGGTTCGGGAACAGCTCGGCGTCGAGCGCGTAGCGCGAGTCGGCGTAGTTGAAGCCGACGACGTCGAGCACGGCGGCGGACTCCTCGATCGTGCGCGTGACGAGCTCCGACGCGTTCATCGCCGCCATCTGCGCCCCGAGTCCCGCCATGAGCGTGTTGGGATCGGATGCCGCGAGCTCGGCGCGCGCGTCGGCGATGCGCTCGAGGTTCGCGATGATCCCGTTGATCCCGTTCGTGACGAAACGGGTGTCGTCGAGAGCGCGCACGGCCTCGGCGAGCCGTCGGCTCCACGCCGCTCCGTGGGGGCTGGCGACCTCGAGGATCTCGTTGCCGATCGAGTACAGGATCACGCTCGGGTGGTTGACGTCCTTGGCCACGAGGGCCTCCACGTCGGCGAGCCAGTCCTCGGCGAAGCGCACGGAATGGTCGAACGCCGTCTTGGCCCGCGTCCACACATCGCCGAGCTCGTCCATCATGACCATGCCGTGCCGATCGCAGGCCTCGAGCAGCGCGCGGCCGGCCGGGTTGTGCGAGCTGCGGATCGCGGTGAACCCCGCGTCTTTCAACAGCCGCACGCGGCGATCCTCGGCGGCCGCGATCGAGACGGCGCCGAGCGGACCGTTGTCGTGGTGCACGCACGCCCCGCGCAACGTCACGCTCTCGCCGTTGATGCGGAGCCCGTGCGCGGGGTCGAGCTGAAGGGAGCGGATGCCGAAGACCGTGCGATCCGTGTCGATCGGCGCGCTGCCGCCCTCGTCGGCGAGCGCTGTGTGCACATCGTAGAGCGCCGGGGTGTCGATGCTCCAGAGCTCCGGCCGCTCGACCCTCAGCCGCGCACGGGCGACCGCGTCCTCACCGGGCAGGACGGTGACCGGTGACGAGCCCGTCGCGACCACGGCACCCGCCGGATCGTGGATCTCCCACGTCACCCGGGTGGTCCGCGTGTGTCGGGTGGTGTTGCGCACGCGCGTGGCGACCGCGACGATCGCCCGCTCGTCGTCGATATCGGGCGTCGTCACGCGCACGCCGTCGAGCGGCAGATGCACGGGATCGGCCACGACGAGGTGGACCGGACGATGGATGCCGGCCCCGGTGTACCAGCGGGAGTCCTTGTGGACCCGGGCCTCGACGCTCAGACGATTGGTCTCGCCGAAGCGGAGGAACGCGTCGGCCTCGACGGTGAAGGCCGCGTACCCGCTGCCCTCGTGGGCCGCGCGCTCGCCGTTCACGAAGACGACGGCGTCGCGGTAGACGCCCTCGAACTCGAACAGGACGGTCTTGTCGCGCCACGACTCCGGGACATCGAACTCGCGGACGTACTCGAAGACTCCCCCCGGGTAGTAGCCGGACGTCACCCCCTGCGGGCTGTCGGGCGAGCGCGGCAGATCGCGGAGGGCGTCGTGCGGAAGGGTGACGCGCGACAGGGTCGCGGCATCCTGAGCTTCGAACGCACCGCGCTTCGGACCGACCGTCCACCCCTCGAGGAAGGGCTCGCGGATCATCGGGGCTCCCCCGCGTGCAGGTCGAGGACGTTCTCGAGGGCCTGCAGGTCGAACCCGCGGACGAGCAGCCGGAAGTGCGCGGCGAGGTCGCGGGACATGTCCGTCGACGCGGGATCGAGGAGCCACTGCACCTGCAGTCCGTCCATGAGCGCGGTCGTCGTGACGGCTGCCCGGGCGGGATCGACCCCGTCGACGAGGCGTCCGGCCGCTCGGAGGCGCTCGAAGGCATCCGTCAGCCGCGTGCGGACGTAGGTGTACCTGTTCTGGAAGTACTCGTGCGCGGGATGCGTGGGAGAGGTCGCCTCGGCGGAGAGCGTGCAGAAGAGCTCGACGACGCCCGGCATCGATGCGTTGAGGGCGGCGAGCTCGACGAGCCCCTGCAGGGTGGCCGCGCCATCGGTGAGGTCGAAGTCGACCACGGCCCGCGCCGCCTCGTCGCGGTGGTCGAGCACCGCGAGCAGGAGCGCGCTCTTGCGAGGGAAGTGGTGCAGGAGCCCCGCTTCGCTCATGCCCACGCGCTGCGCGATCTCGCGCAGAGAACCGGCCCGGAAGCCGGACTCGGCGAAGACCTCCAGCGCGGCGTCGAGAATCGCCTGGCGGGTCGCCTCGCTTTTGGCGTACTCCCCCCTCGGCTTGCGCGGGGTGCGCGTCGTCTCGGTCATTGAGCCACCGTATCCGCTCGCGCAGGACCCCATCGGCCGCGCGAACGACCTTCCATGAAACGTTTTATAACGAATTCCTAGCGACCGCTAGTTTTTTGCTCCAAAAATCTAGCGGGCACTCGGAATTGCTGTTACCGTCTCGGCGCAGGGCGATCCACAGGGGTATCGCCACGATGAAGGGACCAACGATGTTCCGATGGAAGGCCACAGCAGCCCTCGCCGTCGCGGCAGCACTCGTGCTGACGGGATGCTCCGGCGGAGGGTCGGGGAGCGACGGCTCCGGCAGCGCTGATCGACTCACGCTGACCGCGATCGCCTCGCCCACGAGCTATGACATCGGCGCCGGCGCCGAGTACGGCAACCGGAGCCCGTTCTTCCAGGCGGTGTTCGACACCCTCCTGCAGAAGGATTCGAAGGGCGAGATCCAGCCCTGGCTCGCCACGAAGTGGGAGTACAACGACGCCAAGACGGTCCTCACGCTGACACTGAAGGACGGCGTGAAATTCACGGACGGCACGCCGCTCGACGCCTCCGCCGTCGTCGCGAGCCTCGAGCGCTTCCGCGACGGCACCGCGCCGCAGGCCGCCACGCTCGCGGGCAAGGAGTTCGCCGCCGTCGACGCCACCACCGTCACCATCACGCAGGCGGCTCCCGACCCGTCGCTGGTGAACCTGCTCTCCATCGCCCCCGGCCTCATCGAGGCGCCGTCCTCGTTCGGCAACGCCGACGTCGCCACGAACCCCGTCGGCTCGGGCCCCTACATCCTCGACACCGCCTCGTCGGTCACGGGCACCACGTACAACTACACCGCGAACCCCGACTATTGGAACAAGGACGCGGTGAAGTACCAGAACCTCACCATCAACGTCCTCGAGGAC
>JARBUN010000048.1 GCA_029239635.1 Microbacterium sp. | reverse complement strand
AGCACGAGCGGGTCGGAACACCCTCTCGCGAAACCCTGGATCCGCCGGTCCATGTCGCGCTTCAGCACGATCACGCCGATCCGTTCGGCGAGCGGCGCCAGCCATCTCGGGCGACAGGCGAAGTTGTACCGCCAGACGGCGAGGGTGCTGCCGGGGTCGTCGGCGACGGGCGTGAACTTCCATCCGCCGGCGAGGCGCTCGAAGAACCAGGACCCCTTCGTCATCTTCATGCCGACGTTCGACGGCGGGTTGTAGGAGACGTACTCGCTCTCCATCCGGAAGCCGAAGCGCTGCACCGTGTAGGTCCGCACGCCCTTCGCCGGCGCGGTCGCCGCGTCGACGAAGTACTGGCGACGGATGAACGGATCCCAGCGCTTGCGGGTCTCGCCCGTCGTCTGCGAGACGGCGAACGCCACGTCGGGCGCGACCGGGACCACACAGCGGGACTCGATGACGGGCATGGACCCATCGTGGCAGGCGCGCCCCGGGCGGCTCACCGGCACACGCAGGGCGCGACTTTCTCCGTTGCAGCGCGGGACGGGAATGTGCACGACAGTCCCTGGAAGGGGCCGCCCCCCCTCACGTAGCCTTACCCGAAGCCGAGTCGGGTTCGGCGGGATTCGTGAGGTGCGACCATGACACGGCTCACCGGCGGGAGCAGGGAGCCATGAGCGAGGATGTCGCTGTCTCTCGGCGCGGGGTTCTCGGCCTTGTCCTGACCCTGCTCGCGGCCCTCGGGGCGCTGTCGGCACCCCCACTCGTCTGGTGGTTGGGTCTCGTGCTGTGGCGCGAAGTGGCCTCGTGCGATCCGCCGAGCCCCCTGACGACGATCTCCCTCACGTGTGGTCTGGTCTTCCTCGCCGTCGGCGTCGGAGTGGTCCCGGCCCTCGCCCCCGACGAGAGTGCCTCGCGATGGCTCCCGTGGCCGGCCCTTCTGTCGTCGCTGATCGTCCTGGCGCTGTACACGCTGATCGTGGCCTCCGCGATGTCATTCGGTCTCGCCGGGCATCCTGAACGCGTATCCGAGGCGATACCGGATGCGTTCGTGAGCTACGTGCCATCGCTCGCGATCACCGGCTCGGCGGCCATCTCCCTGCTCGCGAGGAGATCCCTCCGCGGGATGTTCGTCGTCCTGTCGTCGTGGACTCTCCTGATCACGGTTCTCGGCCTCGTGGCCGCCTTCGCCGACCAGGCGACATGCGCAGCCGCGCGGTGAGGCGATGTGCCCCTTCCGACCTCCGA
Organism: Microbacterium sp.; assembly: GCA_029239635.1. Lineage (GTDB taxonomy): Bacteria > Actinomycetota > Actinomycetes > Actinomycetales > Microbacteriaceae > Microbacterium. Next base: position 26,496 of record JARBUN010000048.1, on the reverse strand, counting down.
TACGGACGCACACCTCGCGGCGGATGTCCCCTCGTTGCGCGCGGTGACCCCCGGTTTGCGTGACGGCCGCGACCGGCGCAGAGTGTCCCGGTGACCACCGCTCCCGCCCTCGACATCCCGCACGCCGACGCCACCGTCCTCGACAACGCCGCTTGGCACTCCCTCGCGGGCCCGCACTCCTCATTCGCGATCGGCGGCGACCTCGTCCGCCGCTATCCGACCGATGTCGCGCCCTTCGTCGCCGTCCGCGCGTGGGACGAGCCCGGCGTCTGGGATGCCCTGCGGGAGCTCGTCGGCCCCGGTGCCGATGTGGGCCTCTCCGGCTACGAGGGCGGATTCCCCGAGGGGTGGGAGTACCTCGGCGGCGGCGAGGGCGTGCAGCTCGTCGAGACCGAGGCGCTGCGCCCGCGTCCCGACGACGAGGCGATCGAGCTGGGTGCGGACGACGCCGCCGACATGATGGCGATCGTCGACCGCAATCAGCCCGGCCCCTTCCGGCCTCGCACGTATGAGCTCGGCCGGTACATCGGCATCCGTCGCGAGGGCCGGCTCGTCGCGATGGCGGGCGAGCGCCTGCACCCGACCGGGTGGACCGAGATCAGCGCGGTCGCCGTGGATGCCGATCACCGACGCCAGGGCCTCGCCTCGCGCCTCGTGCTCGACGTCGCCTTCCACATCCAGCAGCGCGGGGATCGCGCTCTGCTGCACGCGGCCGCGTCGAACGTGAACGCGATCGCGGCGTACGAGAAGCTGGGTTTCGCGCTGCGGCGGCGCAACCGCTTCGCGGCGGTACGCACGCCCGCCTGAGTCGTCGCTCCCCCCGGGATCGCCCGGGCGAAGCCCCTGAGTTCTCGCGCCTCCGGGACGCGAGAGCGGGGTTCCGTCTCCGCACGAGCGGTTCCTCAGGAGTTCGGTCCGCTCTGGGCGCTGACCCCGCGTTATCGTCGAGCGATGGAGATCTGGGTACCGCAGTGGACCGTCCGGCAACCGGAACACCCCCAGGCGGGGGCGAGCTGGTTCGGGGGCATCCCCGTCGGCCTCGACCCGGCGGCGTGGCCCGTCTGCGGACAGTGCGGCACCGCGCTGAGCCCGCTCCTTCAGCTCTCAGCCGGACCGTGGCTTCGCCGCATCCCCGCCGGACACGTGCTCCTCGTCTTCAAGTGCGAGAGCGACGACGTGTGCGAGTTCTGGGACCCGGATGACGTGGCCAACCGGTGCCTCGTCGTCCCGGTGACCGAGCTCGGATCCGCAGCCGACGTGCCCGACGACGTGTCCTCGGGGAAGACGCGCATCCTCCCCCGCATCTGGGTCGGCGAATGGAAGCAGGACGATGACGGACTGACACCCGAACAGGCCGACCAGGTCGACCGGCACGAGGTCTGGGACCTCCCCGACGACACCCGCGCCATCGCCGAGGCCGCGGAGATCTACACGAAGGCCGGCGGCGGCGCGGTGTGGACGGGCAACGGCCCGGCGTCCGAGCCCGCGCGGCCGCGGCAGCTGCTGTTCCAGATCGACAACTGGATCACCGCCGTCGACAGCGCCGATGTCGTCGCCGCGGCCCTCGCCGAACGGCCCGACCCGTACGTCCATGTCCGTGACAGCACGATCAGCGCCGCGAACTTCATGAGCGACGGCGTCGCCTACGTCTTCGACGTCGCGCCCGACGCCCCGGTGCCCAACGCGAAACTCGTCATTCAGCGCTGACGCGCCCCGCGCCCTCCGCGAAGCGCGCTCGCCGGACGAGGTTGAGTGTCCGAAACATCCGGACGAATTCTCGGGGCGCCCGGGTTTCTGGGACACCCAACAGGCCATCCAGCTCCATCGCTCGCTGCGGAGCCGGCGCGCGGACTCGCGAAGACGCAGCTCGGCGTGCTCGGGGAGGTCGTCGGAGAACCGCCGCTGCAGGACCTTGCGCGCGAGCTTCGGGTCGGCGGCGCCCACGTGATCGGTCCGCGCGGAACAGCCGTCGTGACGGCGCATGACACCCCCGCGCCGCCCCACCGCGCACGCGGTTAGCGTGGCGGGTGTGACCCGACCGCTGCGCTCTCTCGGCTTCCTCACCATCGGCCTGTTCGACCGCGAGAACCCCCGCGCCGGACACGAGACCACCCTGTCGATCATCGAGCGCGGCGAGCGCCTGGGCTTCGACAGTGCGTGGCTGCGCGACCGGCACCTGCAGTACGGCATCTCGTCTCCCGTCGCGGTGCTCGCCGCGGCATCCCAGCGCACCAGCCGCATCCGGCTCGGAACCGCGGTCATCCCACTGGGCTGGGAGAACCCGCTCCGCCTCGCGGAAGACCTCGCCACGGTCGACGTCCTCACCGGCGGCCGCCTGGAACCGGGGTTCTCGGTCGGGCCGCCCCGGCGCCTCGACGAGATCGCGCCCGCCCTGTACCCCGACACCGCCGCGCACGAGCGGTTCGGGTACGAGCGACTGGCACGACTACGCGGGTTCCTCGCCGGCGAGCGGGTGAGCCCCTTCGCCGGAACCGAGGGCATCGAGGAATACTCCGAGCGCGTCGAACCGCATGCACGCGGCCTCGCCGACCGGCTCTGGTACGGCGCCGGAAGCCCCCCCTCGACCACCTGGGCGGCCGAGAACGGGTTCCACCTGCTCACGAGCAGTGTCATCCAATCGACCGCATCGACCGACTTCGACGCGGAGCAGCACGCGCAGATCCGGCTCTACCGCGACACGCACCCCGACGGCGAGACCGCCCGCGTGTCGCAGGGCCTGGTGGTGGTGCCCACCGACACGGCCACGCCCGAGCAGCGTCGTCGGTACGAGGCCTACGCCGAGTCGCGGCGTGGGCGCGTCGGCATCCCCCAGGGTCCGCGCGGGATGCTGTTCGCCGAGGATCTCGTGGGCACCTCGGAGCAGATCGCCGAGCGGTTGCTCTCGTCGCTCTCGTTCCCCGAGATCGACGAGGTGGCCTTCGCCCTCCCCTTCGCTCTCGCGCCCGATGACTACGCCCAGATCCTCGAGGACATCGCGGGACGGTTGGCCCCGCTGCTGGGGTGGACGCCGGCCACACGCGGGATGCGATGACCCCCGCGAGTGTGGGGCGGTCATCTCTCGGGGAAACGCACCGTCGCGATGCGTCGCCGACCGACACGGGATGTCGCACGCCGTCACGAACGAGCGCCCGCGAGACTGCCCCGCTACGCGCCCGCGCCCGCGCCTGCCCCGGCGCAAGTTGAGTGTCCAAGACACGCCGTAACCCCCCGCCGAGTTGCGGCGTGTCTTGGACACTCGACGCCGAACCGAGCCGAGCCGGGGGCGCTGGGCGCGGAGCGCGGCACGGGGCGTAACAATGACGCCTCGCGGCGTTGTGTGACGTGCGCGATTGTGTCGGCGCGGCACCGGCGGCACAGTGGGCGTCTCGGCGGGACCGGCCCGCCGCGAAGGAGCCCCGATGCCCGACCGCATCCACCTCGCCGTCGCCCTGGACGGCGCCGGCTGGCACCCGGCCGCCTGGCGCGAGACCACGGCCCGGCCGACCGAGCTCACCTCCCCCGCCTACTGGCGCGCTCTCGCCCGCACGGCCGACGGCGCGGGACTCCTGCTCGCGACGATCGAAGACGCGCTGAGCCTGGGCGGGCGATCCGTCGAACCGGATGCCGAGACCCGGCGCGACCGCGTCCGGGGGCGCCTCGACGCGGTCCTGTTGGCGTCGTTCCTGGCCCCGGTCACTCGTCGCCTGGGACTCGTCCCGACCGCGACCACCGCACACCCCGAGCCCTTCCACCTCGCCACGGGCCTCCAGACCCTCGACCACGCGAGCCGTGGGCGCGCGGGCGCTCGACTGGTCGCGGGCTCCACGCCCTCGGAGCGCGCGAACTTCGGGCGCCGCGTCGACGGACCCACCGGGCTCCCGGCATCCGGTCGCGTCGAAGACGACCCGGCGCTGCTCGCCGCGTTCCGTGAGGCGGGTGAAGTGGCCGATGTCATCCGCCGTCTCGCCGACTCGTGGGAAGACGACGCGATCGTGCGCGATCTCGAGTCCGGGAAGTTCCTCGACCGGGATCGCGTGCACAAGATCGCGTTCGAGGGGGAGTTCTTCTCGATCACGGGCGCCTCGATCGTGCCGCGCTCCCCGCAGGGACAGCCGCTCCTCACCGCTCTCGCGCATCAGACGGTTCCCTATCGTTTCGCCGCGGAGCACGCCGATCTCGTGTTCGTGACGCCCGCGGATGCGGCGGAGGTCGACGGCATCCTGAGCGAACTCGCGGATGCCGCGGACTCGGCGCGCACGCTCGATGCGCCGCTGCGCGTCTTCGCCGACCTGCTCGTGCTCATCGAGGACACACGGACCGCGGCCGCGCAGGTGTGGAACCGCCTGCAGGAGCGCGCAGCGCTCACCACCGATGCGCGCGTGGTCGCCGGCACGGCCGACGACGTCGTGGACGAGATCCGAGCCCTGGCCGAGGCCGGCGTCGACGGTGTCCGTCTGCGCCCCGCCCGCCTCCCGGCCGACCTCGACGCGATCGCCGACCGAGTCGTGCCGCGTGCCGCGGCTGCCGGCATCCTGCTCCCCGACGACGGCGCACCGACGCTGCGCGAACGCCTCGGACTCCCCCGCCTCGCCAGCCGTTACGCCCGCCAGGAGGTCGGCGCATGACCCGTCGGCAGATCCATCTCGCCGCGCACTTCCCGGGCGTGAACAACACCACCGTCTGGACCGACCCGAGCGCGGGCAGCCAGATCGCCCTCGACTCGTTCGAGTACTTCGCCCGCACGGCGGAGCGCGGGTTCTTCGACTACCTCTTCCTCGCCGAGGGCCTGCGTCTTCGCGAGCACCGCGGGCGGCTCCACGACCTCGACGTCGCCGGGCGCCCGAACACCCTCGCGATCCTCACGGCACTCGCCGCGGTCACCGAGCACATCGGCCTCGTGGGCACGCTGAACACGACGTTCAACGAGCCCTACGAGCTCGCCCGTCAGCTCGGCACGCTCGACCTGCTGTCGAACGGCCGCGCGGGCTGGAACGCCGTGACGAGCTCCGACGCCTTCCACGGCGCGAACTTCCGCCGCGGCGGCTACCTCGACCACGCCGACCGGTACGTGCGGGCCGCGGAGTTCGCGGCCCTGTCGAAAGCGCTCTGGTCGTCGTGGCGCGACGACGCCATCGTGGCGGATGCCGAGACGGGGGCGTTCCTCCGCGACGACGCGATCGCGCGGGTGCGGCACTCCTCGCGCTTGTTCGATGTCGACGCCGTCTTCGACGTCCCCCGTTCGCCGCAGGGGCGCCCGGTGATCGTGCAGGCGGGCGATTCCCCCGACGGCCGAGACTTCGCCACCGATCACGCCGACGTGATCTTCTCGCTGCACACCGAGTTCTCCGATGCGCAACAGTTCTACCGCGATGTGAAGGGACGCCTCGCCGCGCGCGGCCGCGAGGAGGATTCGCTCAAGATCCTGCCCGCGGCGACCTTCGTCCTCGGCGACACAGCCGAGGAGGCCCGCGAGCGCTCGCGCGAGATCGCCCTCGCCCAGGTGCGCCCGCAGACCGCGATCACCTACCTCGAGCAGATCTGGAACCGCGACCTCAGCGGTTACGACGCCGACGGCCCGCTCCCCGACCTCGAACCCGACACGGGGGTCGAGACCGCGCAGGGGTTCGCCGGTCGTCACGCGGCGATCCGGGCCCGCGTCGGACAGCTGCGCGAACAGGCGTCTGCCGAGAACCTCAGCATCCGCGAGCTCGTCATCCGTCTGACCGCGACGCACACCTTCGTCGGGACGCCGGAGCACGTGGCATCCGAGATCGACCGGTACGTGCAGGAGCGCGCGACCGACGGGTTCACCGTCGTCGGACACCTCACCCCGCACGGCCTGGACGAGTTCACCGACCGGGTCGTGCCGCTGCTGCAGGAGCGCGGCTCGTACCGCCGCTCCTACGACGAGGGAGCGACGCTGCACGACCTGCTGGGGCTGCCCCCGGTGGCCGCGTCGACGGCGGCGGGCGCGGCGCCCGTTCCCGTCCCGGCCGCGACGCGATGAACGACCGGGCGACGCGGCTCGTCATCGTCGGCGCGGGTCCGCGCGCCGTGATGTTCGTCGAGCGTCTGCTCGCCCGACGCACGCGCTCCCCCCACCCGCACCTGCACCTCACTCTCGTCGACCCCCACCCGCCGGGGGCCGGGCGCATCTGGCGGCGCGAGCAGTCGCCGTTGCTCAAGCTCAACTCGATGGCACGCGACGTGACGGTGTTCACCGACGAGACGTGCACGATCGCCGGTCCCGTCCGCCCCGGGCCCTCGCTGATCGAGTGGGCCGAACGGGTGCGTGCCGGCTCGCTCCCCGACGTCGAGGTCGACGATCCCGACCTGGACGCCGAACTCCGCGCGCTCCGCGGCGACAGCTTCCCCACGCGCCGGCTGCAGAGCGTGTACCTCGACTGGTTCTGGCGGCGGACCGTCGCGATCGCGCCCCCGGGCGTCGAGGTGCACTGGCACCGGGGCGCGGTGCAGTGGGTCGACGACACGGCCGAGGGGTACGAGGTCGCGTTGGCCGACGGCATCCGTCTTCCCGCCGAGATCGTCGTCTACGCGCTCGGGCACAACGGTCGCGAGCCCGACGGAGAGACGCTCGCGCTGATCACCGCTGCCTCCGACGCCGGTCTGACCTACGTCCCGCCGTCGTTCACCGCCGATGCCGACCTCTCGATGCTCGGCGCGGGCGACGACGTCATCGTGCGCGGCATGGGGCTCGCCGCGGTGGATGCCATCGTGCTGCTCGCCGAGGGACGCGGTGGCCGCTTCTCCCGGACGCCGGACGGCACCCTGCGGTACGCCGCGTCGGGGCGGGAACCGCGGCTGCACCTCGGGTCGCGGCGCGGTGTGCCCTACCGCTCGAAGGTGTCGTCGGAGCTTCGGGGCGATCCGCCCGTGCGGGAGGTCCTGACCCCCGCGACGATCGCGGAACTGCTCGCGCGGCCGGGCACGATCGACTTCCTCGAGGACGTGTGGCCGCTGATCGCCCGGGAGCTCGTGTGGGGCCATTACCGGGAGCTGTTCACCGGGCACCCCGAACGTGTTCGCGTCTCGTGGGCGACGTTCCGCGAGACGCTGCGCGCGGTGGACGCCGACACGGCGGCGCTCCGCCGGGCGGCGTCCGAGGTCGTTCCCGATCCTCTCGACCGTTTCGACGTGCCCGCGCTCGACGTCCCGCTCGGCGACGAGACCTTCGCCGATGCCGCGGAGGTGCACCGCCGCATCCGGCGACACATCGCCGACGACCTGCACCTGCGCACGTCACCCGAGCGGAGCACCGCGCAGGCGCTCTTCCTGACGATCCTGTCGTCGTTCCTCGCGCTGTCCGACATCCCCGTGGAGCGGTGGAGCGCGCGGTCACGGGCCATCGACCTCCCCGTGACGTGGCACACGTTCTTCAGCTACGTGGCGTCGGGGCCGCCCGCCCACCGTCTGGAGGAGATCGGCGCTCTCGCGGATGCCGGGGTCGTGCGGTTCCTCGGCCCGGACGTCGCGGTGCGGGTGGAGGAGGGGCGGTTCGTGGCATCCTCTCCCCGGGTTCCCGGGGAGGTTCGCGCGGGGGCCCTCGTGGACGCGTGGCTTCCGGGCACGGGGGCGGCGGCGAGCGACAACCCCGCGCTCCGCGAACTCGCGACGCGACACGGCCGCGAGGTGCACGTCAGCGACGAGACCTTCACGGGTTCGCTCGGGCGCATCGACACCGACGCCGACGGGCGCGTGGTCGCGCGCGACGGCGCCCCCCACGCGACGCTCTTCGCGATCGGCCCCTTCACCGCGGGCATGGAAGCGGGCGCTTTCACCCGCCCACGCTCGAACGCCCTCTCGCTCCGGCTCACCGACCGGGTCGCGGGCGCAGTAGCCGAGGCGGTGTCCGCGGTGTCCGAGCGCCGCTGGGCGTACCCGCGCTGACGCCGCCTCGGCGGCCGCCCCGCCGCTCGCGCTCCGTGCCCTCCCGTTGAGTGTCCAAGACACGCCGTAATCCCGCGGCGAGTTGCGGCGTTTCCTGGACACTCGATGCCGCCGCCGACCTACCCCCGCGAGCGCGACAGCAACGCAGTGAGGTGATCGACCAAGGAGCGAGGTGCCGCGGCGTCGGGGCCGAAGAACTCCTCGTCGACGTCCTCCACGGCGCGATTCGCCGCGCGCGCCAGCTCACGCCCGGCGGCCGTGGCCCGGACGCGGACGGCGCGGCGGTCGGTGGCATCCTGACGCCGTTCGACGAGATCCCGCTCGGCGAGAGCGCGGATCACCTGCGACACCATCATCGGGTCGGCCCCGGCGCGCTGGCTGAGGGTCGCCTGCGTCATGCCTTCGTCGGAGTCGGCGAAGGTCAGCACCGCGAGCAGGACGAACTGCACGTGGGTCACGTCGTGCGGCGCGAGCGCCCGGCGGATCGCCGCCTGCCACCGGTTCGTCACCTGCCACAGCAGGAATCCCGGGCTGGCATCGCCGGAGGCGAACCGACTGTCGAGGGGAGTCGTCATCCCTCGATCATCGCGCGGGCACGGCCTCGGCGAGCGCGACGAGCCGATCGAGATCGGCGGGCACGGAGCGCTCGAACCCGGCGAACGCGGTACGCGCCCACAGCCACGACAGCGGCCCGTCGAGCGTCACGATCACGCTCAGCCGTGATCCGCCCGGGGTCGGCGCGACCTCGTGCCGGAAGGTGAGCCGGGCTCCCGGCATCCGGCTGACGTCGGTGTAGACCCGGTCGGGCTCGAGCTCGGAGATCTCGAAAGCCGTGCGCGGACCGCCGACGGGCTTCAGGATGCCACGGGCCCCCTGCCGCACCGCGCCCTCGACGCGCGCCCACTCGGTGTCGGGCGACCACGCGGGCCACGAGTCGTGGTCGACCCAGCGCGCGTAGAACGACGCGGGAGAAGCAGAGGATTCAGTGGTGACGGAGGCAAGTGTTCGCATGCGCTTAGTATGCGCGCATACTACTTTCCTGGCAAGCCGTGTCCGTCGAGTGTCCAAGACACGCCGTAACCGCCACGCCCAGAACGGCGTGTCTTGGACACTCGACGCCTGGGGGCGCGGCGGCGCGGCCCCGGTGAGCGCGGGGGCGCGCGGCGGCGCGGCACCGGTGAGTGCAGCGCGGGTCAGCGAAGCCGCCGCGCCGCCTCCGCCATCGCCTCGGCGAAGGACTCCTCGGCGCCCTCGCGACCGCCCGAGAGGTTCACGCCGACCACCCCGGGGATCGCGAGCATCTCCTCGGCGAGTGCGACCGCGAGGGCGACGCCCTCCGCGCGCGGGTCCGCGGCATCGCGGACGCGCGACAGGAACCCGTCCGGCAGCACGAGCGTGGTGAACGACTCCAGGAGCGCGGCCGAGGCGTGATCCACCACCACGGGGACGCAGGGGATGAACGCGGCCGGCACCCCCACGTCGTCGATGAACCTCCGCACGGGCGCCGCCCCGCCCGCGTGATTGACGAAGCAGACGTCCGCCCCGGCCCGCAGCTTCTCGCGCAGTCGCGCGGCCCGGCGCTCCACCGGCGGGGCCGCGGGCGAAGCCGCGACGGACACCACGTGCCCCGCGGCCCGCGCGAGCGCCGCCGCTTCGGTCGAGTCCAGGTCGAAGACGGGAGCGGCGTCGGGCCGGTGCCCCGTGCGGGTGTGGTCGCCGGTGACGCAGTGCACCCCGGCGACCCCCTCCACGGCGAGGGCCGCGAGCTCGCCCTCGATGGCCACCCGGTTGCGGTCGCGCATGTTCAGCCCGGTCCACACGCGCACTCCACGCTCGTGCAACAGGTGCGCACGGTACGCGGGCGGAAACTGCACCCGGGCGCTTCCCGCGTCGCCGGCGAGGACGGCATCCACCTCCCCCGCGAGGACGGCGGCACAGGCGTCGAGGGAGGTGACACTCAGCGCTCGCGCCGGCAGGTCGGCCACGACCCACGGGCGCATGCCGAGAGAGGCCAGGGTGTTCGCGGCGGCCGCGGTGCGCGGGCCCGCCGCGGGCACGGCCGCTCGGTCGACGCCCGTCCACGGCACCGTCGGACGGTGCAGGAACGCGCAGCGGTGCGTGGCGTCGATCTCGCACGAGCCGTCGAAACCGACACCCCCGCAGGGGCCGTACTCCATGCGCTTGGGGCACGCGTCGATGAGGGGCAGCGAGGTCATGGCCGGAGTGTACGGAGCGCGTGTTTCGACAAATGTTCGTGGTGGCAACATCGCCGAAATGCGCGCTGCCTACGCTCGGCTCTATCGCAGCTCCCGGGAGGACCCATGATCACGGCCGGCACCACCTTCGGTTCCGACGTCGACGCCACGGACGCGCTCGTGGCCGATCCGCTCGCGCTCATGGTGCAGTGGCTCCCCGCCCACGACAGCGAGTTGCGCCCCCTCGCCGCTCTCTCGACCATCGGGCTCGACGGCATCCCGTCCCTCCGACACGTCCTCATCAGCGACAGGGATGCCGCCGGCCTGACCTTCCACACCGATGAGGCGAGCGCGAAGGTCGCGGAGATCGCCGCGAACCCCGTGGCCGCGATGGCCGTGGCGTGGCCGGAGCTCGGTCGACAACTCGTCGTGCGCGGCATCGTCGAGCGCGTGACGCCCGCGGAGGCGGCGCGGGTCTACGCCCAGCGCTCGCGGTACCTGCAGCTCCTGGCCTGGGTGAACACGCGGGAGAACGCGCAGCTGGAGGCCTCCGCCCGCCAGCACCTGTGGGCGGAGTTCGATGCCGCGCACCCCACGCTCGACCCGCCCGCGCGGTGGACGGGATTCCGCCTCCGCCCCCTCACGCTGACCTTCTGGCGCGGCGACCCGATCGGGCAGAGCACGCGCCAGCACTACACGCTCGCCGACGGCCGCTGGTCGGGGCAGATCCTGGCGGGCTGACATGGACATCACCACCGTCACCTCGTTCCGCTCCGCCCGCACGCGCGCCGACCTCGCGCTGGGCGCGGGCGAGGTCGTCATCGCCGGCGGCACGTGGCTCATGAGCGAACCCCAGCCGTCCACGACCGGGTTCGTCGACCTCACCACCCTCGCGTGGCCCGACCTCGAGATCACCGAGGCGGGCCTGCGCATCGGTGCGACCTGCACGATCGCGCGCCTGCTCGCGTGGGTGGAGACGGAGGCTCCCTCCGCCTGGACCTCGCTCGCCCTCGCCCGGCCGTCGGCCGATGCGCTCCTGGCGTCGTTCAAGATCTGGAATACCGCGACCGTCGGGGGCAACGTCTGCCAGGCGTTCGCCGCGGGGGCCATGATCGCCCTGCTCTCGACCCTGGATGCGACGGCCCTCATCTGGACGCCCGACGGCGGCGAGCGCGAGATCGCCGTGGCCGACCTGGTGATCGACAACCAGGCGACCTCACTCGCTCCCGGGGAGGTCGTGCGGGCGCTCGACATCCCCGCCCATGCCCTGTGCTCGCGCGTCGGCCTGCAGAAGATCGCCCTCGCCGAGCTGGGCCGCTCCGGCGCGGTGGTGACCGCGCGCGTCGACCCGCACGGCGCGGCGGTGTTCGTCGTGACCGCCGCGGTGCGGCGTCCTCGCGTGCTGAGGTTCGCCCGCGTCCCCGGGGCCGGGGAGCTTCGGGATGCCGTCGCCTCCGCACCCGACTTCTACACCGACCCGCTGGGCAGCGCGGATTGGCGGCGCGGCGTGAGCGTCGTGCTCGCCGAGCGGCTGCGCGCGGGGTTCGCGCACGAGGTCGCGGCGTGAGGCGCGTTCCACGGCCCGCGCGCGTGGCATCCGGGGGCACCGGCCGGGAGGACGTTTCGTGAGGTTCGACGTCAACGGGATGCCGGTCGAGGCCGACCCCCGCCCGGGCCAGAGCGCCCGCACCCTGCTCCGCGAGACCGGCCACGTCGAGGTGAAGAAGGGCTGCGACGCGGGCGACTGCGGCGCGTGCTCAGTGCTGCTCGACGGGATGCCGACGCACTCGTGCATCGTGCCGGCGATGCGTCTGGAAGGCCGGGCGATCACGACCGCGGCGGGCCTCGCCCCCGGGGACGAGCTGCACCCGGTGCAGGAGGCGATCGCCGCGGGCTTCGGCTTCCAGTGCGGCTTCTGCACACCCGGGATGAGCGTCACCGCCTCGACGCTCACCGCCGACGACCTGGACGACCTCGACCGCCGGATGAAAGGCAACCTGTGCCGGTGCACGGGCTACCGTCCGATCCGCGAGGCGATCCGCTCCTCGGTGCTGGGGCCGGTCCGCGAGACCGGCGCGTCTGCCGAGACCGGCGCCTCGGCCGCGGCCGAGGGCTCCGCTGCGGCGGGGGCATGCGGCTCGGCCTGCGCCGGACACGCCGGCGACGGCGTGGCATCCGGTCCCGTCGCGGAGGACGGACGCGTGGGCAGCTCCGCGGTCCCCGAGGCCGCGCGACGCATCGTGCAGGGCCGCGAGCCCTTCACGTTCGATGAGCCCGTGCCCGGCGGTCCCCCGCTCGTCCTGCGCGTCGTCACCTCCCCGCACGCCCACGCACGCGTGCGCTCCATCGACACCCGCGCGGCGCTCGCGATCCCCGGTGTCGTCGCCGTCTTGACGCACGAGGACGTCCCCGACCTCCGCTACTCGACCGGCCGTCACGAGCACCGCACCGACGACCCCGACGACACCCGGATGCTCGACGACGTGGTGCGCCACGTCGGTCAGAGGGTCGTCGCCGTCGTCGGCGAGACGGCGGAAGCAGCGGATGCCGGCTGCCGCGCCGTCCGCATCGAGTACGACGTCCTCCCCGCCGTGTTCGACGCCGAAGAGGCCCGCCTCCCCGGGGCCCCGCTGCTGCACCCCGACCGCACCCCGGAGGAGCGCGTGATGGAGGCCGGACGAAACGTCGTCGCCGGCTTCCACACGGGTCACGGCGGCGACATCGACGCGGCCCTCGCCGCGAGCCCCACCACCGTCACGGGAGAATGGACCTCGTCGCGGGTCACCCACGCGGCGCTCGAGACCCACGGCGCCGTCGGCTGGCTCGACGACGACGGCCGGCTCGTCATCCGCTCGTCGACGCAGGTTCCCTTCCTCGTCCGCAACGAGCTCGCGCACATCCTCGAGGTCTCCCCCGACCGCATCCGCGTCTACGCCACCCGCGTCGGCGGGGGCTTCGGCGGAAAGCAGGAGCTCTTCACCGAAGACCTCACGGCCCTCGCCGTGCTGAAGCTCGGGCGCCCCGTGGCCTACGAGTTCTCGCGGACGGATCAGTTCGTGCGGGCATCGCTGCGGCATCCGATGCGCGTCCGCGTCACCCTCGGCTCGGCTGCCGACGGCGTACTCACGGCGATGAAGATCGACGTCTTGAGCGACACGGGCGCCTACGGCAACCACGCGATCGGCGTGCTGTTCCACTCGTGCGCCGAGTCGACGACGCTCTACCGAGTGCCGGTGAAGTGGATCGACGCCGAAGCGGTCTACACGAACAACCCTCCGTCGGGAGCCTTCCGCGGGTACGGCCTCGGGCAGGTCGTGTTCGGGGTGGAGTCGGCGCTCGACGCCCTCGCGGTCGAGCTCGACATGGACCCCTTCGACCTCCGTCGCATCAACGCGGTGCGCGAGGGCGACCCGCTGCACCCCGACGACGACGAGAAGTACGAAGAAGACCTGATCTGGGGCAGTTACGGCCTCGACCAGTGCCTCGACCTCGCGCAGGACGCCCTCGCCCGCGGCAACGGGGTCGACGCCCCTCCCGGGTGGCTGGTCGGTGAGGGGATGGCGGCCTCGATGATCGCCACGATGGCCCCGCGCGGGCACATCGCGCACACGACCGCGACCCTCCGGCCCGACGGCACGTACCTGCTGCGTGTCGGCACCGCGGAGTTCGGCAACGGCACCTCGACCGTGCACCGCCAGATCGCCGCGACCGTGCTCGACGCCGCCCCCGAGCGGCTCGAGCTGTGGGCCGCGGACACCGACGCCGTGCGGCACGACACCGGAGCGTTCGCCTCCGCCGGAACGGTGGTCGCGGGCAAGGCCCTGTTCGGGGCGTGCACGGTGCTGCGACGGCGGATGGTCGAGATCGCGACGGAACTGGCGGGTGGGGATGCGGGGATCGCGCCCCCGCTGTCCGAGGGGATGGACGTCGAGTTCGTGGCATCCGGGGTCCGGGTGGGCGCGACGGTCGTGTCGTGGGCGCGGATCATCGCGGCGGCACCCGCGGACTTCCGCGACGGGGACGGGCTCGTCGCGGACGGGGCCGAGTTCGGCGATCTGCGCTCGCTCGCCTTCAACGTGCACGCCGCACGTGTGGCCGTCGACCCCGAGACGGGGACCGTGAAGGTGCTCCAGTCGATCCAGTCGGCCGACGCCGGGGTCGTCATCAACCCCGCGCAGTGCCGCGGTCAGATCGAGGGCGGCGTCGCCCAGGCCCTCGGCGGAGCGCTGTACGAGGAGGTCCTCGTCGAGGACGGCGTGGTGCAGAACCCCGTGTTCCGCACGTACCGCGTGCCGCAGTTCGCCGACGTCCCCGACACCGAGGTGTACTTCGCCGAGACCGATGACTCCCTCGGCCCGTTCGGCGCGAAATCGATGAGCGAGTCGCCGTACAACCCGGTCGGCGCCGCGATCGGCAACGCCGTGTCACGCGCGGTGGGGCGTCGCGGGTACACCCTGCCGTTCTCGCGCGATCGGGTGTGGAGGTTGGCGGGCGGGTCCTGACTCGCGCGGCGGCGGTGCAGGGTCCGGCCGCGTTCGGAGCGCATGTCGCCGTTCGGGGCGGCGAACTCGCGCCCCGAAGGAAGGAACCCGCCCCGAATCCGGAGGTCAGAGCGAGGTCGCGGATCCCCGCACGAGGATGCCACCGGATGCCGGCACCTCCACCTCGAGCACGCTCGGCCGGCCGATGTGCCGACCCTGTCGCACGGTGAAGCCGAAGGGGGCGGGCACGCCGACACGGTCGCGCAGGTAGACGCCGAGGGCGGCCGCGGCGGATCCGGTCGCGGGATCTTCGAGGATGTCGGCGACGGGGAAGAGGTTCCGAGCCTCGATGGGCGCGGCCCGTCGAACGTGAACGCGTCGAACGTCTCGCGCGAGGCGATCGCGACCACCGGGTGGAGGTTTCCGGCGAAGGCCTGGGCCAGCGGCATCCGCTCATCCAGGTCATCGCGGGTGAGGCCGAGCAGGCCCAGGAGCCGGTCGGCGACGGCGTCTTCGAGATCGATGACGTGCGGCTCGACGCTCGTGAAGCCGGCGACGATGCGCCCGCCCTCGGTCGCTGTGACGACCTCGACGGCCCCCGCGGCCGTCTCGAACATGTACGCCCCGACGCCCTCGACCTCGGCGAGCGCCACGGCCGTCGCGATCGTGGCATGTCCGCAGAACGGCACCTCGTCGTCGGGCGAGAAGTACCGGACGGCCACGCGCCGCCCCTCCCGCTCCCCCACGAACGCCGTCTCGGGGTGGCCGAGGTCGGCGGCGATGCGCTGCATCTGCGCATCGTCGAGGGCCGTGGCATCCAGGACCACTCCGGCGGGATTGCCGCCGCCGGGCTCTGCCGCGAAAGCGAGAAGGTGCAGGATACCACGGGTCGGGGTCATGGGACGATTCTCGCGCGAGCCCCGGGGCGTCCGCGCGGGCCGATCGGGGATGCGTGGACCGAGTTCCTTTCGCCACCCACGCGTCGCTGCGTGCCGGGGTACACGGCGCGGCCTCGGCGAGCAGCCATGATGGAACCGTGCGGATCGTCGGGGGGATCGTTCTGGTCATCGTGGCGATGGCCGCCGGGCTCTTCGGGGCGTTGATGCTGGGCGTCTCGGGGCTGAGCTGGGCGGGGCCGGGGCTGACGGTGATCCCGTACTCCGACTCGGACGACGGGGAGCGCGCGATCGGCATCGGGATGGGCGTCGTCGCCCTGGGCGCCTGGGTGCTGCTGACGTCGGCGGGGTTCTTCGTCGCCCGCGGACGCAAGCGCACCCGGCCGTCGCGGGTGGTCGCCGGCATCCTCGTCGTGGTGAGCGTCGTCGTCGTACTGGGCGCGACGATCTTCGCGACCTCGACTCCGCCGCCGGTGATCGAGAACCCTCCGCCCTGGAACCGGGCCTGAGGGTCTGAGCGTGAACCCCACCCCGGGCTCCCTCAGCGCGGCTCCGCCCCGAGGTGCAGCACCGCCTCGGCCAGCGCGCGGATCCCCGCCGCCACGTCGGCTCCCGCAACCGCCTCGTCGGGGTGATGGCTGATGCCGTCGGGGTTGCGGAGGAAGAGCATCCCCACCTCGGTGATCGCGCCGATCGACATCGCATCGTGCCCCGCGCGGCTGAAGAGCGTCGGGGCCTCGCCGCCGATCCCGGCTCGCACGACGTCCTGCAGGAGGGGCGCGCAGAACACCGCCGGCGCGCTGTGCACCTCGCGGGCACGCCACCGCAGGCCGCGGCGGCCCATGATGGCATCCAGCTCCCGGGAGATCTGGTCCCAGGTGTGGTCGCGGGTCGCGTCGAACTCGCCCCGCAGATCGAGGGAGAAATGAGCCTCGCCCGGCACGACGTTCACCGCGCCCGGAAACGCCTCGAGCTGCCCGACCGTGCCGATGATGTGATGCTCGGCGCGGCAGATCCGCTCGACCGCGAGGGCCGCCTCGCTCGCCCCGAGCAGGGCGTCGCGGCGCATGTCGTAGGGCGTGCCGCCGGCGTGACGGGCTTCCCCCTCGACGACGAGCTGGAACCGCCGCGCCGAGGCGATCGACGACACCGCCGCGAGAGCCTGTCCGCGGCGGTCCAGCTCGGGTCCCTGCTCGATGTGCGCCTCGAGGTAGGCGACGAGCTGATCGGGTCGGCGCGCCGCTTCACCGATGCGGCCGGGGTCGAGGCCGAACTCGCGGAACGCTTCGCGCAGCGTCGAGCCGTCGGCATCCGTCAGGTCCCACCAGGCGTCGTCCCACTGGCCCGCGACGGCCGATGAGCCCAGGAGCGCCTTGCCGAATCGCGTGCCCTCCTCGTCGCTGAAGGCGATGACCTCGAGGGCGAACGGGAACGGACTGGATGCCACCCCCTCGTCGTCGACGCGACGGATGAGCCGCACGACCTCGAGGGCCATCAGCACTCCGACGATGCCGTCGAAGCGTCCGGCGTCGGGGACGGTGTCGAGGTGCGAGCCCATCAGCAGGGCGGGGGCGTCGGGGGATCCGGTGGGGGCGAGGCGTCCGACCTGATTGCCCGCGGCGTCCTGTCGTGTCGTCATGCCGAGCTCGCGCATCCACTCGGCGACGAGACGGTTCACGCGCGCGTGCTCGGGAGAGAGGTACACGCGCGTGATGCTGCCGGGGGTGGCGGTGACGCGCGCGAGCTCCTCGCAGCGGCCCATCACGCGGCGGGCAGCGGAGACGACCCGCTCGGGTGCGACCTCGAGGCGCGTGGCGGCGCTCACGCGCGCTCGTCCCCCGCGGCGGGGCGGGCGGCGACCGACGTCACGATCGCGCCGCCGCGTACACGCCCTGCGCCGCTTCGACACCGCCACCGGCCGGCACCGCGGCGCCGTGACGGCGCAGCACCGCTTCGAGGGCGGCGAGCGTGGTGAGCACGGCGTCCGTGCGGGCGTTGTAGCCCATCGTGCCGATGCGCCAGACGCGGCCGTGCAGCGGCCCGAACGAGGTGCCGATCTCGATGCCGAAGTCGCTCAGGAGCTCCGCGCGCACGGCGTCGCCGACCACGCCCTCGGGGATCTCGACCGCGACGACGTTCGTCATCTTGTGCGCGACGTCGCCGAAGACGGCGAGCCCCAGGCCCTCGACGCCCGCGAGCATCGCGTCGCCGTGCAGCCGGTGGCGGGCGATCACGGCGTCCCGGCCCTCGAGCAGCAGCACGCGCGCGCACTCGCGCGCGCCGTAGAGCATCGTGGTCGCCTCGGTGTGGTGGTTGAGTCGCCGCGGTCCCCAGTAGTCGAGGATCATCGCGAGGTCGAAGTAGTTGGAGCGGATGAAGTCGGATGCCACGGCATCCCCCTCTTCCCGAATGCCGGCCTCGACCCGGGCGCGAGAGCGCACGACCTCGACGGCGCGGTCGGAGAGGCTGATCGGTGCTGATCCCGAGGGCCCCCCGAGGCATTTCTGCAGGCCCGCGGTCGCGGCGTCCAGGCCCCAGGCATCCATCTCGAACGCGTTCCCGCCGAGCGAGGCGGTGGCGTCGGTGTAGAAGAGGGCGCCGTGCGCGGCGCAGATCTCGCCGATCTCGTCGAGCGGCTGCAGCATCGTGGTGGACGTGTCGCCCTGCACGCACGCGACGAGGTGCGGCTTCACGCGCTCGATCGCCTCGCGGATCGTCGACACCGGGAACACCTGCCCCCACGGCACCTCGATCGTGTGCACCTCGGCGAGCGCGCGCTCGGCGATCTCGGCGAGCAGGTGACCGAAGCGTCCGAAGACGGGCACCAGCACGCGGTCGCCGGGACGGATGAGCGACACCATGGCCGCCTCGATGCCCGCGCGACTCGTGCCGTCGATGAGCAGCGTCGCGTCGTTCGCCGTGCCCCAGACCTGGCGGTACAGCTCTTGCGTCTCGGTCATCGTCGCCGTCATGAACGGGTCGTACTGCCCCACGAGCGGCGCGCCCATCGCGCGCAGCACGCTCGGGTACGCCGAGATGGGGCCGGGGCCCATCAGCAGGCGGGCGGGCGGGTCGATCGGGCCGGGGAGGCCGGGGAGGTGGGACATCAGGACTCCAGGGAGCGGGCGGGGCGGATGATGCGGCGGGGTGAGGGGCAACGGACCGATCACCGGGGCGCTCCGTCGACGAGAGCGGCGAGGCGACGGGCGAGGCGCACGAGCGCGATATCGGTGCCCGCCCGCGACACGAGACAGAGCCCCACGGGGGCGCCGTCGACCGTGAGCAGCGGCACCGAGATCGAGGGCAGCCCCGCGATCGCGGCCGGCGCCGTCATGCGCAGGGTCGCCGCGCGAACGGCCTCGACGTCGGCCGTGCGCTGGGGCGCCGGACCGGGAACCGTCGGGAAGATCAGCACGGCCCCGTCGACGAGCTCGGCCAGGTGCGCGGCGATCGGCGGGAGGTCCTCCCTCGCGGCGGCTTCGTCGGCGGCGGTGACGCGCGAGGCGATGTCGAAGCGCTCGGCCACGGCCGGCCCCACCGCCCCGGGGTGCGCACCCAGCCAGTCGCCGTTGTTGCGCCAGGCCTCGGCGCCCTGAACCGTGCGGAACGCCGTGAACGCGGCATCCAGGTCTCCGGTGTGGACGGCGCGGAAAGGCGGCGGATCGTCGGATGCCGCGAGCGCGGCCAGCAGCTTCGAGAACGCCTCGCGGGTCGGCGGCTCCACGCACGCGAGGATCTCTTCGGGCACGAGGAAGCGCCAGGGCAGGTCGTCGCCCGACGCTCCGTAGACGTTCTCGGTCGTCGACGACCCGTCGTAGCTCAGGCACCAGTCGGCCACGCGCTGCAGGGTGTCGCCGTCGCGGGTGAGCCACCCGATCGTGTCGAAGGACTGCGCGAGCGGCAACATCCCCTGCCGCGGGACGAGGTCGTGGGTCGTGCGGAGCCCCCAGAGGCCCTGGTACGACGCGGGCACGCGGATCGACCCCGCGGTGTCGGTGGCGAGGCCGATGTCGGCGTGTCCCGCGGCGACGGCCGACGCCGGTCCGCTCGACGATCCGCCGGGCAGTGCCCCCACGACGGCGCCGTTCGGCGGGGTGCCGTAGTGCACGTTGTCACCGGCGATCGAGTACGCGAACTCGTCGGTGCGAGCGATACCGCGGAGCGACGCGCCGGCCCGCAGCAGGTCGGCGACGGCGGGGGCGGTGACCTTCTCGGGTCGCGCTTCTTCGAGGAAGGTCGGGTTGCCCGCTCCGATGCGGAAGCCCGCGATGGCGAAGAGGTCCTTCACGGCGACGGTGAGGCCCTCGAGCGCCCCTTCCCACGCGCCCTGCAGGAACGGATCGCCCACGCTGCGCCAGATCGAGCGATCGAGCGGCGGTGTGCGCGGGGCGACGTGGGCGGCAGTGATCAGCCAGCGCCCGTCGATCCGCTGCCACACCTGCGTCTGCAGCCCTCGGCCCCCGCCGCGGAAGCGCGAGACCGACATCAGCAGGGCGACGTCCGCGCCCGCGCCCCCGCTCGCCGCGGAGAGCGGACGGTAGTGCACCTCGGTGATGTCTCGCGGGGGAACCCCACCGCGCAGCGACCGGAAGCCGCTGATCGCCTCGTGGCCGACGAGCAGGCCCGCGGGGTCACCACGGAGAGTGTCGGACCCGGGCGCGAAGAACGCGTCGAGCGCATCGAGGTCGTTCGCGACGATGGCGCGTTCGTACGCGTCGAAGGCCTCGCGGAGGTCGGCGGGGATCTCGGCGGAACCGGGAGGGTCGAGCGTCGGGGTCGTGGCATCCGTCATCGTCGTCGTCCGTTCCTGAGCGGGGTCGCGGCGTTCACTCGTCGGTCCGTTCGGACGCAACCCTCGTGGATGCCAGCGCCTCGGGCTCGACCGCCGGTACCCCCGCGAAGTCGGCTTCGCGGATCCGCGCGTGCACGCCCGAGACGATGTCGACGACCTGCGAGATGTCGAAGTCGGTCGCCGCGCTCAGGTAGGCGTACGCGAGGTGCTCGTCCATCCCCCACCGGCCGCCCAGCAGAGCGAGCGACGAGCGGACGCACGCGCGCATCGCGGCATCCAGGTCGGGATCCATGCCGGTCGGCACGAGGTAGTCGGGCGTCCGCACCAGCGGGCCGACGACCTCGCCGAACGCGGCGCGCGCGGCCTGAGCGGGGATCACCTCGAACCGCAGCGTCGCGCGCAGCGATGCCTCCAGGGCGGTCAGGGCGACCTCGCCGTCGCCCTGCGCGAAGTGCGGATCGCCCACGTAGGCGAGCGCTCCCTCGACCTGCACGGGGAGGAAGAGAGCGGTGCCCTCCACGAGGAGGTTGATGTCGATGTTGCCGCCGTGCGTCCCGGGCGGCACGGAGTGGGGACGCTCGTCGCCCGCGACCGCGACGCCCATCGTGCCGAGGAACGGCGCGAGGGGGAAAGCCACGAGCGGCTCGCCGCCCTCCCGGACAGGGAGAGTGCCGTACAGGGTGCCCTCGCGCTCGTCGACGGCCGCGAACACGCTGACGTTGTGCTCGCCTCGCGGCAGCTCGCCCACGAGCGCGCCCTTGCCGTGCCGGTTCGAGATCACGCCGTACGGCACGCGCGGCACGAGCGTCTCGACCGTGATCTTGAGCAGATCGCCGGGGCGCGCGCCCGCGACGCGTACGGGTCCGACGACCACGTGAGGACCGTCGGCGCGGGGATCCCGACGAACGGATGCCGCGATCTCGACCGCGTCGTCGAGCACCTCGGCGCGCGGCACCCCGTGCGCGAAGAAATACGCGGCGGGATCCTTGCCCTGGTCGTCGAGGATGCCTTCGTGGCTGACCGTGTCGATGGTCACGGTGTCGCCCGACGAGATCTCCAGGACGGGAGCATCGGTGGCGCAGGGCAGACGTCCCCACAGGACGGTCTCCGGGGTGGCGCGGAGATAGTGGTCGCCGGGGATCGGGCCGGTGCCGGGTTGGAGGATCGGGAAGGGAGCGGGGGTTCCGGTCGACGCGGAGGCGCCATGGCGGAGCCCGTCGAAGCCGCCGCCCCTCACGCTCGCACCGCCTCGGTCGCGCGCAGCAGCTCTCGGCCCTGACGCTCGGTCACGGCGGAGCCGCGGCGATACACCGACTCGCCGCGGAGCCACGTCTCGCGGACGACGCCGGTCAGGGTCTGGCCGTGCCACGGCGAGACGGGGTTGCGGTACTCCAGGGTCGCGGCATCCACGACGAACTCCTCATCGGGAGCGAACGCCACCAGGTGCGCGGGAGCGCCGGGCGTGATGACGCCGAGCCCCTCGAGGCCGGCGATCCGCGCGGGGCCGGTCGTCATCAGGGGAAGCAGGCTCTCGAAGGCGAGACCCCGGGCGCGGGCCGTGCTGTGCACGGCGGACAATCCGGTCTGCAGGCCCGCGATCCCGCCCCAGGCGAGGCCGAAGTCGGGGTTGCTCTTCAGCTCGACGGTCGCGGGCGAGTGGTCGCTCACGATCGCGTCGATCGTGCCGTCGACGACGCCCGCCCACAGCAGGTCGCGGTTGTCTCCACCGCGGATCGGCGGGCAGCACTTGAACGCCCCGGCACCATCCGGCACCGCGGCGGCGTCGAGGGTGAGGTAGTGGGGGCAGGTCTCGACCGTCAGCCGCACGCCCTCGGCCTTGGCGGCGCGCACGTCGTCGAGCGCTCCCCCGTCGGCGACGTGCACGATGTGCGCGCGGGCCCCCGTACGGCGCGCCGCGTCGATGACCCGGCGGATCGCGGCCCGTTCGCTGAGCGGCGGGCGGCTGGCCTCGAAGTCGCGGTAGCGCGGACCGAGCGCCCCGTCCGCGTGCAGGTGCGCGGGGTCCTCGGCGTGCACGATCAACAGACCGTCGAAGACGGCGAGCTCGGCGAGGCACCGCTCGAGCTGCGCGGCGTCGAGGTGCCCGAACTCATCGATGCCGCTGGGCGACAGGAAGCACTTGAATCCGACGACCCCGGCGTCGGCGAGCGCCCGCAACGACCCGAGGTTCTCGGGGACCGCGCCGCCCCAGTAGGCGACATCGACCGCGAGCTTTCCCGCGGCGGCTGCGCGCTTGGCATCCAGCGCAGGGAGCGTCGTCGTGACGGGCGAGCTGTTCAGCGGCATGTCGACGATCGTCGTGATGCCGCCGGCGGCGGCCGCGGCCGTTCCCGTCGCGAAGCCCTCCCACTCGGTGCGCCCCGGCTCGTCGAGGTGCACGTGCGAGTCGACGAGCCCCGGCAGCAGCACGGAGTCGCCGGGCAGCACGGTCTCGGCGGCGGCGTCGAACGGCTCGACCGCGGTGATGACCCCGTGCTCGCTGACGACGGTCGCGGGGCGGAACTCCCCGTCCAGATAGACCCGTCGCGCGGCGATCCGTGTGCTCATACCCGCCACGCTAAGCGCCTCGCGTTTCGCCGATGTAACCGTGATCAACATTCATGCGAACACCTCGAGATTCGTCGCCTGGGTAGGAGAAGTCGGCGCGGGCGTCGCGCCGCTGGTCCCCGGACGGGCCGGACGGGCGTACTCGTCGCGCTTGCTCGTCCCGAGCCCCATCCGCGCCATCCCGGATGCCACCCCCACCGCCGCCGCGACCCCGTCGACCACCGGCACGCCGACGCGTGCCGTCAGCTCGGCGCACAGATCGGCCATCCCGGCGCAGCCGAGCACGATCACATCGGCGCCGGCCGTCGCCGCATCCGCGCTGTACCGCGCGATCGTCTCCACGGCGACGGAGCCCGTGTCCTCGAGGTCGAGCACCGGGATCCCGGTCGCCGCGAGCGACACGCACGCCCGCTCCATGCCGTACCGCCCCACCAGGTCGCGCGCCCGGCCCAGCGTGCGGCTGAGGGTCGTCACGACGCCGAAGTGCCGCCCCGACACCGCGGCCAGGTGCATCGCGGCCTCGGCGATGCCGACGACCGGCACCTCGACGAGCTCGCGGGCCGCATCGAGACCCGGGTCGCCGAAGCACGCGATCACGTACGCGTCGGCGGGGTCCGCGCCGTCGCGGTCGGCCGCGACGAGCTCGACCACGGCGGCGGCCGCGGCGATCTCGTCGGTGTGGCTCTCGATCGCCGCGGCGCCCTCGGCGGGACACACCGCTTCGACGAGCACGTCGGGTCCCGCCACCTCCCGGGCGGCGTCCGCGATCTTCGCGGTCATCGCCCGGGAGGTGTTGGGGTTGATGAGCAGGATCCTCACGCGAGCGCCTCGCGCGGGCTCTCAGGAGTCGGCCACCGGAGCGGCGACGCCGTCCCGGGCTCCGGAGATACGGCATCCTGAGCCTTCTGAGCGAGCCCCGCGGGCGCATCGGGCGCCGCGGCTCCGGAGCCCGGCACCGGGGTCCCGGCATCCGGAGCCGTCTGCGCGAGCACCAGGGCCTCGGTCTCGACGGGGGCCTCCCCGGACTCCGCGGTGCCGTCCGAGATGCCCTCGGTCTCGCCCTCGAACGTGGGGACCCGCGGGTCGAGACGCTCGAGGAGGAGGAACAGCGCGTATCCGAGGCCGCAGCCGATGAACCAGCTGTAGTCACTGACCCACGAGACGTCGAACAGGCCCAGATCGGCGAACAGCTTCGGGAACACCGCGATCGCCACGGTCGGCACACCCGCCGCGATGACGGCCCGAGGGAGTAGTGGATCGCGTCGTCGTTGGAGTACCAGTTCCACGGCATGAGGAACGTCGATCCGATCGCGGCGATCATGCCGCCCGCGCGCCACGAGATCTTCTTCGGGGCGACGTTGGAGAAGTCGAAGGCGGGCGAGATGAAGTTCGCGACGATGTTGATGCCGACCGTGGCGGTGACGAAGGTGAGGCCGCCGAGCAGGATCGCGAAGGGCGTGTCGATCTGCTCGACCGTCTTGATCGGGTCGGTGATGAGCGCGCCGAACACCGGAACGGTGGCCGAGGCGGTGATGACCGTCAGCAGCGAGAAGAACACGAAGTTGACCGGCAGACCCCAGAAGTTGCCCTTCTTCACGGCGGCGAAGCTCTTGCCGTACCGGGCGAAGTCGCCGAAGTTGAGCATCGGTCCCGAGAAGTACGACACGACCAGCGCGATCGCGCCCAGCATCACCGGGATCGAGGCCCAGAAGTCGAGCTGGGTCGTCGAGAGGGTGAACGAGATGTTCTGGATGCCCGCCTGCGACACCAGATAGACCGCCAGGATGATCATGACGACGTAGACGGCGGGGCCGGCCCAGTCGATGAAGCGGCGGATCACCTCCATGCCGTTCCAGAACAGCAGGAACTGCGCGGTCCACAGGATCGCGTACGAGATCCACCCGAGCGCCGAGAGTCCGGCGAACGACACATCGAGCAGGGCCGCCGAGCCGGGGATGAACTTCAGGAAGATGATGTTCAGCGACTCCGCCGCGAGGAACGTCTGCACCCCGTACCAGGCGATCGCGATGAGGCCGCGGATGATCGCGGGGATGTTCGCACCCCGGATGCCGAAGACCACGCGGTTGATGACCGGGTAGGGAACGCCGGTCTTCTGACTGGGCTTGGCCACCATGTTGGCGAACACCTGCACGATCACGATGCCCGCGATCAGGGCAACGAACACCTGCCACGACTGCAGACCGAGGGCGAAGAGCGAGCCGGCCGTGACGTAGCCGCCGACGGAGTGCACGTCGCTCATCCAGAACGCGAAGATGTTGTAGCTCGACCACTTCTGCGTGCGCAGCGGAGCCAGATCCTCGTTGGCGAGACGGTCGTCGTAGTGCGGCTTCATGTTGCCGCCGCCGTGGGGGTGACCGGCGGCCTCCACGAGATCGTGGGGCCCGGTGAGCGGGGTGGATGTCATGTCATTCCTCTCAGGACGATGGATGCCACGACGTGGAGTCCGCGGCCGGAGTGGAGCTCTGATGTGAAGTTATGGGTTCACACCACTCGGCTGGTTTCGCCCGTGTAACAGGCGTGTGAAGTCACTCATTCACACCCCGCTCCTCCTTAGACTCGGGTCATGTCGCAGCCGCCCCTCGCCGAAGCCGCTCCCGTCGGGTCCGGCTCGCCCGGCGTCGGGGCGCGCATCCGGGATCTGCGCCAAGCCCGCGGCATCTCCGCCCGGGCTCTCGCCAAGACCCTCGGCATCTCCCCCAGCGCCGTCTCGCAGATCGAGCGCGGGGTCATGCAGCCGAGCGTCTCGCGGCTCATCGCGATCACCGACGCCCTCGGCGTGCCCCTCGTGGCGGCCTTCGACCCGGCATCCGATCGCCCGGCCGATCCCGTCGGCCCATCCGGCTTCACCCTGCAACGCGCGGGGCAGTCACCCGACATCGTGCTCGACAGCGGGGTGTCGTTCCGCCGCCTCACCCCCGGCTCGTCCCCGGGCGTCGACTACTTCGAGTCGATCTACCCACCGGGCGCCTCCGCCCACGGCGCCGACGGACTCTTCCACCACGAGGGCTACGAGGTCGGGACCGTCGTCTCGGGAGAGCTGACCATCGACTTCGAGGCCGAGCGGGTGATCCTGCGGGCGGGGGATGCCATCAGCTACCCCTGCTCGGTCCCGCACCGCCTCCACAACACCGGCGAAACGGATGCCGTGGCGCACTGGCTGATCGTGCACGCCTGACGCGCGGTCGGTCGACGTCACGGCCCGCCGCGCAGCGCACCGCAGTCGGCGCCCCGCGCCTCGCCGGCCCCGCGCCCGCGCCTCGCCCGCCCCGCGCCTCGCCGGCCCCGCGCCCGCGCCTCGCCGGCCCCGCGCCTCGCCGTCGCCCGTGCCCGCGCCCGCGCCCGCGCCGGCGTCGGCGTCGGCGCGCCATGAGAACAGGCGCCGGCACGAGAACAGGCCGCAATCCGCCGGATCGGCCTGTTCTCGTCGCATCCCCTGTTCTCGTGACGGATCGCCGACCCGAAATGTTCGCCACAGCAACACCGCCGACACATCCCGCCACAGCGCCGTAACGCGCGCCGCCTAGCCTGACGGGCATGCACCTGCACGACTTCCATACCCTCGACGACGCGGATGCCACGGCCCTGGCCCGCGTGTGGGCCGACATCCCGGGCTGGGTCGACGCCCTCGTCGCGGG
>JARBUN010000047.1 GCA_029239635.1 Microbacterium sp. | reverse complement strand
CGCAGCTCCGCCTGATACTCGTCGGTGAACTCCTCGGGGTCGAAGTCCTTCGAGAAGCTCTCGACGAGGGATGCCGACATCTCGAGCTCCTTCGCCGAGATGCGCACGCTCTCGTCCAGCGCCGGGAAGGCGGCTTCACGCACCTCGTCCGCCCACAGCAGCGTCTGCAGCACGAGCACGTCGTCGCGGACGCGCAGTGCGGCGAGCCGCGTCTTCTGCCGCAGGGAGAAGCGCACGATCGCGGTGCGGTCGGTCTGTTCGAGGGTCTTGCGCAGGAGCACGTACGCCTTGGGCGACGAGGAATCGGGCTCGAGGTAGTACGCCTTGTCGAGGGTCAACAGGTCGACCTGGTCGCTCGGCACGAACTCGACGACCTCGATCTCGCGGCTGCGCTCGCTCGGCAGAGCGGCGAGGTCGTCCTTGGTGAGCACCACGGTCCGCTCACCGTCGTCGTAGGCCTTGTCGATGTCGCTGTAGGGCACGACCTCGCCGTCGTGGTCCTCGGTGGCCGAGTACACCTTCACGGGCACGTTGACGAGGCCGAACGTCAGGGCGCCTTTCCAGATCGATCGCATGCGACCAGTGAACACCGAAAGCGGGGCGGATGCCGAGACCCTTGCGCCGCGGAGCTCCGCAACCCCCTCGGCATCCCGGACCTCGTCGGCTCTACGCTGGGGCGATGACGGAGCAGACGGTGCGCATCGGCGGTCGTCGGTTGCGGCTGTCCAATCTCGACAAGGTCCTGTACCCCGAGACCGGGACCACCAAGGGCGAGGTGATCGACTACTACTCGCGGATCGCCCCGCGTCTGCTCCCCCACGTCGCTGATCGCGCCGTCACGCGGAAGCGCTGGCCCGATGGCGTCGGCACCGCGGCCGCTCCGGGGGAACCCTTCTTCGCCAAGGCCCTCGAGCCGGGTGCTCCCGCGTGGGTGCGGCGCTTCCCGATCGACCACTCGTCGGGGGCCAAGGACTATCCCCTCGTCGACGACCTGCCCACGCTCGTCTATCTCGCGCAGGTCGCAAGTCTCGAGCTGCACGTGCCGCAGTGGCGGTTCTCCCCCGACGGCGAGCGGCAGCCCCCCGACCGTCTCGTGCTCGATCTCGACCCCGGTCCCGGTGTCGGCCTCGCCGAGTGCGCCGAGGTCGCCCGCTGGGCCCGCGCGATCCTGCGCGACATCGGTCTCGATCCCCTCCCGGTGACCAGCGGCAGCAAGGGCATTCACCTCTACGCGCACCTGGACGGTCGGGCGTCGAGCGAGGACGCCAGCGCGATCGCGAAAGAGCTCGCGCGCGCGATCGAAGCCGACCACCCCGAGCTCGTCGTGAGCCAGATGTCGAAAGCCGCGCGACCGGGCAGGGTGTTCATCGACTGGAGCCAGAACAACGGCTCGAAGACCACGATCGCGCCCTATTCGCTGCGCGGGCGCGCGGAGCCGACGGTCGCGGCCCCCCGCACGTGGGAGGAGCTCGACGACCCCGACCTCCGCCACCTTCTCTTCACCGAGGTTCTCGAGCGCGTCGGCGATCCCCTCGCCGCGGTCGAGCGCGACACCGGCCCCCTGCGCGCGTACATCTCGAAACGGAGTGCTGGTCGCACGCCGGAGCCTGTGCCCGAGACGCCGCACGGAGAGGCCGGACCCGAGGGACTCCCCCGCTTCGTGATCCAGGAGCACCACGCCTCCCGCCTGCACTGGGATCTGCGCCTCGAGCACGGGGGCGTCCTCGTCAGCTGGGCGGTGCCGAAGGGCGTGCCCTCGACGACGGCCAAGAACAGCCTCGCCGTGATGACCGAGGACCACCCCCTGCCGTACCTCGACTTCGCCGGCGAGATCCCGCGCGGCGAGTACGGCGCGGGCATCATGACCGTCTGGGACACCGGCACGTACGAGCTCGAGAAATGGCGCGACGACGAGGTGATCGCGACCCTCCGAGGCCGCGACGGCGGTCCGCTCGGTCGCGTACGCATCGCGCTGATCCGCACCCAAGGACACGGCGAGAAGTCGCAGTGGCTGCTGCACCGGATGAAGACGGATGCCGAGGGCCGTGCGCAGGGTGACGGCGAGCCGGTCGTGCCGCAGGATCACCGCCGGGTGGCGTCCGGAGGGTCACCGTCGCGCGCCGGCACGCCGCCGGGGATCGCCGCGGAAGACGCGCATTCCGACACGGGCACACGAACGGGTTCCCGCACGGCGGGGAGGCACACGGACCCGGACACTGCCGCCCCCGCGGCTTCCCGCGCCGCGACCGCCGCCGCCGCCCTCCGTCCCATGCTCGCGGCCCCCGCCACCCCCGGCCTCGCCCGCGCAGCCGCCGAGCGGTGGGGACGGGCGTGGGTGGAGATGAAGTGGGACGGCATCCGCGGCATCGGACTCTGGGATGGCGCACGCCTGCGGCTGCGCTCACGCAACGGGAACGACCTCACCGCGACCTACCCCGAGCTCACGACGGTCGACCTCGGTCTCGGCCCCGAGCCCGCGATCGTCGACGGCGAGATCGTCGCCCTCGACAGCCAGGGGCGCCCGAGCTTCCCACTGTTGCAGAAGAGGATGAACCTCGCCCAACCCCGCGAGATCGCTCGCGAGGCGAGTCGTACCCCCGTCCACCTGTACCTGTTCGACGTCCTGCGCGTGGGCGACCGTGACGTCGCGGCCCTGCCGCTCGCGGAACGGCGCGGCATCCTGGAATCCCTCGCGCAGGATGCCGCGGCCCCGGTCGTCGTCCCGCCCGTCTTCGAGGACGTGGATGCCGCCGTCGCCACCAGCGGCCGCTTCGGTCTCGAGGGGGTCGTCGTGAAGGACCCGCGGTCGACCTACCGCCGCGGCGAGCGGTCGGAGCTATGGCTGAAGATCAAGCATTCGCGCACGCAGGAGGTCGTCATCGGCGGCGTGCGCCCGGGCAAGGGCAACCGCGCGGGCACGATCGGGTCGCTGCTCGTGGGAGTGCCCGGCCCGGACGGCCTGCGCTACGCCGGCCGCGTCGGCTCGGGCTTCACGGAGCAGACGTTGGCGCGACTCACCGAGCTCCTCGGGCCGCGCGGGAGCGCCACGGATCCGTTCGTCGGGGTTCCCGCGGCCGACGCCCGCGACGCGATCTGGGTGCGGCCCGAGCTCGTCGCGGAGGTGGAGTTCGCGGAGTTCACGCCCGACGGCGTCCTGCGTCAGGCGCGGTGGCGAGGGCTGCGACCGGACAAGGATCCGAGCGAGGTCGTGCGGGAGGACTGAGGGGTGAGCCCTCGGCGGGCTCGGGCGCGAGGCGGCCGATCCCGTCGGAGCCGCCGCGCCGGCGCGACCTACGCGTGGCGCGTGTCGTGCTCGACGTGGCCGGCGGGCTCGAGCTGGAACGTCGAGTGCTCCACGTCGAAATGCTCGGCCAGACATCCCTGGAGGCTCTCCAGGATGCGGGCGGCGCGCCCGTCGGTCAGGGCCTCGTCCTCGACGATCACGTGGGCGCTGAAGACGGGAGCCCCGCGCGTGAGCTGCCACACGTGCACGTCGTGCACGTCGACGACGCCGTCCGTGTCGCGCAGGTGCTGGCGGATCTCCGCCACGTGCACGTCGACCGGTGCCGACTCCGTCAGCACGACGACGACCTCGCGCAACAGGCCGATGGCCCGCGGGACGATGAGGACCGCGATGAGCAGGGAGGCGATGGCATCCGCTTGCGTGAACCCGGTCGTGACGATCACGATCGCCGCGATGATCACCGCGATGGATCCCACGAGGTCGCCGAGGACTTCGAGGTACGCGCCGCGGACGTTGATGCTTCGCTTCTGCGCGCGGCTGAGCACCCACATCGAGATCGCGTTGGCGACCATGCCCACCGCCGCGACGACGAGCATGAGCCCGCCCTGCACCTCCGCCTCGGCGGGCGTGAGGAGCCGCTGCACGGCCTCGATCCCCACCCACGCGCACAGGACGATGAGGATGACGCCGTTCGCGAGCGCCCCGAGCACCTCCGCACGCTGATACCCGAAGGTCCGGCGGTCGTCGGCGGGGCGCGAGGCGATCGCCGTCGCGATCAGGGCGACGACGAGTGCTGCGGCATCCGTGAACATGTGCGCCGCATCCGCGAGGAGCGCGAGCGAGCCCGACAGGATCGCCCCGACGATCTGCACGACCATCACCGATGCCGTGAGCGTCAGGGCGGTGGCGAGCAGACGCCGGTTGCCGGCATCCCGGATGCCACCGGCGGGCGCGTGATCGTGCATCCCTCCAGGCTAGGCGGGACGCACCACCACCCGCGTGTTTTGGCGGTTGTCGGGAATGAGAACGGGTGTCGCTCTCGCCGGGTCAGCGCCGCAGGCCTGCCAGCTGGGCCTGGATCCGCCGGTGCGCGTGCAGCGCCGGGTACACCCCGAGGAAGATCGCCATCGGCGCCCGCAGACGCATATCCCGGATGCCGTGGGCCGAGTACGTGTTCTCGAAGCGGTCGATGTACCGACGGAAATCGCGCGGGCGGTCGTCGAGGCGACGCGCGCCGATGCCGGCGACCATGTTCGAGAAGTAGCCGATGCGTCGACCGGCGAGAGCGAGGTGCACCGCGATGTCGAGGTCCTCGTGCATGATGTCGGCTTCGTCCTCGCAGAGGTGCTCGCGCACGTCGCGCCAGGCGTCGGCCCGCACGGCCATGTTGCTGCCGAAGAGGAACACGAAGTCACCCGCCAGGCGGACCTGGAGACGGCGGAACGCGTCGTCGATCTGCTGGCCGATCGCGCGCAGCGGCAGGTCGTAGTACTCGACGGGGCCCGAGGCCGCGTCGATCTTCCCCGACGCGAACACGCGCGACACCTGCGCCACCCAGTCCGGCTTGATCGCCGTGTCGGCGTCGATGCGCCCGAGCACGTCGCCCGTGGCGGCATCCATCCCCAGGTTCCGCGTCGGGACGAGACCCTGCCGCTCATCCTGGCGGAGGAGCCGGATGCCGGCACCCGGGTGCTCCGCGATGAAGCGCTCGACCACGGCCCGCGTCCCGTCCGTCGATCGGTTGTCGACGACGAGGACCTCCGCGGCGGGCACCGTCTGCCGGACGATCGCGTCGAGACACTGCGCGATCACGGTCTCCTCGTTGTAGGCGGGAACGATGATCGACACCGCGGGAAGGGGCTTCACGCTTCCTTCCTACACGCTCAAAGTTTCCGGAGAAGGGGCACGAGATGACGGAACGCCCGCGCGCGGTGCGAGTGCGCGTTCTTCTCCTCCGCCGACCACTGCCCCACCGTGCGTTCCTCACCCGGCGTCTGACCCTCGGGGACGAAGATCGGGTCGTACCCGAAGCCGCCGTCGCCCCTCGGTGCCGTCGCGAGACGGCCGGGCCAGCGCCCCTCGACGGTGTCCTCGTGTCCGTCGGGGTGAACGAGCGCGATCACCGACACGAACTGCGCCGTGCGGTGCGGATCCGCGACGTCCGAGAGCTGGTCGAGCAGCAGCTCGAGGTTGGCGCCGGCGTCCTTCCTGTGGCCCGCCCAGTACGCCGAGAACACCCCGGGCGACCCACCGAGCACGTCCACGGCGACGCCCGAGTCGTCGGCCAGAGCCGGGAGGCCCGTGTGCGCCGCGGCCGCGCGCGCCTTGATCAGCGCGTTGGCGGCGAACGTGACGCCGTCCTCGACGGGCTCGGGGCCGTCGTAGCCGACGACCTCGAGGTCAGGGCGCACCGCGGCGACGATCGCCTGGAACTCCTCGACCTTGTGCGGGTTGTGCGTGGCGAGGACGACGCGTGCCATCTCAGCCCTCGAGAGCCGCGGTCTGGATGCCACGCAGCTCGGCGCACCCGTTCACGCCCAGCTCGAGCAGCCGGTCGAGCTCCGCCTTGTCGAACGGCGCGCCCTCGGCGGTGCCCTGCACCTCGACGAACAGGCCGCGGCCGGTGACGACGACGTTCATGTCGGTCTCGGCACGGACGTCCTCGACGTAGGCGAGGTCGAGCATCGGCTCGCCGTCGATGATGCCCACCGACACCGCGGCGACCGAGTCGCGCAGCACCTCGGCCCGCTGACCGATGAACTTCTTCTCGCGACCCCAGGCGATGGCATCCGCCAGGGCCACGTACGCGCCCGTGATCGCCGCGGTGCGCGTGCCGCCGTCGGCCTGCAGCACGTCGCAGTCGATGACGATCGTGTTCTCGCCCAGTGCCTTGGTGTCGACGACGGCGCGGAGCGCGCGACCGATCAGGCGCGAGATCTCGTGAGTACGACCGCCGACCTTGCCCTTGATCGACTCGCGGTCGTTGCGGCTGTTCGTCGCGCGCGGGAGCATCGCGTACTCGGCCGTGACCCAGCCCTTGCCCTTGCCGGTCAGCCAGCGCGGCACGCCGTTCGTGAACGACGCGGTGCACAGCACCTTCGTGCCGCCGAACGTGATGAGCGCCGAGCCCTCGGCGTGCGCCGACCAGCCGCGCTCGATGGTGACGGGACGGAGCTGGTCGGTGGTGCGACCGTCTTTGCGGGTCATGGGGTCCTCCAGAGGAACGGGAACGGATGCCGCGCCTCAGCGCGGCAGGTCGATGGCGCCGGTCTGCACGAGCTGCACCTCGCGGACCTCGCGGCCCATGAGGCGGTGCGCCAGGCGGAGGAAGTCGTCGGCCGAGGAGCCGGTGGCTTCGTAGCGGTGTCTCGGGGTGGCATCCGGTCCGGCGAGAAGATCGCGGGAGACGAGCTGGCGGTAGACGTCCTTCGCGGTCTCACTGTCACTCGACACGAGACTGACGTCGGGACCCATCACGTAGCTGATCGCGCCCTCGAGGAACGGGTAGTGCGTGCACCCGAGCACGAGGGTGTCGACGCCCGCGTGGCGGAGCGGCGCGAGGTACTCCTCGGCGGTGGCGAGGACCTCGGGAGAGTCGGTGACGCCGGCCTCGACGAACTCGACGAAACGCGGGCAGGCCTCGGCGAACACGGTGAGGTTCTCGTTCACCTCGAGCATGTCCTGGTAGGCGCGCGAGCCGATCGTGCCGACCGTGCCGATCACGCCGATGCGGCCGTTGCGCGTCGTCGACATCGCCGTGCGGACCGCGGGCCCGATGACCTCGACCACGGGCACGTCGTAGCGCTCCCTGGCGTCGCGCAGCATCGCGGCGGAAGCGGTGTTGCAGGCGATCACGAGCATCTTCACGCCCTGCTCGACAAGGGTGTCGAGCACCTCGAGCGCGTACCGCCGCACGTCGGCGATGGGCTTCGGACCGTAGGGAGACCGCGCGGTGTCGCCGATGTAGAGGATCGACTCGCGCGGCAGCTGCTGGGACACGGCCCGGGCGACGGTGAGGCCGCCGACTCCCGAGTCGAAGATCCCGATCGGCGCGTCATCCATAGGGGTCCAGCCTATCGGGCGGGGTCGGGCGGGCAGGTCGCCGGTGGGGAAGCGTGCCGAACTCCTGAGAAATCAGGCGTCGCGCCGACTCTGCCGGCTGTTCGGGACCTCTCCGTCGAAAAGTCCGGAGTTTCGCACGGCGGGGCGTGAGCGCGGCGCGGGCCCGGGGCCGGAATAGGCTGGCGCCATGACGCGTAGCACCGCCCTGCACACCGACCGCTACGAACTCACGATGCTCGACGCGGCGCTCCGCGACGGCACCGCGGCACGCCGCTGCGTGTTCGAGGTGTTCGGGCGTCGGCTCTCGGGCGGCCGCCGTTTCGGCGTGGTCGCGGGCACGGGTCGGCTCCTCGAGGCCATCCAGGACTTCCGCTTCGGCGACGACGAGCTGCGCTACCTCCGCGACAACCGGATCGTGGATGCCACCACCCTCGACCACCTCGCCGACTACCGCTTCACGGGCTCCGTGTCGGGATACCGCGAGGGCGAGGTGTACTTCCCCGGTTCACCGCTCCTCACGATCGAGGGCACGTTCGCCGACGCGGTCGTGCTCGAGACCCTCGCGTTGAGCATCCTGAACTACGACTCGGCCGTCGCGACCGCCGCCGCGCGGATGAGCGTCGCCGCGGGCGACCGGCCCCTCGCGGAGATGGGCTCGCGGCGTGCGAGCGAGGGCGCCGCTGTCGCCGCCGCACGTGCCGCGTACATCGCCGGGTTCTCGGCGACGAGCAACCTCGAAGCCGGACGCCGCTGGGGCGTCCCCACGATGGGGACCGCGGCGCACGCCTGGACGCTGCTCCACGACAGCGAGGAAGAGGCGTTCCGCTCGCAGATCGACGCGCTCGGCACCGGGACCACGCTGCTCATCGACACCTACGACATCGCCGAGGGGGTCCGTACCGCCGTCCGCGTCGCCGGCCCCGAGCTCGGAGGCGTCCGCATCGACTCGGGCGACCTCCCGATCGTCGCCGGCGAGGTGCGCGCCCTGCTCGACGAGCTCGGCGCGAGGAAGACGCGGATCACCGTGACGAGCGACCTCGACGAGTACGCTCTCGCCGCACTCGCGGCATCCCCCGTCGACTCCTACGGCGTCGGAACCTCCGTCTCGACCGGCTCCGGCGTTCCCACCGCGGGGCTCGTCTTCAAGCTCGTCGCCCGCGAGTCCACCGACGGCTCGTGGGTCGCCGTGGCGAAGGCGTCGGCGCAGAAGGCGTCGCACGGCGGACGTAAGGCGGCTTTCCGCACGCTCGACCAGGGCACGGCGACATCGGAGCTCATCATCGTGAGCGACGGCTTCGAGGAGCTCTCGACCGCCGCCGAGCACCCCGACGCCCGCGCCCTTCAGGCGACCCTGATGGTGGAGGGGGAAGCGGATGCCGCGGCCCTCGGCCCCGCGGGAGTGGAGGCCGCGCGTGCGCACCATGCGCGGGTGCGCGAGGAGCTTCCGGTGCGCGCTCTGGCGCTGAGCAAGGCCGATCCGGCTCTGGCGACGGAGTACCGCGAGGCGACGGTCGCGCGCTGACGCGGCGCCGCCGGTGTGCGGCTGCGCGGACGCGGCGCCGCCGGCGTGCGGCTGCGCGGAGCGCGTGCTTCGGCGGGCTCAGCCGCCGCGCACGGTCGTCGCGCCGTCCAGGCCGGGCGAGAGACCGCTACTTCGTGAGGGACTCGTAGATCTCTTTGCACTGGGGGCAGACGGGGAACTTCTCCGGGTCGCGCCCCGGGGTCCACTTCTTGCCGCACAACGCGCGCACCGGCTTGCCGGTCAGCGCCGACTCGAGGATCTTGTCTTTCTTGACGTAGTGCGAGAAGCGCTCGTGGTCACCCGGCTCGATGTTCTCTTCGCGGATGAGCTCTTCGAGCTCACGATCCAGGGTCGCGAGACCCCCGCTGTCAGGGCTGTCGAGAGGCGTGCTCATGGTGTGCCAGTGTAGCCGCGGAGTGCCGCCGGCGGACCGGTTCGGCGTGCGGGGCAGCGCTCACGTCGCTTCGGCGAACTCCATCAGACGCGTTCCGCGACGCTCGAACAGCGCGGCGCCGACGGCGACTCCGACGACCAGAACGATCACCCCGGCCGCGACTCCGGCCCACAGGGCGACGACGGCGTCTTCGGTATCGGATGCCAGGGCCCGACCGGCGAACCACAGCGCGGGCGACGCGGCCAACAGCGATCCGAGCATGACGAGACCCTGAGCCAGAACGCCGCCCGAGCCGGTGCGCTGCGGCTGCTGGAACGGGCTGTCTCCCGGACGCGAGACCGCGTAGGGCGCGACGACCGACGAGATGCTGGACAGACCGAGCCCCGAGAGGAACAGCGCGGCGCAGACGCCGATGAGCGCGGGCAGGAACGCCCACCGCCCGTGCGCGACGATCGCGAGGGGAATCGAGACGGCGAGGATGGGGAGCCCGATCAGGAGGACGGGCACGAGTCGCCCGATCCGGTCGGACAGGCCGCGCACCCCGCTCGCGATGTGCATCCACAGGGCCGTGGAGTCGTACGCGAGGTCGTTGTGCGGGAGCCACCCGAAGAAGAGCGCCATGATCGGCACGGGCAACAGCGCCGCGACCTCGATCGGCACGCCGGCCACGACGAGCGGGACCATCGACAGCACCGCCGCGATCGGCACGACCACGATGTTCACGAGGTATCGACGGTCACGCAGCCAGTACGAGAGGCTGCGAGCGGCCACGGCGCCGCCGGGCGTACCCGGGAGCAGAGCGAACCACCCGAGGCCCCCGCGCTCGCGCACGGCGACCGGCCGAGGGGTGGTCGTGAGCAGGATCCGCACCAGCACGAACCAGACCGCGGTGAGCACCGCCACGGTCGCGACGGCGACGACCGCGCTCCCGACCGCTGCTCCCGGCGTCGGCGCGAGGGCGATTCCCCACGCGGCACCGACCGGTGTCCAGGCCAGCACCTCGGCGGCGGAGACGAGCTGGGTGGGCACGGTTCCGCGCCACTCGAGAGAGCCGAGGAAGACCGCCACCGGGACCACGACGACCAGCACGGCGACGAGATAGACGCCCGCGAGCTCGCGGGACTGGCGCGGACGCTTGACCAGGGCGCCGAGGGCCATGCTGACGCGGACCAGGAGCACGCAAGTGGTCAGTCCGAGGACGATCGAGGCGACCGTCGCGAAGACGCCGACACCCTGCTCGCTCCAGGCGATCGCGACACTGATCGCGAGCACCAGAACGGCGAGGACGGGAACGCTCAGGAACCCCGCGACGAGCAGCGCGCCGGCGAGCGGTCGCGGCTCCGGTCCGACGACGGCGAAGCGCCGCGGGTCGAGCGGGTCGACGGACGCCGTCACCGGGGGGCCCACCGCGAAACCCAGCGTGATCGCGGAGCCGGCGAGAACGGTCACGATTCCCGCCGTGAGGCGATCGACCTCACCGAGACCGCTCGCGTTCACGGCCGCGAAGATCGTCCCGGCGATGAGCACGACGAGACCGACCACCCGACGGAGGACGTCGTCTCGGTCGCCTCGCAGGGCGCCGAGCATCATGGCCAGCCTCAGCCGGAGAACGTGTGCAACCACTCCAGGCCCTCCACGTCGCCGAGACCGCCCGCGAGTTCGAGGAAGCGCTGCTCGAGGCTCGCTTCGCCGCGCACCTCGTCGACCGTTCCTTCGGCGAGCACCTGGCCCGACACGATGACGGCGACGCGCGAGCACACACGCTCGACCAGTTCCATTCCGTGGCTGGACAGGATGACCGTCCCCCCGTGCGCGACGTACGCGCCGAGGATGTCGAGGATCACCGCGCTCGAGACAGGGTCGACCGCTTCGAACGGCTCGTCGAGGACGAGCAGACGCGGAGAGTGGATCATGGCCCCAGCAAGCATGACCTTCTTCGTCATGCCCGCGGAATAGTCGGACACGGGGCGTGCGAGGGCGTCCACGAGGTCGAAGGCACGCGCGAGATCCGCGGAACGACTCTCGACGAGCGCCGCGGGCAGACCCCGTAGGGCGCCGTAGTAGGACAGCAGCTGGCGACCGGTCAGACGGTCGAATGTGCGCAATCGATCCGGGAGTACCCCGATCATCTTCTTGGCGGCGCGCGCGTTCTTCGCCGCGTCCACACCATTGATCGAGACCGTTCCCCCGTCCGCGCGGAGGAGGCCGGCGATGATCGACAGGGTCGTCGTCTTGCCCGCGCCGTTCGGGCCGACGAGGCCGTAGAACGATCCGGCGGGGATGGTGAGGTCGATCCCGTCGACCGCGCGCAGTTCGCCGAACGTCTTGGTCACGTTGCGCAGCGTCAGCGCGGGGGTCGCGTTGTCGGCATCCGTGGACGTCGGGGACTCGACCGAGGCGACTCCGATGGCGGCTCCCGCGGTGGTCGCGGCGCTCGCCTCGACCGGAGCGTCGTCCTCCCCCAGCGGCTCCTCGACCGGCGTCGGAGACTCCACCGGAGCATCGACAAGCGTCGCGTCCTCCACCGGCGCATCGGCCGGCGTCGGGTCTTCGACCGACGCGATGTCGTCGCTCGCCACGTCCGTACCCTCGCCGCGGGCATCGTCGCGGACGCGCGGCGAAGTCTCTTCGACCGCCTCCGCGGTCGGAGCGTCGACGATCTGCCCTTCGACGCCGTCCTCAGCGGGGGCGGGCTCGACGGTCTGCTCTGTCAGGCCGGGCTCGACCGACTCGACGGTCTCCTCCACGGGACCGGGCTCGGCCGGCTCGTCCGCGGATGCAGTCTCGATGGAGCGTTCCTCGGTCGTCTCCTTCGCGGGACCGGACGCATCGGGGGCGGCCACCACGGGCTCTTCGACAGCGGCATCCGCCGGCGTGGGATCCTCGGCCGTCTCCGCGTGCACCGGCTCCGCGGAGGCCGCGACGGCGTCGCTGGCTTCTTCGGTCGCGACCGCCGGCTCGTCGGCGACGTCGACCGCAGGGCCCTCCACCGGATCGGAGTCCGCGTCGACGGTCACCGGCTCTGGGAGACCGGCATCCGCGACGGTCGCCGCCTCGCTCGAGCCGTCGTGCCCCGACGAGTCCACGGGAAGGGACTCCGCCGGGGCGGGAGTCCCTGCGACGGGAGGCAGGGGCGGACGCGGGGGAACGATGATGTCGTCGGGAACCGCCGGAGCGGAGACGGTCTCCGACGCGGCACCGACCGTGGACGGGCGGGATGCCGCGGACTGACGCGGCGTCGCCGGCTTCCGCGGGGCGGCGGGCTTTCGCGGAGCAGCCGGTCTCTTCGCGGCGGGCTTCTTCGTCGGACGCGGCGTCGTCGGTGCGCTGCCGGTTTCGTCCGTCTCCGGCGTGTCGGGCGTGGCGGCCGCCTTCCGCGGCGTGCGCGCGGTCGAGGCGCGAGGGGCCCGCGGGGTCGTCGCGCGGGGAGCGCGCGGAGTGCGGGGCTTCGGCGTGGGAGGCGTCTCGGGCGTGGGATCGGCGCTCACCGCATCGCCGTCCGACCGAGGGGCGGACGATTCTTGGGGCTGCGGCAGCGACGCTGTCATCACTCCAAACTAGCAAGCCCCTCCGACACCGCCGTACCCGAGGCGACGAGAGGCGACATGGTGTAGCCGATCACGAAACCACAACGAGTCGGGCGAATAATGCCATTCCCGGTATGCCCTTCGCTAGCATCGAGAGAACACGAAGGCGTGACATTCCGGTGAACCGGACATGACGACTCATCCCCCCAGGAGCCAGCCTTGACTGTTCAGATCGTGATCCTCGCCGCGGGCATGGGCTCGCGGCTCGGCCGCAGCCTGCCGAAACCCCTCACCCCGCTCGCCGACGGCCGCAGCATCATGCAGCAGCAGCACGACAACATCCGTGCCGCGTTCGGCCGCGACGCGCGCATCACCACCGTGGTCGGTTACCGCGCCGAGACGATCGTCGATGCCTTCCCCGAGGCCGACTACGTCTACAACGATCGCTACGACCAGACCAACACGTCGAAGAGCCTGCTCCGCGCGCTCGCCAACACCGGACGCGCCGGCGTGCTGTGGATGAACGGCGACGTGGTCTTCGACCCGCGAGTGCTGGGCCGCGCCGCCGACCTCATCGAACACGATCGCTCGTTCGTGACCGTCGACACCGCCAGCGTCGGTGACGAAGAAGTGAAGTACACCGTCGACGCCGAGGGCTTCGTCAAAGAGCTTTCCAAGGTCGTCGTGCACGGCGTCGGCGAGGCCGTCGGCATCAACTACATCTCGTCGCGCGACAAGAAGGCGCTCATGCGCCAGTTGCAGCGGGTCGGCGATCAGGACTACTTCGAGCGCGGCATCGAGCTCGCGATCACCCACGACGGACTCCGCGTCGAACCGCTCGACATCTCCGACCTGTATGCCGTCGAGGTCGACTTCGCCGAGGACCTGGAGCGGGCCAACCTCTTCGTCTGATCCGACGAGGGGCCCGTCTCGCGGCGCTCGTCAAGGCGCCGCCCTCGTCACCGGTCCCAAGAGAGGATGGCGGTATGGCTGAGAAGGTGCATCGCATCCACTCCCTGTCCGACGACGCTCCCTGGAAGGGCGGGCTCCCGCCGGTCGGGTCCGAGGAACACCCCGCGTTCATCCGTCTCCTCGACCGGGCCCTGGCTGTGCAGCGCCCCGTCGTGCTCGCGCACCTGCGTAGCATCCGGCTCCGACATCGGGATGCCAGCTCCGCGGAGATCCTGCGGATCCTCGAGCGTCGCTACCTCACCGCCGTCACAACGGGTGGGGCGGCGGTGGGGGCGACCGCGGTGGTGCCGGGGATCACCACCGGCATCACGCTCGCCCTCAGCGGGGTCGAGACGATCGGGTTCCTCGAGGCGACTGCGCTGTACGCACAGTCGATCGCCGAGGTCCACGGGGTCGCGATCGACGACCCCGACCGCGCACGCGCTCTCGTCCTCACGCTCATGCTGGGCAAAGAGGGCACCGACCTCGTCGCCCAGTTGGCCGCGCAAGCGGCCGGACGCGGGGCGAGCAGGTCCACCTATTGGGGCGATCTCGTCACGAAGACGCTCCCCCGCGCTGCCGTCGGCCCGCTCGTCGACCGCCTCAAGACGACGTTCGCGCGACAGTTCGCCGCGCGCGGCGGGGCGTCGTGGCTGGGCAAGGCCCTGCCGTTCGGCGTGGGCGCGGTCGTGGGCGGAGCCGGCAATCACATCCTCGGTCGGCGGGTCCTCGTGAACTCCCGTCGCGCATTCGGCGCTCCCCCGCTCACCCTTCCCGCCGACATCGAGCCGCGTCCCGGAGCCGAGCGCCTCGAGCACGCCGCCGTCCACGGCGTGCAGCGCGTCGGCGATGCGATCGCCGGCGCCGTGGGCGGCGCGGGCCGACGGACCGGAACGATCGCGCGGAAGGCTCTGCCTCGACGCAAGACCCCGCCGATCGACGACGCCGGCGACGCGGCATCCTGAGCCCTTCTCATCCCACGGACCTCGGGCGCAAGACCCGCGCGACGATCGCTTCGTCGGGCTACTCTCGCGGCATGGGCGACCTCCTCGATCTCCTCGCGGTCTGGATGCCGCGGCAGCGCTGGTACGGCACCAAGGGACGCGACCCCCGGCTGAGCGTGGTCGCGTCGTGGGAGGTGGCCGCACCGGAAACACGGATCCTGCTCGTGCGCGACGACGTGGCCGAGCCGTCCGTCGTGTACCAGGTCCCGGTGGTGAAGCGTCCGGCGGGAAGCGTCCCGCCGGGAAGCCTCATCGGTCCCGCGTCCGACGACACGGTGTGGGCGGATGCCACCACCGACGAGGCGTTCACGGATCTGCTCTACCGCGCTGTCACCGTTGCGGGCGCCGAGCTGTCGCGAGACCCCGGTCTGAGCGCGCTCACCCTTCCCTCCCCGCAGATCGGCGCTCCCGCCCCGCGCGCGATCGCACGGGTGCTGAGCGGCGAGCAGTCCAACACCTCGATCATCTTCCGCCCGGACGAGGTCGGGCCCGACGGCGTCGCGGTCATCTGCAAGCTCTTCCGCCAGGTCAACAGCGGGGTGAACCCCGACGTCGAACTGCCGACGGCCCTCGCCGCCGCCGGCGCGACCTTCGTCCCGGCCGCGATCGGCGAGGTGCGGGGCACGTGGGCCTCTCCCACAGGCGCTTCGGTCACGGGGTCGCTCGCCTTCGCGCAGCAGTTCTTCGAGGGGGTCGAGGACGCGTGGCGGGTGGCGCTCACCGCCGCGCGCGCCGACGAGGACTTCCGCGAACCCGCCCGTGCGCTCGGCGAGGCCGTGGCGCGCATGCACGTGGCTCTCGCCGCGGCCTTCCCCACGCGTGCGCCCGAGGCCGCGGACCGCGCTGCGGTGGTCGGCGCGTGGGACCGTCGCCTCGCCATCGCGGTGAGCGAGGTGCCGGCCATCGCGCCTCACGTCGACCGCATCCGAGAGGTGTACGCGCGCGCCGGGGCGCAGGCGTGGCCCGCCCTCCAGCGTGTCCACGGCGATCTGCACCTCGGTCAGGTGCTCTACACGCCGAGCAACGGCTGGGTGCTCCTGGACTTCGAAGGCGAACCCCTCCGCCCGATGGAGGAACGGGTCCTCCCCGACCTCGCCGTGCGCGATGTCGCGGGGATGCTCCGCTCCTTCGACTACGTCTCGGGGGCGATCGCGGACGACGACGGCGCCCTGGTCCGTGCGTGGGTCATCGCCGCGCAGCAGGCGTTCCTCGACGGCTACGCCGCGACCACCGGCGGCAGCATCCCGGGCGGCGGCGACCTGCTCGCGGCGTTCGAGCTCGACAAGGCCGTCTACGAAGCGATCTACGAGACGCGGAACCGCCCCGACTGGCTCGGCATCCCCCTGGCGGCGATCGGACGCCTCGCCCCCGCCGACTAGTCCGGACGATCGCCCTCACGGGCGTGCCAGGTCTCCCAGCGGTCCATGAGCTCGTCGACGGCGGCGCGGAAGCGCGCGGTCGAAGCGCCCGGGGTGGTGTCCCCGAAGTAGTGCCGCACCCACTGATGCAGGCGCTCCACGGCTTCGGGGTCGCCGAGCACGCGGTCGGCCTGGGCGACGATGTCGCCCGAGGACTCGGCATCCAGCCACTCGCACGCGGAGAGGTAGCCGGCCGCGTCGACCTCGGCCTCGGGGTCGCTCGGGCGCGTGATGAGCAGCGGAGCCGAGAAGGCGAGCCGGTCATAGACCATCGCCGAGATGTCGAGCACGGCGAGATCCGTCGACCGCAGCTGCCACCCGAGCGTGGGCGAGGTGTCGTGGACGTGGTGAGCCGAGGGGTCGGCCCGGTTCGCGGCGGTCAGAGCGGCGATGATCCGCGCGTTCGCCGCGCCGTACTCGGGGTCGACGACCCCGGAGCGGGGGTGTGGACGGTAGACGACGCGGTGTCGGCCCGTCGCGAGCAGCGCCGACACGAGGGCCTCCCCGTGCGTGCGGATCGAGCCGTAGTGGGCCGAGGGCCGGTCACCCTCCCACGTCGGCGCGTACAGCACCACCGTGCGGTCGTCGGCGGGGTACGGCGGCTCACCGGCCGCGTGGTCGGCCTGCGGACGGCCGATCGCGTACGTCCGCCGGTCGAGGTCGTAGTCCCAGAGGTGGTTGATGAACACGTGCCACCGGCGGCCGTAGCGGAACATCTGGAAGTTGCGCGTGTTCTGGTTCACGTAGAACACGAGACGGATGTCCTGCTCGGCCAGCACCTGTTCGACATCGCGCACGGTGGGCGCATAGGCCACCGGCAGCTCCCCGTCCTTCAGCAGCGCGTCCGCACCGCGGATCGCTCGACTGATCACGACGACCGGCCACGTCTCGGCGAGCTCGCGTAGCGGTGCGTACCACTGGCGCATCTGATACATGTTCACCGCACCGTCGGCGAAGTACACCGCGATGCGGAACGTCTGTTCCGGGAGGGGCCCGCGGGCGGCGAGAGCACGGTGCAGATCGCGCCGCGCGGTGCGCGTGGCGACGGCCTTCCGCAGGAGGCCGACGGCGAGTCGGGCGTCGCGGACGAG
The DNA here is from genome assembly GCA_029239635.1 of Microbacterium sp. Lineage (GTDB taxonomy): Bacteria > Actinomycetota > Actinomycetes > Actinomycetales > Microbacteriaceae > Microbacterium. The sequence goes on along the minus strand of JARBUN010000047.1, from coordinate 130 downwards.
GGGCATCGTTCCAGGGTACCGGCCAGGTGCCGCGTGAAAGGATCGAGGGATGCTGCTCCCGACCCCCGGCGGAAGAGACGCGCCCGTTCCCCCCGACGACGCCGGCGTGAGCTTCATCATGCCCGTGCTG
>JARBUN010000046.1 GCA_029239635.1 Microbacterium sp. | reverse complement strand
GCCGACCGTGACAGCAGGGCGGCGAGGCGCGGGAGCTGCGCCGGATCCTCGAGCGCCGAGCCGACCGCGGCGACGCGGACACCGGCATCCAGGAACTCCACCGCGTTGCCCGCGTCGAGACCGCCCGTCGCGACGAACCGCACGTCGGGGAAGGGTCCGCGGATCACGCGGAACCACGCGGGGGTCAGCCAGGTCGCGGGGAACGCCTTGAGCCAGCGCAGCCCGAGCGAGACCGCGAGCTGCACCTCGCTGGGGGTCGCGACGCCGGGGAGGATCGGGATGCCGTGCGCCCGGGCCGCGGCGACGATCGCCGGGTCGAGCCCCGGCGACACGAGATACGCCGCCCCGGCCGCGACGGCCACGGGCACCTGCGCCGGATCGATGATCGTCCCGGCGCAGACGATCCGCCCGCGCTCGGCACCCGCGGCGCAGACGGCGCGCAGGGCTTCTTCGTCGGCGGGGGTCTGCAGGGGGACCTCGACGCTGTCGATGCCGAGGTCCCACGCCGTGGTCGCGAGGGCCAGCGACCGCTCGCGGCCCATCCCCCGCAGGATCGTCGGGAGGGGTCATGCGGGAGTCCTGTCGGGGTGGGCGGCGTCGTGCAGGGAGTCGCCGTAGGTGCGGAGCGTGAGGGCGGCGCGCTCGTGGCCGGAGCGGAGGCGGTGGGATGCCGCGGCCCCGGCCGCGCGGGCGGCGAGATAGCCCCCGGCGAAGGCGTCGCCCGCGCCCACCGCGTCGAGCACTTCGACCGGCAGCGAGGGGACGAAGACGCGGTCCTCGCCCGCGAAGACGGTCGCGCCGACGTCGCCGTCCTTCACCACGAGTTCGGCGACCTCGGGGAGGAGCGCCCGCACGTCGGCATCGGTGGGGGTCCCCCAGAGGGCCTCGGCCTCGTCGCGACCCACGAAGACGATGTCGGCCCGGGCGGCGAGCGCGCGCAGCACGGGCGCGGCCTCGGCCGCCGACCAGAGCGCGGCGCGGTGGTTCACGTCGAAGCTGACGGTGACGCCCTCGCCGCGGGCTCGGGTGATCGCGGCGTCGAGGAAGTCGCGCGCGGTGTCGGAGAGGGCTGCGGTGATGCCTGAGACGTGCAGCACGTCGACGTCGTCGAGGGCCGGGTGCGCGGCATCCGGAATCGAGAAGGCGGATGCCGCGGAGCCTCGCCGGTAGTAGCTCACCCCGCGCCCCGGGTCTTTGACGTAGAGCCCGGTGGGGTGCGCCGGGTCGCGCTCGACCAGCGAGACGTCGACGCCGCGACCCGCGACCTGCCGCAGCACGCGGTCACCCAGAGCGTCGGCGCCCAGGCGGCTCCACCAGCGCGCGGTCATGCCGAGCGCCGCGGCGTGCGCGGCCACGTTCGACTCGGCACCGCCCGCGTCGACGAGGAAGTCGGTCGCCTCGACCACTCCCGCCCCGTCGGCGGGTGCGAGCATCGCCATCGTCTCCCCGACGGCGAGCAGCACGGGAGGCCGGGCGGGTGCCGTGGCGGCGGGGGTCGCGGCCGCCATCAGCGCAGGTCGGTGATGGGCGCGGCATCCATGTCGTCGAACGACTGGTTCTCGCCCGCCATCGCCCACACGAACGAGTAGGCCGCGGTGCCGACTCCGGAGTGCAGCGACCAGCTCGGCGAAATGATCGCCTGGCGGTCGCCGACGATCAGGTGCCGGGTCTCGTCGCGCTCGCCCATGAGGTGCACGACGCGGGAGTCGTCGGGCAGATCGAAGTACAGGTAGCACTCGGTGCGGCGGTCGTGCGTGTGGGCTGGCATGGTGTTCCACATCGATCCCGGATGCAGCTGCGTCACCCCCATCACGATCTGGCAGCTCTTCACGCCGTTCTCGTGGATGTACTGGTTGAGGGTGCGGCGGTTGCTCGTGAGCTGGTCGCCGAGCTCGCGCACGGTCCCCTCGCCGGGCGAGACGAGGGCTGCGGGGTAGGCCGTGTGCGCGGGGGCGGAGAAGAGGTAGAACTGCGCGCCCGCGGCATCCGCTCCATCGGCGAAGACCACGTCACGGATACCGCGACCGAGGTACAGGCAGGCTCCGGTGACGAGCTCGTAGACCTCGCCGTCGGCGGTCACGGTTCCGGCGCCGCCGACGTTGACGATGCCGAGCTCGCGGTGCTCGAGGAAGTAGTCGCTGCGGATCTCGGGGTAACCCGTGAGCGCGAGCGCGGTGCCGGCGGGCACGGCGCCCCCCAGCACGATGCGGTCGTGGTGCGTGTAGGTCAGACGCACCTCGCCGGCGACGAAGACGTCGTCGATGAGGAAGCGCTCGCGCAGATCGGCCGTGGTCATCCCGGGGATCTGCTCGGGGTGGGTCGCGTAGCGCTGGGGGAGGGAGGTGGTCATGCGGTTCTCCTGGGGTCGAGGCCCGGGGCGGGCGAGGCGGGGGTCGGGTGGGTGCGGGCCGGGCGATACGGGGTGCGGGTCAGCGCACGAGCCACCCGCCGTCGACCGGGATCACGGCCCCGGTGACGTAGGCGGCGGCATCGGACGCCAAGAACACGAACGCGCCCTGCAGGTCGCCGGGCGTGCCCCACCGGCCGGCGGGGATACGGGCCATGATCGACGCCTCACGCTCGGCGTCGGCGCGGATGGGCGCGGTGTTGTCGGTCGCCATGTAGCCCGGCGCGATCGCGTTGACGGTGACGCCGGAGGCCGCCCACTCGTTCGCGAGCGCCTTGGTCAGCCCCGCGACCGCGTGCTTCGACGCGGCGTATCCCGGAACGAGGATGCCGCCCTGGAACGACAGCATCGAGGCGACGTTGACGATGCGTCCCCAGCCCTGCGCGATCATGCGGCGCCCGGCGGCCTGCGACAGGTGGAACACCGCGTCGACGTTGACCGCCATCACCTCGTCCCAGTCCGCCGTGGCGTGCTCGGCGGCGGGAGCGCGGCGGATCGTGCCCGCGTTGTTGACGAGGATGTCGATACGGCCGAGCGCGTCGGCGGCCTCGTCGATCGCCGAGGCGAGCTCGGCGGGCGTGGCCGTGGCGAAGTCGCGCCGCACCGTGTGCACGCGGCGCCCGAGTCCGCGCGCGAGCTCGGCGGTGTGCGAAGCGTCGCCGCGGTCGATGAGCACGAGGTCGGCTCCGGCCTCGGCGAGCGCGAGGGCCGCGCCCTGACCGAGCCCGCGGCTCGAGCCGGTGACGACGGCGACGCGGCCGTCGAGGCGGAAGGTGTCGAGGATCATGCGGAGACTCCCGGGGGTGCGAGGAACGTGGTGGTCAGCTCGCCGATGCCGCCGACGCGCACGGTGACCGCGTCGCCGGGGGCGAGCGGGCGGTGCGCGTCCTGCGCGGCGGGGAGCTTCTGAGGGGTGCCGGTCGAGATGACGTCGCCGGGCTCGAGCGTGACGACCTGGCTCAGGTGGTGAACGACGAAGGCGACCGAGAAGATGGTGGTCGCCGTCGACTGCGACACGGTGACCTCCCCGTCGCGCACGACCTCGACGAGGAGGTCCTGGGGGTCGACCTCGTCGGCGGTGACCATCCACGGCCCGAGCGGGGCGAATCCGTCGAAGCACTTGCCGAGCGCCCACTGGCTCTGCTTGCGCTGCCACGAGCGGTCGGACACGTCGTTCAGGAGCGTGTAGCCCGCCACGTACGACAGGGCGTCGTCGACGCTCACCGCGTGCGCGCGCCGGCCGATCACGACGGCGATCTCGCCCTCGTAGTCGACGTCGTCGGCGACGGCGGGGATCGCCACAGGGTCGTTCGGACCACCGAAGGTGTTCGCCGTCTTGACGAAGACGTCGGGACTGGCCGGGTCGTCGGCGGTGGGGTCGACGCCGTCAGGCACGTGTCCGCGGTAGTTGTAGCCGAGGCAGAGCATCGTGCGCGGCACCACCGGGGCACGCAGCGCCGCGGGGTCCAGCGGCGGCAGGGTCTCGGCATCCGTCCGCTGCACGAGGGAACGGATGCCGTCGAGCTCGGCGAACAGCTCGGGCAGCGGGCGGGGGCCGAGGTCGAGCATCCGATCTCCCGCGCGCCCCGCCAGCAGCGCGACCGAGCGGTCGCCGACGCGGGCGAGCCTCACCACGCGGGCCGCCAGTCGGGGCGGGCGGCGCGGGCGAGGGCCTCGAAGTAGAAGTAGTCGCCCCAGAGGGTGCCCTCGTCGACGCCGACGTTCTTCGGCAGGTCGTAGACGCTGTGCAGCAGCACGGTGTCGGCGTCCGCGGCGCTCGTCGGCGTGTAGTGGGCGATGAGCGAGGTCAGGATGCGGTCGGCCGCGGCACGCCAGCGCTCGGCGTTCTCGGGGTCGACCTCGGCGAGCTCGTAGAGACCGCACACCGCGATCGCGCCCGCCGAACTGTCGCGCGGGGCGTCGGCGCCGTCGTTGTAGACGAGGTCCCAGTACGGCACGTCGTCGGAGGGCAGGTGCGCGAGGAAGTACTCGGCGCAGATGCGGGAGGCCTCGAGCAGCCCCGCCTCTCCCGTCGCGCGATGGTTCATCGCGAAGCCGTAGATGCCCCACGCCTGACCGCGCGCCCAACAGGAGTCGTCGAAGGCGCCCTGTTCGGTCGCCCCGCGCAGAGGCTCCCCGGTCTCGGCATCCCAGTAGAAGGTGTGGAAGGTCGAGCCGTCGGGGCGGAGGATCTGCCGGCGCAGCTCGACGGTGTGGCGTGCGACCACCTCGCGGTACCGGTCGTCGCCGGTCTGCTCGGCCGCCCAGGTCAGCAGGGGCATGTTCATGAGGCTGTCGATGATCGTGCGCCCGCGCTGGGCGGGGTCGGCGAGGTCGCCCCAGGCCTGGATGATGCCCGCCGACGGCAGGTAGCGCGTCATCAGGTGGTCGGCCGCGGCGAGCGCGCTCGCCCGGGCGTCCTCGTCGTCGAGCAGTCGCGCGGGGGCGACGCACGACAGCGTGTAGAGGAAGCCGAGGTCGTGGGTGTCGAGGTCTTCGCCGTCGTGCACGCGGCGACCGAAGTCGGCGGCGTGGGCGAGGGCGGCATCCCGGTACACGTCGTCGCCGGTGAGCTCGTACGCGATCCACTGCATGCCGGGCCAGAAGCTGGTCGTCCAGCCGCGGTTGGCGCCCTCCGCGAAGCCGGGAACGGCGGGGCGCAGCGGGTAGCGGTTGTCGCGGGTGGTGTCGTCGGGGTAGCGCGTGCCGAAGGCGTCGATGTTGGCGCGGATCGTGGCGAGCACCTGCGCGATGGCGCGGTCGGTGTCGACGCGGGCCGTGCGCACGCCGGTGGGGGGAGGCGAGGTCGTCATGCGGGGGAGGTCCTTCGGATCAGACGGCGGCGACGGTGGCGTCGGCCGGAAGCACGGGGCGGAGGGCGAAGCGGGCGTTCGCCCAGATCAGGTACAGCGCGGGCGCGGCGGTGAGGCCGAGCGCCAGCGCGGGAGAGGTCACGAACAGAGCCGCCTGACCGACGAGCACGAGGAGGCTCACCGCGCTGAGGTACCAGCGACGGACGGCCAGCACGGCCGCCGTCGACAGCAGGACCCGCAGCGGCGTGCCCGGCGCCTCGGCCAGCGCGGTGAGCGCCACCGGCGCGGTGGCCAGCGCGAGCAGCGCGATCGTGGCGCAGAGCGGCACGACGACGACGGACCAGGATGCCGCGGACACGGCGTGCACGTCCACGAGCACGATCGCGAGCACGGCGGCCACGATCGCCCCCACCGCGAGGGCCTTCCCCGCGCTGCGGCGCCACCCGGTCCAGAAGGAGCGGACGATCCGCCCCTCCCCCAGGCCGTGCGCGCGGAAGGTCGTCAGCGCCCCGACGAGCGCGGGTCCGCAGAGGGGCGTCGCGATCAGCAGCAGCGGCCACGACGCGGCCGGGTCGGTCGTCACCAACAGGAACACCAGGGGTGCGCAGCCGACGAGCAGCATCACGTTGACCATGAGACCCAGGTAGACGGTGGAGAAGATGCTCGCGTAGGTGTCGTGGGAGATGCGGCGCACGGCTCAGCCCTTCATTCCGCTGGTGGCGATGCCCTCGACGAAGTACTTCTGGCCGAGGAGGAAGACGACCGCGATCGGGACGACCGACATCGTCAGGCCCGCGAACAGCAGCGCGTAGTTGGCGTCGTAGAGCGTGCTGACGAAGCTCTGCAGACCCAGCTGGATCGTCCAGAGGTCGGGGTTGCGCAGGTAGATGAGCGGGCCGAGGTAGTCGTTCCACGTGCTGACGAAGGTCAGCATCGTCAGGCTCGCGATCGCGGGGACCGACAGCGGGAGCATGATGCGCGCCCAGATGCCGTACTCGCTCAGGCCGTCGAGACGCGCGGCCTCGGACAGGTCTTCGGGGATGGTGTCGTAGTACTGCTTCATCAGGAACACCCCGAACGCGCCGAAGGCCTGGATGAGGATGATCGCCCAGAGGGTGTTCGAGACCTTGAGGTTCGACAGCAGGATGAACTGCGGGATCATGTACGACTGCCACGGCACGGCGATCGTCCCGATGTAGACGAGGAACAGCACGTCGCGTCCGGGGAAGCGCATGCGCGAGAACCCGTACGCGGCGAACGAGCCGGTGAGCACCTGCAGGAACGTCACCACGACCGCGAGCACGAGGGTGTTGCGGATCCAGGTGAGCATGCCGGACTGCGTCCAGATGTCGACGTAGTTGCTCCACACCCACGTCTCGGGGAGCCACTTCACGGGGGCGCTGAAGACGTCGTTGGGCGTCTTGAGCGAGCTCATGATCATCCAGAAGAACGGCAGCAGCAGGGCCGCGGCCGCGAGGATCATCACCGCGTAGCCGATGACACGGCCCACGCGCCGGGCGGGGTGGGCTCCGGCGACCGGACGGCGGCGCGGCGGCTTGGCGCCCGCGGTGACGAGCGTGCGGGTCGCGTCGGGAACGAGGAGATCGGTCATCAGGCGTCCCGCTTCTTGTTGAGGAAGAACTGCACGAGCGTCACGACGATGCACAGGAGGAACAGGACGATGGATGCCGCGGACGCGTACCCGAACTGGTTCTCCTGGAAGCCCTTCTGGTAGATGAACTGCGACAGCACGAGGGTCGACTGACCGGGCCCGCCCTGGGTCATCACGAGGATCAGGTCGAAGATCTTGAACGAGTTGATCGTGAGCATGACCGTGACGAAGAACGTGGTCGGTCGCAGGCACGGCAGGGTGACGTTGACGAAGCGCTGCCACACGTTCGCTCCGTCGACGCGGGCGGCTTCGTGCAGCTCGCGCGGCACGGTCTGGAGCCCCGCGAGGAAGAGGATCATGTAGTAGCCCATGTCGCGCCAGGTGCTGATGATGACGACGGCGGGCATCGCCCACTCCGACGAGGTGAGCCACCCGGGCGGGTTCTGCAGCCCGAAGAACCGCAGGATCTCGTTGATGGGGCCGTACTCCGGGCTGAAGAGCAGGTTCCACACCACGGCGATCGCGACGATCGAGGTGATGTAGGGGAAGAAGGCGGCGGTGCGGAAGAACGCGACCCCCCGCAGCTTGTTGTTCAACAGGAGCGCGAGCCCGAGCGCGACGATCATCGTCAGCGGGATGTGCAGAGCCGCGTAGTAGAGCGTGTTCAGCAGGGCGATGCGGAAGCTTCCGTCGCCGAGCAGGCGCTGGAAGTTCGCCAGGCCGACGAACGCCGACGAGCCGAACACGTTCCAGTTCGTCATCGACATGTAGAAGAGCGTGACGACGGGCACGAGCGTCAGAGCCGCGAAGCCCAGGAAGTTGGGAAGGATGAAGCTCCACCCGATGAGGGTGCTGCGCAGCGTCAGGCGCGACCGGCGGCGCGCGGGGCGGGGCCCGCGGTCTCGCCCGGTCTTCGGCGCCTGCGGGCGCGTGTCGGCGATGGTCGCCATGGGGTCTCCAGATCGTGAGGGGATCTCAGGGGTGGCCGGCCCGGGAGGACTCCCGGGCCGGCCGGCGATGCGCGGGTCAGCCGACGCCGACCTCGCTCTTGACGCGGTCTTCGGCGGTCTTGATCGCGTCGTCGATCGACGTCGAGCCCGACATGACGGCGGTGTGCAGGTCGAGCAGGATGTTCTGCACGGCCGCGGTCTTGGCCGAGGTGGGGTTCTCCGGCTTGGTCTCGTGCGTCGACCACGCGAACGACGACAGCTCGTCGGTGGGCGCGCCCTTGACGGCGAAGTACGTCTTCGCGACGGCGTCGCTGGTGAGCGCCGGCGTGATGCCGAGGCCCGCGAGCACCTGCGCGCCCTCTTCCCCGGAGGCGAAGGCGAGGAACTTCTTCGCGGCGGCGAGCTTGGTGGCATCCGCTGCCTTGTTGATCGCGAAGCCGGTCGGGTCGCCGAAGGTCACCGGGGTCTTCGAGGTGCCGGTCGTCGAGGAGTCGTACTGCGGGATCGGCGCGAAGCCCCACGAGAAGGCGTCGGCCTCGCCCTTGGCCTGCTGGGCGATGAGGGTCGCCACGTACCAGGTGCCCATGGGCATCATGGCCGCCTGCTGCTTGCCGAACTCGGCCTGGTAGGTGAGCTTGTTGGCGGTCACGGTGTTGTACTCGACCTGGGCGCCGGCGTCCTGGAGCGCGAGGGCGCGCTCGTAGTACGGCTTCAGGTAGCCGTAGTCGCCGTCGAGGATGTTCGCGTCGGGGCTCTGCGCGTTCGCGAAGCCCTGCACGGTGGACTGCCAGCTGTGCTCGTACGTGCCGAGGGCGGCGGAGCCGGCGGCACCGAGCTTGGTGGTCAGCTGCTCGGCGGCCTTCTCGTAGTCGTCCCAGGTCCACGACCCGTCGGGCTCGGCGACGCCCGCCTTCGTGAAGAGATCCTTGTTGTAGAAGAGCACCCACGAGTCCTGGCGGTAGGGCACGGCCCAGGTCGACCCGTCGACCTTGTAGGCGTCCACGCCGCCGATGCCGTCCGGCAGGGTCACGTCCGACACGTCGGCGAGCTGGCCGCCGGCCTGGTAGGTGATGAAGGTCTTGAGGTTCTTCTGCGTGATGATGTCGGGACCGGTGCCCGCGGCCAGGTCGGCCGTCATGAGGGTGTCGTAGTTGGCGGAGTCGTACTCCTTGACCTCGATCGTGACGTCGGGGTTCTCCTCGTGGAACTTGTCGGCGAGGGCCTGGAACTCGGGCGTGGTGCTGAGGCTCCACCCCGACATCGACAGCGTGACCGGACCGCTCTGGGCGGGGGCCTCGGACGATCCGCCGCTGCAGGCGGTCAGCGACAGGGCGGCGACGATGCCCACCCCGGTCGCGACGACGATCTTGCGCTTCATGCGTGCTGCTCCTTTGCGATTGCGTGCGGGACACCGGTGCGGGCCCGTGAATGCCGGTGCGCCCATCGAGAGGCTCCGGAGTCTGTGAGAGGGGTGCGCGTCGACCGGCCGTCGGGCCAGGTGACGACGGCGACGGGCTCGTCGCCCTCGATCTCGAGCGCGGCGGGGCCGAGGTCCGAGGTCTCGTCGCCGGTCAGGGTCACGAGCGCCGCGAACGGCACGCCGACCTCCGCGTCCCACGTGAGCACGGGGACGGCGGCGGTCTCGCCCAGCGGACTGGCGTTGCGACGGATCACGACGCTCGAGATCGCCTCCGGATGAAGGGACCGGATGCCGGACACCCGGCCGTCGAGGCGCACTTCGGCGCTCCCCGTGTCGGTGCGATGCTGCGGGTCGGCGCCGGCGAGGGGCCAACCGCCCACGCGCAGGCGCAGCCGCTCGAGGTCGACGCCCGCGGCGAGGTCGTCGATCGAGGTGAGACGCACCTCCCAGGGGCCGCGGACCAGTGAGCGCACCGTGACCCGTGCGAGGTGGTGCACGGTGCCGTCGAGGCCCGCGCCGTGGCGGTGGGTCGTGGGAGCGACGTCGACGGTGTGCACGTCCGAGGTCGAGGACGCGATCCCGACGCCGTCGACGATCTCCGCGCCGAGCGGTGTCAGGGCCGTGCGGTGGGTCGCGCGGCCGGTCGCGTCGACGAGGGTCACCGCCTGCTCGAGCGGATCGGTCCAGGCCAGATCGTCGAGGAGCGGCGCCGTCGCCGTGGAGTAGCCGATGCGCGCGTACAGGGGCGAGTCGGCCGTGTGGGCACCGGGGCGGGCCTTGTCGGTGCCGTGGTTGACGACGCGGACGATCCCGTCGGAGCGGGTGCCCGAGACGAGCCAGCCGGCGGCGGCGATGGCGCGGAGATCGTCGGCCTCGACGATCGGGAGCGGCTCGTCGGCCGCACTCCACACGGGGTGGTCGGCGGGGAGGACGATGCCCATCAGTCCCTTGACGGCCCAGTAGGGCGAGCCCGGGCCGGAGTACGACTGCGCCAGGGCCGGCCATTCGCCGTGCCATCCGAGGGTGAGGATGCCGTCGGCGTCGGGGGCGCCGCGCGTGACGAAGTGGTCGACGACCGCGCCCGCGGCGTGGCGCAGGCGGCCCGCCCCGGTCGAGGGCACGCCCGCGATGATCCCGGCCCAGAACGGGGCCGCGGCGGCGAACCGGTAGATGAGGCTCCGGCCCTGCAGGAGCGGCGAGCCGTCCGCGCCGATGAGCCGCACGGCATCCTGGAGGAAGCGGTCGAGCCGAGCGACGTCGCCCGCGGTGCGCTGACCGACGAGGTCGGCGGCTCCCGTCATGCGAGGCCAGAGCACGGGATAGACGTGGAGCGCCCAGCCCACGTAATGGTCGAAGGCGCGCTCTTCCCCGTCGGACAACCAGCCGTCCGCGCGGACGAACGAGTCGTGCCGCGCGAGGTCGGCGGCGATGTCGGCGGCCGACCAGGGGCCCCCGACCGAGCGCAGGAACGTCTCGACGACGATGCGGAACCACACCCAGTTCGTCCGCGGGTAGGTCTCGTCCCCCACGACGGGGGCGAGGTAGGCGATGACCCTCTCGCGCGTCCGTGGATCGAGGGTCTCCCAGATCCACTCCCGGGTGAGGTCGAGGGCGAGGGCGAGGGAGGCCGCTTCGACCTTGGCCTGCGCGTGCTCGTCCATGCGCACCCAGCGGTCGGCGGCATCCGGGTCCACGCCGGTGCGCACGCCTTCGGCGAAGAACGCGATGAGCTCGTCCACGCCCTCGCCGCGTGCTCCGGCGATGCGGAAGCCGGCGAGCAGGAAGAGGCGGGCGAAGCCCTCGAGGCCGTCGACGGCCGCGCCGTACCCGCCCTCGGCGCCCGGGAAGACGATGCGCCCGTGGCCCGGGGTGGCGTACCGCTGTCCCGCCGCGAGGAGCGCGTCGGCGACGGCGAGCCAGTCGCTGCGCTGTCCGCCGGCGAGGCGGGGAAGGGCGGAAGTCGCCACGGGTTCTCCTTCGAAGACCGTCGTGTCACCCGAACGGGAGGGGTGAACGTTGGCGAGCGTATCAATCAAAAAACAACACCACAACATCTTTTCTGAATCCTAATGATCGTTTATGATCGTTTTAGCGGGACAAGCCCGCTCGAAGGAGACCGATGCCGTTCCCCACCGCGCCCTTCCGTGGCCCGCTCGCCGCCCGACTCGGGAGCGTCGTCGCGAGCCGTTCCGGCGACGATGCGCTACCGGTGCCCCCGGCATCCGACCGCGCCGTGTGGGACCCGCGCTCCGGGTCGGCCGATCGCGTCGCCCTCGAGGAGATCGTCTCCCGCGCCACGGCCGAGCGGTCGACGCCCTGGCCGCACCCGCGCGCGAGCGACGCCGCGCGCGTTCATCGCGACGGCGACCGCACCGCGTGGGAGGACGCCGCCTTCGAGAGGCAGCGTCGACTGAGCCGCGCGGCCATCGCCGCCGCCGCCACGCTCGACGACGCGTGGATCGACGAGGTCGTCGACGGGATCGTGCTGCTGTGCGAGCAGAGCTCGTGGTGCTGGCCCGCCCACGACGACACGCGCCGCGTGCACGGGGCGGTCCTCGCGACCGTGACGGATCCGTACGTCGATCTCGGCGCGGGAGAGACCGTCGCGCAGCTCGCCTGGGTCGATCACCTCCTCGGCGCGCAGCTCGACGCGCGCGCTCCCGGCGTGCGCGCGCGCATCCGGCACGAGGCAGCGGTGCGCGTGTTCGAGCCGTTCCAGCGACGGCGCGACTGGCACTGGATCGGCCTCGACGGCGACGTGCACAACTGGAACCCCTGGATCCACGGCAACGTCATCGTCGCCGCGCTGCGCCTGCTCGACGCGGCCGACGACATGGCCGAGCGCGACCGCGTCCTCGCCCTGGCGATCGAGGGCCTCGACCGTTACGTCGCCGTGCTTCCCGCCGACGGCGCGATCGACGAGGGCTACGCCTACTGGTGGAACGGGGCCGCGCGCGCCCTCGAGGTGCTCGACGTGCTCGCCCACGCGACAGAGGGAGCCGCCGACGCGACCGCGGTGACCGCCCTGCGCGAGACCGTCGCATTCCCGCACCGTTCGCACCTGGGCGGCGACTGGTTCGTCAACCACGCCGACGGGCAGGCGCGGCCCCCCGTCGACCAGCCCTGGCACGCGCTGCACCGCGCCGCCCGCCGCCACGGCGACGCCGCGGCCGCAGCCTTCGCCGCGTCGCACCGCCGCCCGGGCGCACCCGCGGCGACCGAGCGCGAGGGCCTTGGGCGGCTGCTGCGCGCGCTCACCGATCCCGCCTGGGTCTCGGCATCCCCCGCTCCCCCGCCCCTGCCGCGGGATGTCTGGCTGGCGTCGACCGAGGTGTTCCTCGCGCGCGAGCGCGCCGGGTCGAGCGACGGCCTCACCCTCGTGGCCAAGGGCGGCCACAACGGGGAGCACCACAACCACAACGACGTCGGCTCGTTCCTCGTCGCGGTCGACGGCGTCCCCGTCCTCGTCGACGCCGGACGCCCGACCTACACCGCGGCCACCTTCGGGCCCGACCGCTACGACATCTGGACCATGCAGAGCGCGTGGCACAACGTCCCCGTCGTGCGCGGCGCCACCCAGCCGGCGGGGAGGGATGCCGCCGCCCGCGGCGCCGTGGTCGACATCGCCGATCACGGCTCGACGTTCACCGTCGACCTCGCGGACGCCTACCCCGACGCAGGCCTCGCCACCTGGCGACGGCGGGCGCGGCTGGACCGCGAAGCCGGCCGCGTCGAGATCGACGACTCCTGGGCCTTCGCGGACGAGACCCCGACCCGCGACGACACCCGGTTGCACCTGCTCATCGCCGGTGACGTGCAGCTCGAGAGCGGCGGTGCCCGGGTGATCCCCCTGGACGGCGCGCGCCCGGTGCGCCTGCGCTGGCCGCACGACATCGCCGCGACGTCCGAGGCGCGCGATCTCGACGATCCGATGCTCACCGAGGTGTGGGGCGACCGCCTGACGCGGCTCGTTCTGCCCCTGGCATCCCGCACTCAGCTCCAGGTCACGGTAGAACTGGACTCACCGATCGAGGATCACCAATGACCGACACCACGCCGCACCAGCCGCTGGCCGCGGAGCGCCGCGCGCACATCCTGAGCGCGCTGCACAGCGACGGCGCCGTGCGCATCTCGCAGCTCACCGAAGACCTGGGCGTCGCGACCGTGACCCTGCGCCGCGATCTCGCGCAGCTCGAGAAGGAGGGGGTGCTGCGCCGCGTCCACGGCGGGGCCGTCGCGGGAGAGAACACCCCGTCCCGCTCCGCGCCGCACACGGACGAGACATCGGCGGGGTCGATCGCCGTCCTCGTCCCCTCCCTCGCCTACTACTGGCCGGGAGTCGTGCGCGGGATGGAGACGGCCGGGCGTCGCCTGGGCTATAAGATGCTCCTGCGCGGCGCCTCCTACGAGCTGCAGGATGAGCGTCCCGTCCTCGATCGCCTCGTCGCGACCGGAGACGTGCGGGGCCTCATCGTCGCCCCCAACACCGACACCGCCCACGCCGCCGACGTGATGAGCTGGCTGGCGGACTGCCCGGTGCCGAGCGTCCTCGTCGAGCGCGACGCGGTGCCGGGGGCGGGCGGCATCCCGATGGAGTCGGTCACGACCGATCACGCCCTCGGTGCCCTGCTGGCCGCGCGGCACCTCGCCACCCTCGGGCACCGCAAGGTGGGGCTCATCCTCTCGCGTCACTCGCCGACCTCGCGCAAGATCGCGGCGGGATGGCAGACGGCGTGCGAAGAGCTCGCCTTGACCCCCGCGGACCACTTCGAGCAGACTCTGCCCGATCGCGCGAGCCCCGATTTCTCGGACGTCGTGAACGCGACGCTCGACTCGGCCCTCGCCACCGGGGTGACGGCGCTGCTGGTGCACTCCGACCCGGAGGCCATGGCCTTCGTGGACCTCGCGCTGACCCGCGGCATCTCGGTGCCCGACGACCTGTCGATCATCGCGTACGACGACGAGGTGGCCCAGCTCTTCACGCCCGCTCTCACCGCGGTCAGCCCCCCGCGCGCGAGCGTCGGCGAGGCGGCCGTCGAGCTGCTGGCGCGGCGCATCGCCGAGCCCGACCGTCCCGTCCACCGCGTGCAGCTGAGTCCCCGGCTGAACGTCCGGGCCTCGACGGCGGCCCCGCGATCGTGACGGTGCCCTCGTCGCACGACTTCTCGCCGTGGACGTTCTGGGATCGGGCCTCGCCCGAGGATCGGGAGCAGCAGCGCGCCCACCTCGCCGCGCTGAGCCGGGAGCACCCGGACTGGGATCTCGGCGAGCGCGTGTTCCTCTCGGAGCACGCCGGGATCGACCCCGACCGGCTCGCGATCGGCGACGGCTCGTACATCGCGCTGGGTGCGTACGTCACGGGGACGGTCCGCATCGGTGCCGACTGCTCGATCAACCCCTACACGATCGTGCGCGGTGACGTTCAGCTCGGCGACGCCGTGCGCGTCGGCGCGCACACCTCGATCATCGGGTTCAACCACTCGTTCGAACCGGGCAGCCCGGTGTTCCGCCAGCCCCTGACCTCCCGAGGCGTACGGATCGGCGACGACGTCTGGATCGGCTCTCACGTCGTGGTCCTCGACGGGGTGTCGGTCGGCGATCACGCGGTGCTCGCCGCGGGAGCGGTGGTGACGAAGGACGTCCCGAGCGGCGCGATCGTCGGAGGCAACCCCGCACGCCATCTGCGGTGGCGCGTCACTCCCGCGGCTTCTCCCGACCCGCGCCGCGACGAGCTCGCGCGGTTCGCGGACCGCGCCCGCCGCGATCTGGCATCCGTCCTCTCCCGTACCGCCGTCGAGGGCGGCTTCCGTGATCGTCCCGGCGCCGAGCCGTCGCTGCGCGGTCTCGCCGACGCGGTCGAGCTCGCCGACCTGCTCCTCGGGACGCCTCCCCCGGGGGCTGAGCGCGCCGCGTGGATCGCGCGGCTGTCGTCGACGCAGCGCCCCGCCACGGGCCTCGTGACCGACGCGGCGACGCTGTGGGAGGACCCCGATGCCGCGTACGGGGTTCTCAGCGTCGGCTACGCCCTCGATCTGCTGGGGGCGCACTTCGCACACCCCCTCGCGGACATCGTCGATGCCGACGTTCCCGGACTCGTTGCTCATCTCGATGCGCTGCCCTGGCGCACGGATCCCTGGCGCGCGGGGCACCACGTCGACGCTTTCGGCACGGCGCTCCTGTGGAGCGGAAGACGAGCGGATGCCATTCCCCCAGGTCTCTCCGAGGCACTGTTCGGATGGCTCGCGCTGCGCGCGGATCCGCGCACGGGCATGTGGGGCGAGCCCGGCCCCGGTGGGGATTCGCGCTTGCTGGTCAACGGCTTCTACCGCGCCGCGCGGGGCACCGTGGCGCAGTTCGGTCTCGACGTCGCCCACCCCCTCGCCGTGATCGACACCGTTCTGCGCCATGCGCGCGACGATCGGTGGATGCGGCCGGATCGGCGCGACGCGTGCACCGTCCTGGACATCGTGCATCCCCTGTGGCTCACGCGATCGAGCGGGTACCGCACCGACGAGGTCCGCGCTCTCGCCACTGACCTGCTCCGTCACGCGCTGAGCGGCTGGACCGCCGGGGCGGGAATGGCCTTCCTGCTCGACGCCGACGATCCGGGGCTCCAGGGCACGGAGATGTGGCTCTCGATCGTCTGGTACCTCGCCGACCTGCTCGAGTGCTCCGACGCGCTGGGCTACCGTCCGCGCGGCGTGCACCGGCCCGAGCCCGCGGCGCGCTGACCGCTCCGCCCGCCCACTCGCGGGTGACCGTCGCGAGCACCCGCACGAGCGGCGCGGCCGCGCCGCACGCCCGGAGGCGAACGACGCGGCCGCATGCTCTCGAGGGTCAGCCCTCCGCGGAGCCGCCTCCGCGGCGGCGGCGCCAGAGCACGAATCCGCCGAGCAGGAGCAGGACGATCGCGCCCGCGCCGGTGACGACGATCCCTTCACCGTGCAGGCCCGTGGTCGCGAGGCCGCTGGACGAACCGCCCGTCGTCGAGCCGGGACCCGAGTGCGCGGCTCCTCCCGCGCTCGCACTCGCGCCCGGATCGCCCCCCGCGCCGGGTCCGGCACCCGAGCCCGGATCGGTGCCCGTTCCCGGATCGACCGGCACCGCAACGGGCACGATCGCCACCGAGCGTGCCGATGCGGCCGTGTACCCCGGTGCTGAGGCCGTGACGTCGACGGAGATCTCGTGGCCCGCATCGGCGGTGGTCAACGTGTAGGCGTCGCCCGTGGCGCCGTCGATCGTCGTCCCGTCCCGCAGCCACACGAACGCGCGCGTGGCATCGGCGGGATCGGTCGAGGCCGCGGCCCGTACCGTCGAGCCGACCCGCGGCTCGCCCGAAAGCGTCGGCGTGTCGACACGGACCGTGCGCACGATCGTGACCGAGTAGGTCTGCTCGGTGCCATCGGGCGCCGTCACCCGCACGGTACCGACGCCGCCGGCGCCACGCGCCGTCTCCGCGGCGTCACCCGGCTGGGTGACATCCACCGCGGCATCCTGGTCGATCGCGAGCGCGTGCAGCGTGGGCCATGCGGATCCCATGGATGCGACCGTGTAGTCCCACATCCTCGGGTCGAAATCCGCGAGAGGCTGGTCGCCGACGGTGAGACGAGCGAGGTCGGCGACGCTCGCACGCGACGCCGCAGCCGCGAAGATCGACACCTCCGACACGATCATGTGCGTCTGCGGCCGGGCGTCCATCACGACCCGGACCTCGTCGGCGGCACCGGTCACGGGCACGTCGATCGACGGCGCACCACTGGAGGGCGTCGGCACGGTGACGAGATCGCCGCGCTTGGTGAGGACGTAGCTCAGCGCATCCTGGTCGTTCTTCGTCCCGCCGCGCCAGTTCGACCAGCCCTTGTCGGTCGTCACGCCGTTGATGGTGTTGGACGCCGGGTACCCCGACTCGGTGTACGTCGCCGAGGGCGCGCTCTGCGGAGCGACGTTGTTCTCGGTCGCCGCGGTGACGATCACCGTCAGCGTCGCGTCGAGGCGCTCACCAGACGGTCCGGTCGCGACGCCGGCCACCGAGACGATCCCGGGCTGTGCGAAGGCGGAGTCGGACACGGCGTCCCATTTCCACGCGACGGGGAGGGCGAAGCCCGCCCCCGAGGGAGCGAGTTCGGCCTGCACCGTGGTGTCCGCCTGACTCTCGACCACGTCGAGCGCGCTGCCGGCAGCGACGGTCACCGAGGCGGGGCGCGTGGCGGTG
>JARBUN010000154.1 GCA_029239635.1 Microbacterium sp. | reverse complement strand
CTGCGGGTGCCCGTCGGGCCACGCCGACGAGACCGAGGCGATCACGAGCAGGTGCACGAGGTAGAACGCGAACGACACCCGGCCGAGCTCCTGCCACAGCGGTCGGGCGAGGAAGGTGGAGTTCGCGCGCGCGTCGGCGTTCGCGAGCGACGCCACGAGCAAGGCGTAGAAGCCGACCGTCGCGGCGAGCCCCGGGTGGACGTCGGTTCCGGGCAGGGTGGGCGCCTCGGACAGCGCGTACCCGGCGACGGCGAGCGGCACCGCGACGACCAGGCGGACGGGCTGCCAGGTGCTCTTCTTCATCAGCAGCGCGAGGCTCACGCCGATCACGAACTCGGGCATCCGCAGCAGGGGCGTCGACGCCGCCGACATCGGAACGGGAGACATCGCCGCGAGCTGCGGGGCGAGTGCGGCGACGACGAGGGATGCCACGACGACGACGCCGAGGCCCCGGTTGGACGCGCGAGCGAGCGGGCGGATGAGGAAGGGGAAGGTGAGGTAGAAGAACGCCTCGCACACGAGGGACCAGCTCGCGGGGTTGCCCGCCTGCCACCAGTCCGGCACCCAGCCGTTGACGAGGAAGACGTTCGCGACCACCGGCGCGGTGCCGTCGGCGCGGATCTCCGGCACGAGGGTGGCCGCGGCGATCAGCGCGAGCACGACACCGACGACGTGCAGGGGGTAGATCCGTGCGATGCGGTGCCACCAGAAGGACCTCGCGGTCTGCTGCGGCTTGTACCCCCAGGCCAGGACGAATCCGGAGAGGATGAAGAACAGCGTCACCCCGGTCTTCCCGGCCTCGAAGAGGTTGCCCCAGATCACTCCGGGGGTGCCACCGAAGTACTCCACGGCCATGAGGTGGTGGCCGAAGATCAGCATCGCGGTCGCCCACCGCAGGCCGGTGAGGGAGGGCAGGTTGCGGACCTTGTCGAGGGGGCCGGGCGCCTTCGCGACGGGCGCGGTCACGGGTGCTGTCAGCGTGCTGATGGTGATCGCCTCCCGTGTCGTGACCGAGCGCGCCCACCCGCCCGTCGACGACACCGCCTATGGAGTCGACCTGAGCACGTGAAGTCGCGCAGACCGGGGGAGACGGTACACGGCGGTGGTGAAGAGATCCCTGGGAGGGGTGGGGGCTTGACGCGGGATCACTTCCTAGAGTGGATGCCATGCGGCGAACGACGACGACCCTTGCCCTGGCCGTGAGCGCCCTCGCGCTCCTCACCGCGTGCGCGCCGGCGGCCGACCCGACCCCGCGGAGTTCCGAGACCGCGGCGGCCCCGGCATCCCCCACCCCGACGGATGGCGCGGCGGTCGCCTCGCCGCGCGAGTGCGACGAGGTCGACCTCATCGCGGACGCGAAGGTGACCGGTGCCGACCTCTCGGCGTGCGTGATCGCGTTCTCGCGCGCGGAGGGCAGCGGGCATCTCCACCTGCAGTCCGCCGACCTGAGCGGAGAGGCCGACTTCGTGTTCGGCGACGATCCCGCGACCTCGGGGTCGGTCACCGGCGCCGACGGCACCACCGACTTCGTGCTCACCCCGGCCGAGGCGTGGGTCACGATCGACGGCGCGTGGGTGAAGGCCGACGCGGCAAGCGGCGACTACCGCGCGGTCATCGCCTCGACCATCGGCGCGTCCTACCGTGCTTTCGCCGACCCCGCGGCCTCGGCATCCTTCCTCTCCTCCGCCCCCTCGTGGACGGTGCAGACCGATCAGGACACCGTCACGCTCCCGGACGGCAGCGACGTGCGCGCGTGGCGTCTGCAGGCCGATGCGCCCTTCTCCGCCGCGGGCGTCGACATCAGCGAGATGATCGTCTGGCTCGGCGAGGGCCACCGCGTCGTGGGCACGCAGGCCACCGGCACCTTCGGGGGCGTGCAGACCACGTCGCTGCAGCAGTTCACGAAGTGGGGCGAGCCGGTCACGATCGAGGTGCCGAAGGGCTGACCCGGCCCGGCCACCCGCCCCTCTCCGCCGCCGCCCGCGCCGTCGCCCGGAGGAAACCCCGCACGAGCTCGTCGGGATCGGCCGCCGTACGGACGCGCTCGGCGGGCAGCAGGAACTCCCCGAGCTCCGCGCTGTAGAACGCCTCCGACGGCACCACCGCCGACGCGAAGCCGGCCGGAACGGGGTACCCGTACGAGTAGAACGCCCCCTCCTCGCCACCCCCGGGCCAGAAGCCGGCGCTGCTCAGCTCGTCGGAGTAGCTCTCGCGCATGACCTCGTCGGGGCAGTGCGGCGCGCCCCCGGGATGCGCCGGCGCGGGACGACCCGAGAACCGCGTCACCGCGAGGTCGAGCGCTCCCCAGAAGAAGTGGACGGGGCTGCTCTTGCCGCGGAACTCCGCGCGGAACGCCTCGAGCCGGCGCTGGGCGTAGACCAGCTGGAGCCAGAACGCGTGTGCGTGCTCGGGCACGTAGGTCGCGTGCACGGTGTCGGTCGCGAACGGCAGCGCGACCTCGACCTCGTTCGGCGACGCGTGGATCTCGGGGCGCACACCGAGCTCGTGGAGCGCCCCGAAGACGGCGGTGTAGAAATCCGCGACCGACAGCCCGGCCAAGGGCAGCGCGATCTCGCGACCGTCACTGCACCGGATGCCGAGGCGGTGCGCGATCAGATCGAACTCGATGTCGAGCAGGCCGCCGCGAGCATCGAACGCCCCGGTGCTCAGCCCGCGGGCGGAGACCCGCAGGGTCGCGTGCCAATAGTGGTTCACGGCCGGCGAGGAGACCATGCGGATCTTGCCCACGATCTGCAGCCACATGTGGAGCGTGTCGCGGGTGGCCTGCCAGTCCGCCACCGCGAGCCGCGGGAACGGCTCGCTCACGCGTCGCCCTCCCGGGCCGCGGCGAGCTGCTCCTCCCAGTCGGCGGGGAGGCGATCCTCGGGCCCCGGTACCGTCTGATCGAGGGGGTGGGTCGTGGGCGGGGCGAGCGGGGGGCCGTTCACGACCGCCGAGGTCTCGTAGTCCCACCACCACTCCTCCCCGGGCTCGAAGCTCTGGATGTACCGGTGCCCCGTGGCCTGGAAGTGCGCGGTCGCGTGCCGGTTCAGCGATGAGTCGCAGCATCCGACGTGCCCGCACGCGGCGCATCGGCGCAGGTGCACCCACCAGCTTCCGCTCGCGTCGCACTCCTGGCATCCGGTGCCGCTCGGTGGGGCGCTCCGGTCGATCTGCGCGGGCGTGGACATTACGCGAGGTCCGCGATCGCGTCCGTGATCACCTTCGCGACCTCGGCGGGGTGACTCTGCATGACGAGGTGCGGCGCGTCGAGTTCCACGACCGCCCGCACCCCCGCGCGCTGGTAGCCGAAGCGCTCCACGTCGGGGTTGATCGTGTGGTCGGCGCTCGAGACGATGCCCCACGCGGGCTTCGTCTTCCACGCGGCGACGGGCGCGTTCTCGCCGAACGCGAGAGCCGCGAGCGGCCGCTGCGACACGGCGAGCACCTCGGCGCGCTCGAGCGGCACCCCGTGCGCGAAGACCTCGGGGAACGCCGACACCTCGACCGAGACGTCGGTGCCGGGCTCGCCGCCCTCGATCGGGAACGGGGTGTAGACGAGGTGTCGGGCGAGGTCGGAGTCGGGGAAGCCGCCCTGCAGCTGTCCGAGGCTCTCACCCTCCTCGAGCGCGTAGCCGGCGACGTAGACGAGTCCCACGACGTTGTCGGCGGCCCCCGCCACCGTGATGACGGCCCCGCCGTAGGAGTGTCCGGCGAGCAGCACCGGTCCCTCGATCTGCTCGACGACCGAGCGGATGTACGCCGCATCGCCGATCAGGCTGCGGTTCGGCACGGCGGGGACGCGCACGGTGTACCCCGCGTCGAGCAGCGCGCGGGTCACGGGCGCCCAGCTCGCGGCATCCGCGAAGGCTCCGCCCGGTCGCTGCGAGTGGGTGCCCACGCTAGGCAGCGCCGGGGCGGGGCGGCAGGGGCATTCGTCGAGACTCGGCTTCGACAGATGTCGAACGCGGGTCCCCGCGTCACGCCGATCGGTGACAGGCTGGCAGCAGGGTCGAGACGGGAGCGGCGGATGACGGGGCAACGGCGTCGAATCGGGATTCTGCTGTTCGATGGGGTGAAGGCGCTCGACTTCGTCGGCCCGGCGGAGGTGTTCTCCGAGACCAATCTGACGACGGATGCCTACGAGCTCCGGTTCTACTCGTCCACCGGCGCCGACGTCACGGCGTTCATGGGCCTGCGGATCGGCGTCGACGGCGCCGCGTCCGACAGCGGACCGCTCGACACGGTGATCATCCCGGGGAGTGAGCTGGCTCCGGGCGTGTTCGACGACCCCGACCTGCAGAAGGCGATCACCGCCCTCGCCCGTCAGGCCCGGCGGATCGCGTCGATCTGCAGCGGCGCGTTCGGACTGGCCGCGACGGGACTGCTCGACGGACATCCGGCCACCACGCACTGGAAGTTCGCCGACGCTCTGGCGAGCCGATACCCGAAGGTGGAGGTCGACTCCGAGCGCATCTTCACCAAGCAGGGTGACATCTACACGTCCGCGGGGGTCGCGGCGGGCATCGACCTCGCGCTGTCGCTCGTCGAGGACGATCACGGGGCCGAGGTCGCGCGCAGCGTCGCGCAGCACCTTCTCGTGTACATGCGCCGCTCGGGCGGGCAGTCCCAGTTCTCGGCCGCGCTGAAGATGCCGGCCCCGCGACGAGCTCGGCGTCACCCCGGCGGCGTACATCGCGTCGCTGCGGTTGGAGCTCGCGGTGAACCTGCTCGAGTCGGGGGCCTCGATCGCCCAGTCCGCCACGGCCGCCGGGTTCGGCTCCCCCGCTGCCCTCCGCCGCGCGTTCCTCGCGCGCTACCGGGTGACCCCGTCGGGGTATCAGCAGCGGTTCCGGTCGACGCTCGCGCAGCACGCGCAGGAGCTTTCCGCCTGAGCGGGCGGCTCCTCCCGCGCGATCGGAACGGCGCAGCACGGGTCGCCCCTCCACGCCTCGATGCCTTCCCGCACCGCGAAGACGGCGATGACAAGAGCGGCCACCGCATCGGCCCAGGCCCATCCGAGGACGCTGTTGAGCAGCAGGCCGACGAGCAGCGCCGCCGAGAGGTAGGTGCAGATCAGCGTCTGCTTCGAGTCCGCGACCGCGGACGCGGAGCCGAGCTCTCGACCGGTGCGACGCTCGAACCAGCTGAGGAAGGGCATGACGACGAGGCTCAACGCCGCGATCGCGATGCCGACGGGCGAATGCTGCGCCTCCCGGAGGCCGAACAGCGAGAGCACGGCATCCACGCTCACGTACGCGGCGAGGCCGAAGAACGAGAACGCGATCACCCGGAGCGCCACCCTCTCGCGCTTCTCGGGGTCGGGCGCCGCGAACTGCCACGCGACGGCCGCGGCCGACAACACCTCGACGAGGGAGTCGAGGCCGAACCCGATGAGCGCCGCCGACGAGGCCATGCCCCCCGCGACGAGCGCGATCACCGCCTCGACGGTGTTCCAGGCGATCGTGATCGAGACCACAAGGCGGATCCGCCGGCGCAGGACCTCGCGCCGCGCGAGCGCGGTCACGGGTTCTCGCAGCATCCCGGGACGGTGCAGCCGTCCTCGACGGCGAGCGTCGCCTCGACGAGCGCGGTGAGCGCCGCCGCCAGGTGCGGGTCGGCGATCTCGTAGCGCGTCTGTCGCCCTTCCGGCTCGGCGACGACGATGCCGCAGTCGCGGAGGCACGCGAGGTGGTTCGAGACGTTCGAGCGCGTCAGCTCGAGCTCGCGAGAGAGCACCGCGGGGTAACTGGGCGCATCGAGCAGGGTCAGGAGGATCCGCGAACGCGTGGGATCCGCCATCGCCCGACCGAGCCTGTTCATGACGTCGAGGCGCGAGGCAATGGTCAGCACACGCTGACTATACAGCCACCGCTGACCGATCTCTAGGCATCCGCCCCCTCGTTCGCGCGCCGGACGAGATCGTGCAGCGCCGCGACCCCGGGGGTGTTCGGCTCGGCGAAGAACTGCGTCATGGTGCAGCCTCGGGATGCCGGGATCGCCAAGGTCTCGCTGCGCAGCGCCACCCACCCGTGGGACTCGATGTAGACCAGCGGCCACGAGCTCGTGTGCGGCCGGACCTCGCACTGCTGCCAGAGCTCGACGAAACGCGGATCGGTGGCGCTGAGCGTGTCGACGATGTGACGCAGGCGCGGGCTGCGCGGATCCGCGTGGTACCGCAGCGACGCGACGAGATTGCTCGCGGTCCGCCGCCAGTGCGACTCCGAGTGCGGGTCGGGGTAGTGCTCGAACACCGACAGCACGAGGTTGAGCCCCGGCCGCAGACCCCCGGGCGCCAGGAGCCGACCGGGCTCGTTGACGCCGATGACATCGAGCGTCCCGTTCGACAGGTACGCCGGCGTCTCGGGATGCAGGTCCAGCAGCGCACGGATGCCCGCGGGGACGTCGTCGCTGACGACCGGCGCCTCGTGACCGGCGGACAGGTTCGCCATCCGCTGCAGGTGCTCGTCGCCATAGGCGTCGAGCAGCAGGGCACGGCTCAGCGCCGACAGCACCTCCGCCGAGGGGCGGTGGCCCCGGCCCTGCTCGATCCGCAGGTAGTAGTCGGCGCTGATACCGGCGAGCTCGGCCACCTCGGCGCGGCGGAGACCCCGGACGCGGCGCCGAGAGGAGTCCGACAACCCGACCTGCTCGGGTGTGAGCGACTCGCGTCGGTCGCGCAGGAACTCGGCCAGCGGGCCACTCGAGGTCGTCACGCGCATCCTCTCCGCGAGTAATGGAACGGTCGCTCCAATTCTCCGCGCGGCAGGGCTCGCCCGTGCGGCGCAAACGGACACGATTGCGCGAGAACCGGACGTGCCCGTTGAGAAGGCCGGGGGTGCAACGGGTACCGTGTCCGCGTGGGTCGACCCCGGCGATACGACGAAGACCAGCTCCTGGATGCCGCGCAGGAGCTGTTCTGGTCGCGCGGATACGACCGCACCTCGATGGAGGACGTGGCCGCGGCATCCGGAGTCGGCACCAGCAGCCTGTACGCGGCGTACACGAGCAAGCTCGGACTGTTCCTCTGCGTCTTCCGCCGCTACTGCGAGGGGCGCGTGTCCTTCGTCACCGCGGCGACGGCCGCGCCGAGCGTCGACCTGGCGGTCGCGGCCGCGCAGTTCCTCGAGCGCGTCGTCGACGAGTGCGGGTCGTCGGCGGACCGACGCGGATGCCTCCTGCTCAACACGATCGTCGAGCTCGGCGACCGCTTCCCCGAGGTGCTGGAGATCTCCACGGCGACGACCGCGCGGATGGAGGGCGTGCTGGCCGAGAAGTTCCTCCGCACCGCCGCGGAGCAGGATCTGCTCCTGGATGCCGCGGACGCCCGCGCCCACGCCGACCGCACGGTCCTGGCGTCTCAAGGACTCATCCAGCTGAGCCGACTCCGCGTCCCGCGCGAGCGCCTCGCCTCTCTGGCGGCGTACTCGGCGCGTGCATCGGTCTGGCAGAGCGCCTGATCGATGCGTCATTTGTCGAAGCCGGGTGTCGGACCCCGCGAGTAGGGTCGGGGCCAGGGAGGCGTCATGGCCGAGTTCAGCAGGGGTTTCGGAGCACGTCGACGCGCCTCCGACCCGCAACTCCCCCCGGGGCAGTACCTCACCGACGACTTCCCCGTGCTGTCCGCGGGCCCGACTCCGCGCATCCGGACCGAGGACTGGCAGTTCGCGATCCGCACCGAGACGGGTGCGACGACAACCTGGACGTGGGACGAGATCCACGCGCTGCCGATCGAGGACGTGCACACCGACATCCACTGCGTGACCCGGTGGTCGAAGTTCGGTACCTCGTGGCGCGGGGTCTCGGTCGACACGCTGCTCGCCGGCATCGACAGCGCAGCACCCTCGGTGATGGCGCACTCGTACGGCGGCTACACGACGAACGTGCCCGTGAAAGACCTGATGGGCGGCAAGGCCTGGATCGTCTTCGAGTTCGACGGGCAGCCGCTCGCGCCCGAGCACGGCGGGCCGGCGCGCCTGCTCGTGCCGCACCTCTACTTCTGGAAGAGCGCGAAATGGGTGCGCGGCCTCGAGCTGCAGGCGCGCGACGAACCCGGCTTCTGGGAGCAGAACGGCTACAACATGCACGGCGATCCGTGGCGCGAAGAGCGGTACTGGTGACCGC
>JARBUN010000153.1 GCA_029239635.1 Microbacterium sp. | reverse complement strand
CTTGACGAAGACCTCTTCGCCGACCGACACGACCTGCTCGGCGAGCTCGACGTGCTTGCCCGACAGCTCGGAGATGTGCACGAGGCCCTCGATGCCGTCGGCCACGCGGACGAACGCACCGAACGGAACGAGCTTGGTGACCTTGCCCGGTGCGATCTGACCGATCGCGTGGGTACGGGCGAACACCTGCCACGGGTCTTCCTGCGTCGCCTTGAGCGAGAGCGACACGCGCTCACGGTCGAGGTCGACCTCGAGGATCTCGACGGTGACCTCCTGGCCCACCTCGACGACCTCGGAGGCGTGCTCGATGTGCTTCCAGGAGAGCTCGGAGACGTGAACGAGACCGTCCACCCCGCCCAGGTCGACGAACGCACCGAAGTTGACGATCGACGAGACCGTGCCCTTGCGAACCTGGCCCTTGTGCAGGTTGTTCAGGAACGTGGTGCGCGACTCGGACTGCGTCTGCTCGAGCAGGGCGCGGCGCGAGAGCACGACATTGTTGCGGTTCTTGTCGAGCTCGAGGATCTTCGCCTCGATCTCCTGACCGAGGTACGGCGTGAGGTCGCGGACCCGGCGCAGCTCGATGAGAGACGCGGGGAGGAAGCCGCGGAGGCCGATGTCGACGATGAGACCGGATCACGGAGCCGGTGACAACACCGTCGTTCTCCTTGATCTTCTCGACGTCGCCCCACGCACGCTCGTACTGCGCGCGCTTCTTGGACAGGATGAGGCGACCTTCCTTGTCCTCCTTCTGGAGAACCAGGGCCTCGACGTGATCGCCGACGTTGACGACCTCGTTGGGGTCGACGTCGTGCTTGATCGAAAGCTCGCGGGAGGGGATGACACCCTCGGTCTTGTAACCGACGTCGAGGAGGACCTCGTCGCGGTCGATCTTCACGACGGTGCCCTCGATGAGGTCGCCGTCGTTGAAGAACTTGAGGGTCTTCTCGACCGCGGCCAAGAAGTCTTCGGCGGAGCCGATGTCGTTGATCGCGACCTGCTTGATAGCCGGGGCGGTCGTTGCGGTAGTCATGTAGTGGGTTGTCCTAGTGGGTGGGTGTCGGGCTTCGGCTCCTGCGAGGCGATCCCAGGTGGGACCGCACCCGGCCGGGCATCGCTCGCCGAAGGGCGAACGACAACCACGAGCCGAAGCGAAGCGGATTGTTTCGTGCGATGCCACTCGCTCACACCCGCTGTGCGGGATAGCCAGACGAGTGACACTCAAGCCTAACCCATTCTGCACCCCTCCTACCGACCCACCGGGCGCGATGCGGGGGGGGGGAAGCAGAGTCGGAACACACCGCGAAGACGTCGTCGCCCCGGCCGGTCCGCCCAGGTGGCGTCCAGACTGCCATGCCAGGCTCCCCGTTTCGTGCCCGTCGATCACGGGCAGGACGTGCTGTTTTCCGCCGTCCTCGCGATACGAAACCGGTTATATGAGTTCTGATTCGACGCCCCCACGCAACCGCCGCAGCCGCCGTGAGGCTGCTCGCCGCTCCGCCCGCCGCCCCGCGATCACCGCGGGAGTCGTGGCCCTCGGCATCGTCGCGACGGTGACCCTCACCGGCACCGCGCCGGTCGCGCAGGCCGCTCCCGCATCCTCGCTCCTTTCGGGGGCGAGCTTCCACCTCGCGTCCTCCTCCGCTCCCGTGGCCCCGGCCACCTCCTCAGTCCCCGCGGTGGCCGACGCTCACGAGGCGGAGCAGGCGGCCGCCGCATCGCTGCAGTCCGCGACGGCCGTGCAGAACGACATCACGGCATCCGGACTCGACATCGGGCAGCCGGCCACCGTCGACACCACGGCCCTCCAGCAGGCGGCCGACCGCCTCGATGCCGCGCGGGTGCTGCCGCCGGCCTTCCTCCCCGGAGTCACGGGCGAGGTCACGGCTGCGGCGGCGTCCGTCGACCAGCGCGTCAGCGCCCTGCGCGGAAGCCTCGACGCGGCTGTGGCGAAGAAGCAGGAAGAGGAAGCGGCCGAGAAGGCACGGCAGGAAGCCGAGGCGGCCGCAGCCGCGAAGGCTCAGGAAGAAGCCGAAGCCCGCTCGACGGCTCCTTCCGACGACTCGTCCGGTGGGTGGACTCCCCCGCCGTCTTCGGGCGGCGGCTCGGGCGACAACAGCCCGGGAGGCGCCCAGGCGACCGCACGCGGCATGCTCGCCGGCTACGGATGGGGCGACGATCAGTTCTCGTGCCTCGTTTCGCTGTGGAATCGCGAATCCGGGTGGAACTACCAGGCCTACAACGCCGGCAGCGGTGCGTACGGCATCCCGCAGGCTCTCCCCGGAAGCAAGATGAGCTCCGCCGGAGCGGATTGGCAGACCAACGCCGGTACGCAGATCGCGTGGGGCCTCGGCTACATCTCGGGCCGCTACGGCAGCCCGTGCGGGGCGTGGGATCACTCCCAGTCGACCGGCTGGTACTGAGCCTCAGCGCCACGACACCAGGGAGCGCGCCGCGCCGGAGAACGCTCCGGCGCGGCGCGCTTCGCTGATCACGGGGTCTTCTCCGGAGGAACCGACCTCGTGCAGGGTCGCGGGGCCGATCCGGCGCTGCCACTCCTGCGCGAAACGGTGCGCCACCTCGCGACGACGCCCCACATCGGCCGGAACAGCGAGGAAGCGACGGGAGTGACGCGAACCCGCCAGCCGAAGGACCGCGCCGACGACCGCTGACCGCCCGCCCCTGTCGATCTCGAGCAGGAATCGCGGGGCGCGGACGGGTGCGCACAGCTCGATCAGGGCCTGTCCGAACGCGACACGGTCGTCCGGCGCGGCTCCCGGCACCGCCACCTCGAGCCTCTGGACGGCGGCAAGAGGCTCGGCGGGAATGACCGACGGTTCGCCCGCCCCACCGCGTATCCGGCCGGAGTCCGCGAGCGCCTCCCAGAGCACGTCGGCGATGCGTTGGAGCGTTGCCCGAGCATCGCGGACGCGCCGGCTGCCCTGCCGCCAGGCGATCGCCAAGGGCACCGCGGCCAGAGCCCCACCCAGCAGCGCCGCGCCCGCGAACGGCGGCACCGCATCGGGCACGAGGGCGAACGCGCCGGCGACCGCTGCGCCCGACGCACCCAGCGTCCCGACGAGTGCCGTCGTGGTCGCCCGGGTGGCCCGCACCGATGTCGGGAACAGCGGGACGTCCGGGCGGTGTTCGACGACGAAGGACTCCTCCTCGACGTCCTCATAGGGCTCGCCGATGCGCCACAGTTCTCGGGTGGTGGAGCGCAACGGGATGGCATCCAGGACACCGATGTCGGCGAGCGCCGCGTCGGGAGCCTTCGCCAGCACCTTCGCGAGCGCTCGGCGCGGAGCGTGGCCGAGTGCGGCGCCGAGGCCTCTCACGACCCGGTCCGGGTCGTCGACGTCGACGCCCCAGAGTCGAGCGTGCTTGCGGCGGAGGCGGTCGGCATCCGGTTGCGCCTCCACGGCGAGGTCGGTCGGCACGAGGGCCGTCACCGTCCAGTTGTGGGCCGTCTTCTCAGGCCAGGACGGATCGAGGCGGAGCGTGCGGCCGCGCAGCTGCTGCATGGCCGCGTCGCCGGCGGCGGCGGTGAGGTCCACGAGCGTGTTCACCCGGGGGCAGTCCCAGCCCTCACCGAACAGACCGCGGGTCCCCACGACGATCTGCAGGCGACCGGCGTTCAGCAGACGCGCGGCGGCACCGACGATGCCGGCCCCCGACATCCCGCGCACCTCGGCCACGGAGGGGTCGTCGTCGACGGGGACGGCAGTCAAGTCGGCGCCGACTTCCGCCCTGAGCGCCGGCAGAAGGTCCCCCACGTCGCGACGCGCCAGGCGCACCGTGGACGAGGTGACGAGTATCGCGCGGAGGCTGGCGGTGGCGGCATCCGTCGTCAGCACCGAGAACGTGCGTACCGCGCCGGCCGCTCCGAGCAGACCGCCGTGCACGTTGCCGTGGCGAGCGAAGTCGGGCACGACGAGGGCGCAGAGTCGCGTGCCGAGGGCCGCGGCCTCCGCCGCCAGGATGTCGCACGCCCCCTGGTCCTTGGCGAGGGAGGACGTCAACACCGAGTCGATGGGGTCGCGGGTCCGACGCACGCCCCGATCGGTGAGGGCGTAGCCGAAATCGGCGAGGAGGGCGCGCAGGCGCGTCCACTCCTGCGCGCGGGACGGGTCGGGCAGCACGTGATCGAGGGCGTAGCGTCCGAGCAGGCGCAGCGTCTCGTCGGTCGAGGGCGGACGACGAGCGAACTCCGGCAGGTACGCGGTCACCGGGTGATCGGGCGCGACCAATGAGAGCATCGCTCCCGCGGCCTCCGCGCCGGAGAAGTCGGCGGCGAAAGCGGCGGCCAGTCGGCGATCGATGTCGTCGGCGGCGTCGTCGCCGTCGGGGTCGTCGGGGTCGTCGGGGTCGTCGACGCTCCCGGCGACACCCGGGGGCTGCAGGATGCCGAGGAGGCTCGCCCGCCCCGGTCCCCCGGCGAAGAACCTCGAGATCGACATCACCGAGGAGCGAGATGTAGTTGTCGTACTCGTCGGCATCGTCGGGCGTCGGCAGAGTGGCGGTGAGACCGATGACCAGAGGCTCCCGCCCCTCCGCCCGAATCCGGGCGATGAGAGCGGCGACGACGAGCGCCCAGTGGTCGAGGAGGTGGTGACACTCGTCCAGCACGATCGTCTCGACACCTCGGGCGACCAGGCGGTCGATGAGGTCGCGCGCGTTCGGGTGCAACGCGGTGGCGAGGACCGTGGCATCCTGTCGCGCCAACGATCGGCGGATCGCCCGCGCGCGAGACCGGATGCCGCGCCGGTAGGCGGTCGGGTTGCTCTCGGACAGCGCGTCGAGCCAGGCCGCCGCGGCCTCGGTGGCGCGGTCGTCGGCCTCGAGCTCCTCCCGCCACCGGTCGCGAGCGAGGGCGGCGAAGGGCGACGCGGAGTCCAGCACGCTGATCGATTGATACGTCAGAGCGGTCAGGTCGGCGGGCGCGGCCGAGTCCCCCGACACGGCCGTGTCGTCGGGCGCGAGGGCGCGGGCCGTATCGACCCACTGCTCGCGGATCGCGAGCGTCGGGGCGAAGACCACCGTCCGCCTCCCCCGGCGCGCGGCCAGGAGAAGTCCGACGAGGGTCTTCCCCGAGCCGGGCGGAGCGACGAGGTGCAGCGGCTCGCCCGCATCGACGTCGACCCGACGGAGTGCAGCCGCCTGGTAGGCGCGCAGCGTGCCGTCGAAGGACCACCCGGCGAGCGGGCGCGCGGGTTCCGAGGGCACCGCAGCAGTCTACGGAGGAGGGAGCTGCGCG
>JARBUN010000152.1 GCA_029239635.1 Microbacterium sp. | reverse complement strand
AGCTGCTCCTCGGACGCGAACGACGTGGACTGCGACAGGCCCGGGGTGACACGGTTGCTCACGGACACCAGGCCGTGCGCGAGCGGCCCGAGGATGATGCGCATCCCGCGGATGAGCGGGGCGCCGCCGCGGAGAAGTCCGCGCGCGTGCTGGCGGCCGACCGAACGGGGACTGGCCCCCACCGCGACGAACGAGATCCCGGTCATGAGGACGGCGGCCGCGGCCACCGCCAGTCCGATGTTGTCGAAGAGCAGCACGAAGGCCGCTGTCACGAGCACGGCGGCCGTGGTCTCGGCGAGCACGCGGATGAAGCCCACGGCCGTCACGTGCGCGCTCGGATCGTCGGCGATGCGCTGGAGCGCGCGGGCGTTACGCCCCGAGGCCCCGAGCTCCAACAGGTCGGTGCGCGAGGTGACGCCGAGGGCCGCCTCGGACGCCGCCATCAGGCCGCCGAAGGCGACGAGCACGAGCGCGGCGACGAGGAGGAGCGCCTCGGTCATGCGCGACGGCGGCGCTCGACGGCCTGGAAACCGGTGATGAAGGCCGTGCGTGGTGAGCAGGATCAGCTCGTCCTGCGTCGAGTGCTGGGCGGTGACGGCCTGCGCCTCCGCGACGGACGGGCACAGCACGATGTCGCCGAGGAGTCCCGCGGGAGTCGGCGCATCTTCCGACCCCGGCCGGAGTTCGTCCATCGGGAAGCTCAGGACGTCGGTGGGACCGGGCTCGTCCATCCACTGCACGTGCAGCGATTCCATCGCGCCCTCGTCGACGAGCACGATGGCCACGTCGGCGTCGGCGCTCACGTGGAGCTCGGCGAGGTTGTACTCCATCAGACGCAGCAGAACCTGCTCGTCGATGTCGTAGCCGGATTCGTTGTTGATCTCGATCGTCATGAGCGGTTTCGTCTCGGGAGGTGATCGCGGGGACCCGCGGCGCGGGGGCCGCGTCGCTCCGCACGGTTGGCGAACTCGGTGGCTTCGTCGCGCTCTCGCCGCGCGACGAGCCGCTTCTCGTCGTACTCGCTGTAGGCGTCGACGATGCGGCCCACGAGCGTGTGGCGCACGACGTCGTCACTCGTCAAGTACGAGAAGTGGATGTCGTCGACGTTGCTCAGGACGCGGGTCACGAGACGCAGTCCCGAGGCCCCCTGCGGCAGGTCGATCTGGGTGATGTCACCGGTGACGACCATGCGCGTGCCGAACCCGAGACGCGTGAGGAACATCTTCATCTGCTCGGGCGTGGTGTTCTGCGCCTCGTCGAGCACCACGAACGAATCGTTCAGCGTACGACCGCGCATGTACGCCAGCGGCGCGACCTCGATGGTCCCCGTGGCCATGAGCTTGGGGACGATCTCGGGATCCATCATCTCGTTGAGCGCGTCGTAGAGCGGGCGCAGGTACGGGTCGATCTTGTCGGTGAGCGTGCCCGGCAGGAATCCCAAGCGCTCGCCCGCCTCGACCGCGGGACGCGTGAGGATGATGCGGCTGACTTCTTTGCGCTGCAGCGCCTGCACGGCCTTGGCCATCGCCAGATACGTCTTGCCGGTACCGGCGGGACCGATGCCGAACACGATCGTGCTCTCGTCGATGGCGTCGACGTAGGCCTTCTGCCCGGCCGTCTTCGGCCGGATGACCTTTCCGCGCGACGAGAGGATCGCCTCGCCCATCACCTCGGACGGCCGCGGACCGCCCTCGGCGCGCAGCATGCGGTTCGAGCTCGATACGTCGGACGGGTCGAGACCGTGCCCGGAGCGCGTCATCGCGAGCAGCTCGTCGACCAGGCCGCGCGCCGCGCGCACGGCATCCGGAGCGCCGGACAGCGTGACCTCGTTGCCGCGCACGTGCACGTCGACGTCGGGGTGCTCCTTCTCGACCACGCGCAGGAGGCGATCCTGCGGGCCGAGGAGCTGCACCATGGCGACGCCATCGACCTCGATGCGATCGACGACGTTCTCTTCGGGGGAATCAGCCACCCAGGCTCTTTTCGTTCAGGCTGCCCGCGAGGACGTGGGCGTGCACATGGAAGACGGTTTGACCGGCACCTTCGCCGGTGTTGAAGACGAGACGGAAATCGCCGTCGGCGTGCTCGGCGGCCACGGAGTTCGCCAGACCGATGACCTCGGCCAGAAGATCGGGGTCGCCCGCGGCCAGCTCGACGACGTTGCGGTACTGCGCTGTCTTCGGGATGACCAGCAGATGCACCGGGGCCTGCGGAGCGATGTCGCGGATCGCGAACGCGTTCTCCGTCTCGGCCACGATCTCGGCCGGGATCTCGCCCCGCAGGATGCGCGTGAAGATGGAGGGTTCGCTCATGGCATCCAGTCTATCGACGGCCTCCGACACGCGAGGCGGGTTGCGCGAGCCGGTCGATCACCAGCGCCCGTGTGCGGCGGACAGCACCGAGATCGCGGCGGCGCCGGCGGTGGAGGTGCGCAGCACCGTCTCGCCGAGGCGGACGAGCCGCGCGCCGGCGTTCTCGAGGGCGGAGAGCTCCTCGGGCGCGATCCCGCCCTCGGGCCCGACCACGAGCACGATGTCACGCCCGTCGGACGCTTCCGTCGCGACGGCGGTGAGACGAGCGGATGCCGACGGCTCGAGCACCAGCACCTGCGACGTCGCCGCGAGCCGGACGAGATCCGCCGTGCGAGCCAGCCCTTCGACCTCGGGGATCCACGCGCGATGCGCCTGTTTCGCCGCCTCGCGGACGATGGTGCGCCAGCGGGCGAGACCCTTCTCGGCTTTGGCATCCCACCGCGAAACGCTTCGCGACGCCTGCCAGGGCACGATCGCGTCGACGCCGAGTTCCGTCGCCGCCTGGACGGCGAGCTCGTCGCGATCGCCCTTGGCCAGAGCCTGGACGAGCACGAAGCGCGGGTGCGGGGCCGGGACCTCGTCTCGACCGGTGACACGGATGTCGACCTGCTTCGGCGACGCGGCGGTCACGACTCCCGCGAGCCACGTGCCCCGTCCGTCGCCGAGGGTCACCGTCTCGTCGACACGTACCCGACGAACGGCGGCCGCATGGTGCGCCTCGGAACCGGTGAGCTCGACCACGTCACCCGGTTGAGCGGATGCCGCGTCGTCGGTGACGAAATGCAGAGCCACGGTCAGTGCCGGAAACGGTCGCGGAACTTCGCGAACATGCCCTGCTGGTGCTCGGCGAGACGGGGCTTGGGCGCCTTCGTCCGCTTGGCGAACTCCTCGATGAGGGCGCGATCCTTGTGGTCGAGACGGGTGGGCGTGACCACCTGCACGCCGACCTTCAGGTCGCCGCGCTGGCTGCCCCGCAGCGGCGTGATGCCACGGTTCTTGATCGTCAGCACGTCGCCGGACTGGACCCCCGGGCGCACCTCGAGATCGACGCTGCCGTCGAGCGACTCGATCGTCGTGGTCGTGCCGAGGATGGCATCCGGCATCGAGACCTCCAGGGTCGCGAGCAGATCGTCGCCCTCACGGCTGAACGCCTCGTGCGGCTCGACGGTGACCTCGATGTAGAGGTCGCCGTTGGGACCACCGGCGGGACCGACCTCGCCCGAGCCCGGGAGCTGCAGGCGCAGGCCCGACTCCACGCCGGCGGGGATGTCGACCGAGACGGTGCGACGCGCGCGCACGCGGCCCTGACCCTGGCACGTGTTGCAGGGGTACGGGATCGTCGTGCCGTGGCCCTGGCAGACGTTGCAGGGCTGGCTGGTCACGACGTTGCCGAGGAGGCTGCGGACCGTGCGCTGCACGTGACCCGACCCGTGGCAGATGTCGCACGTGACCTCGCTGGTGCCGGGAGCGGTGCAGGCGCCCTGGCAGGTCTCGCACAGCACGGCGGTGTCGACCTCCAGGTCGCGGTGGACGCCGAACACGACGTCGCCGAGACTCAGGGTGACGCGCACGAGGGCGTCCTGGCCGCGCTCTCGGCGTGAACGGGGGCGCGGTCCGCGACCTCCGCCGCCCTGGGCGCCGCCGAAGAACGTCTCGAAGATGTCGCTGAAGCCGCCGAAGCCGCCCGCTCCCCCGCCGCCGAACGGGTTCTGGTCGCCGCCCATGTCGTAACGGCGGCGCTGCTCGGGGTCGCTCAGCACGTCGTAGGCGTGCGTGACGAGCTTGAAGCGCTCGGACGCGTCTTCGCCGGGGTTCACGTCGGGGTGGAGCTGGCGCGCCAGGCGTCGGTACGCCTTCTTGATGTCTTCGGGGCTGGCGTCGCGCTCGACGCCCAGGACCTCGTAGTGGTCAGCCACAATCGCCTTCCTGTCCGCTTGCGCGGGGTCGTTCTCGGTGGGGTGCTCGTCGCGGGTCGTCGTCGCGCTCGTGGTCAGCGCGCGCTGTCGTCGTCTTCGAGCATCCGGGTCAGATAGTGCGCGACGGCGCGGACCGCCGCGAGGTTGGAGGAGTAATCCATCCGCGTCGGGCCGAGCAGCCCGACACGGGCGCCGCCCGTCGATGCGTCGTACCGGCTGCTCATCAGGCGCAGCAGGGTCACCTGCTCTTCGATCGCCTCGAGCAGCGGGTAGATGCTGCCGCGGAAGTCCTGCTCGCGTCGGGCGAGGGTGGCGGCACCGGCCATCACCAGGCGGTCCTGTCGGAATTCCTCGAGCTCTTCGCCCACCACACGGAGCACGGCGTCGGCGATCGCGTCGAGCGTCAGGCCGGGGCGCGGACCCTCGGCGAGGGCCTCGGCGACCCGCTGGACGCAGCCGGCGACGCTGCGGCCCACCAGCACCGCGCCGACCTGGGCGCGCAGCTGCACGATCTCGGTCTCGCCCGGTTCGGCCGGAACGAGCGCGATGCGCTGCGACACGCGACCGGTGTCGGTGACCAGGATGACGAGCACGCGCGGCCCGCCCAGGGCGACGAGCTCGACGTGCGAGACGTTGGCGCGCGCGAACGAGGGGTACTGCACGATCGCGACCTGTCCGGTCAACTGCGTGAGGGCGCGCACGGTTCGCGCGAGGAGGTCGTCGAGGTCGCCCGCCTGATCGAGGAAGGAGGTGATGGCGCTGCGCTGCGCGCTCGAGAGCGGACGCAGCTCGGCCAGGTGGTCGACGAAGACGCGATACCCCTTGTCGGTCGGGACACGCCCCGACGACGTGTGCGGGGCGACGATGAGCTCCTCATCTTCGAGCAGTGCCATGTCGTTGCGGATGGTCGCCGCCGACACCCCGAAGGCGTGGCGGTCGACGATGGCCTTGCTGCCGACCGGCTCGCGCGTGTCGACGTAGTCCTGCACGATCGCGCGGAGCACCTGAAGGCCGCGTTCCGACACCATGAGCTGCTCCTCCCGTTTGGCACTCCGAAGTCGTGAGTGCCAATTCTACGACGATCGCCGCGGCCCCG
>JARBUN010000151.1 GCA_029239635.1 Microbacterium sp. | reverse complement strand
TAGAGGATGTCGAACTCGGCCTGCTTGAAGGGGGGCGCCATCTTGTTCTTGACGACCTTGACGCGCGTGCGGTTACCGACCGCCTCGGTGCCGTCCTTCAGCGTCTCGATGCGACGGATGTCGAGTCGGACCGACGCGTAGAACTTCAGGGCCTTACCGCCCGCCGTCGTCTCGGGGGAACCGAAGAAGACACCGATCTTCTCGCGCAGCTGGTTGATGAAGATCGCGGTGGTCTTGGTGGTGTTGAGCCCACCGGTGAGCTTGCGCAGTGCCTGCGACATGAGGCGAGCCTGCAGGCCGACGTGCGAGTCGCCCATCTCACCCTTGATCTCGGCCTCGGGAACGAGGGCGGCGACGGAGTCGATCACGACCAGGTCGATCGCGCCCGAACGGATCAGCATGTCGGCGATCTCGAGCGCCTGCTCACCGGTGTCGGGCTGCGACACGAGCAGAGCGTCGATGTCCACGCCGAGCTTCTTCGCGTACTCCGGGTCGAGCGCATGCTCCGCATCGATGAACGCGGCGATGCCGCCGGCCCGCTGGGCGTTGGCGATGGCGTGAAGCGTGAGGGTGGTCTTACCGGACGACTCAGGCCCGTAGATCTCGAGGGCCTTTTCGCGCTCTGCGGGTGAGGGCATGACGTCTTCTTTCTGCTCGCGTTCCGTCGCCTATAGGCTGTCGCGCTCCTCACCGACGGTGAAGACGCCCGACAAGGCGTTCAGAGTGTCGTTCGACGTCGTCCACGTTAGGGAGGGCCTCCGACATTGATGTCGTGAAGCCCCTCTGGCGGGGACGGATCAGCTGAGAACTCCGATGTGCAGGAGCCTACGCTCCAATCGAACGAAGATTCGATGACACGCCGAAAGAATGTTCTCCCCTCCCGAAACCTTCGGCGCGGGGAGGGTGCCCCCCACGCGCTGTCAACGACGACGAGGATCGCGGCGACCGACGCCGTAGCGCCGTTCGAGGGGCACGTCCGTCTCTGCGCACAGAGCGAGCCAGACGTCGCGCGGTTCCACGCCGGCGGAGAGTGCTTCGGCGGGGGTACGACTTCCGACCGCTGCAAGGACGAGGTCGGTCATCAAGGAGCCACCGCGCGCACCGAACTCGTCGGCGACGGCGCGGTCGAATTCGCTACGACGCATGCAGTCGGCTGAGAAGGATCAGCGCAGCGACAGTTCGGGCTCGACCTCGGCCACGAGGTCGTCGGGGACGACGTCGGGGAAGGTCTGCAGACTCACGCAGGACTTCGCCGATCTCTTGACGAACCAGGATCATTTTGGGCCCCTCCTCACTGCTGATTCCGACGCTGCCCGAGTGGACAACCGTACAACACCATGTGGTCACCCTAATGCCGCGCGCTGGGCAGTGGATGGGAATCGCTATGCAAAACCGATCTCTGTCATCATTTGTTCCCGCGCGCCCCGACCGTGGGTTCCCGGGACGGGTTTCTCAGAGCGCGGCGAGGGTCCGCCGAACGGCGATCCGAGCGGCCTCCCGGCGGATGCGATCACGGTCCCCCGCGATGACGAGGGAGTCGACGCTGGTTCCCAACGGAGTCGAGACACCGATGTGCACCGTCCCCACCACGTGCCCGTCCTGCGTCTCGGGACCGGCCACGCCCGTCGTGGCCACTCCGACATCGGCGGGGACCCCGTCGCGCCCGAGGACGTCGCGCACCCCTCTGGCCATCTGACGAGCGACTCGCGGGTGCACCGCCCCGTGCGCCTCGAGGAGCGCCGCGTCCACGCCGAGGACGCTCTGCTTCACATCGGTCGCGTACGCCACCACTCCCCCGCGGACCACCCGTGACGCGCCGGGCACGTCGACGAGCGAGGAGACGACGAGACCACCCGTGAGCGACTCGGCGACGGCGACGGTCCAGCCGAGTTCGGCCAGACGATCGAGCAGCATTGCGGCGGTCTCGCGCGGGTCGGTGATGAGTGTTTCG
Source organism: Microbacterium sp. (assembly GCA_029239635.1). Taxonomy (GTDB): domain Bacteria; phylum Actinomycetota; class Actinomycetes; order Actinomycetales; family Microbacteriaceae; genus Microbacterium. Next base: position 3,379 of record JARBUN010000151.1, on the reverse strand, counting down.
TCGAAATCCTCCGGGATGCCGTGGCTCACCGTGACCTCCGTGCCGTGCGCGCTGCCCGCACCTCCGTCACGACGTAGTCGAGACCGGAAGCGATCGTGAGGATCACCGCGATCGTCATCGTCACCACGCCCGCCCACCAGACCGTGGCCTGCCAGCCGGCGGCATCCGAGAGGCTCGCGAAGGGAAGAAGGGCGATCGAGAGCGCGATGGCTTGGGCGACGGTCTTGAGCTTGCCCATCCACGCAGCGGCGAGGACGTGATCGCCGACCACGATGAAACGGTAGACGGTGATCCCGACCTCGCGGACGAGCACCACGATCGTCACCCACCAGTCCAGCTCGCCGAGGATCGACAGTCCCACGAACGCGACACCGGTGAGGGCTTTGTCGGCGATCGGGTCGAGGAGCTTGCCCAGGTCGCTGACGATGTCGTACTTGCGGGCGATGTACCCGTCGATCCCGTCCGTGGCGATGGCCACGATGAAGACGATGCCCGCGGCCCAGCGCAGCGCGCCACCCGCGCCGCCGTCGGCCAGAAGCATCCACAGGAAGACCGGAGCGCACAGGATGCGCGCGATCGTGATCGCGTTGGGAAGCTGCGGGTGCACGGCCATCAGTCGCGTCCCGTCAACTGCCACGCGTCTTCGGAGCCCTCGTCGTCGTCATCGGCGACGGGGACACCCTCGAACTGCGCTTCGATCGGATCGGCGCCGTAGCGGTCGTCGTCCGCGGCGGCCTGCGCCGGGGTGTCGTCGCCACGGAGCTTCGCGAGCACGGCGGGGAGCTGTTCGTTCGTGACGAGCACGTCGCGCGCTTTCGACCCCTCGGACGGGCCGACGATCTCGCGTGACTCGAGAAGGTCCATGAGGCGGCCGGCCTTGGCGAACCCCACACGGAGCTTCCGCTGCAGCATGGAGGTCGACCCGAACTGCGTCGAGACGACGAGCTCGGCCGCCGCGAGCAGGAGCTCGAGGTCGTCGCCGATGTCGGCATCGATCTCCTTCTTCTCGGCCGCGGCCTGCACGTCGGAGCGGTACTCGGGCCGCGCCTGCTGGGTGACGTGCGCGACGACCTTCTCGATCTCCTGCTCGCTCACCCACGCTCCCTGGACGCGGACGGCCTTCGACGCTCCCATCGGGAGGAACAGTCCGTCACCCTGGCCGATGAGACGGTCGGCGCCGGGCTGATCGAGGATGACACGCGAGTCGGTGACGCTCGTCACGGCGAACGCGAGGCGCGAAGGGACGTTGGCCTTGATGAGTCCGGTCACCACATCGACCGACGGACGCTGCGTGGCCAGGACGAGGTGGATGCCACTCGCGCGGGCGAGCTGCGTGATGCGGACGATCGAGTCCTCGACGTCGCGCGGGGCGACCATCATGAGGTCAGCGAGCTCATCGACGACGACGAGAAGGTAGGGGTACGGCTTGAGCACGCGCTCGCTGCCCGCGGGGAGCTTGATCTCGCCCGCGACGACCGCCCGGTTGAAGTCGTCGATGTGACGGAAGCCGAACGACGCGAGGTCGTCGTACCGCATGTCCATCTCTTTCACCACCCACTGAAGTGCCTCGGCGGCCTTCTTGGGATTCGTGATGATGGGGGTGATGAGGTGCGGAACGCCCGCGTAGGACGTGAGCTCCACGCGCTTGGGATCGATGAGCACCATGCGCACGTCGGACGGCTTCGCGCGCATGAGCAAGCTCGTGATCATCGAGTTGACGAAGCTCGACTTACCGGAACCGGTCGAACCCGCCACGAGCAGGTGGGGCATCTTGGCGAGGTTCGCGACGACGAAACCGCCGCCCACGTCTTTGCCGACACCGATGGTCATGGGGTGGGTCGACGAGGTAGCGGCATCCGATCGGAGGATGTCACCGAGCGTGACGATCTCGCGATCTGCGTTGGGGATCTCGACACCGATCGCACTCTTGCCGGGGATCGGGGCGAGGATGCGCACTTCGTTCGAGGCGACCGCGTACGCGATGTTGTTGGTGAGAGCGGTGATGCGCTCCACCTTGACGCCCGGGCCGACCTCGATCTCGTACTGGGTCACGGTCGGGCCGCGAGAGAAGCCGGTGACGCGCGCGTCGACCTTGAACTGCTCCATCACGCTTTCGATCGCGGCGACGACCGCGTCGTTCGCTGCGGAGCGGGCCTTGGGCGGGGTGCCCGTCGCGAGGGCCGTGACAGCAGGCAGGCGGTAGTTGGCAGCCGGCGGTGCACCCGCGTTGTCGCCGCCGAGGCCCGAGATGCCGGGCATGTCATCGTCGGAGACATCGTCGAGGGGCGAATCGTCATGGAGTCCACGGCCGCTCGCCGCCTTCGCGAGGGAAGCGGCGTCGAAGACCTCGGTGAGAGCGTCGGCCGCGGGGGTCGGCGGCACCAGCGGGCGCACCGGCGCGGTGACCTGCTCGGGCGCGACCACGGGTGACTCGAAGCCTCCCTGCGGTGTGCCCGGACTCAGCAGCTCCGTGAGGTCGTCGGACCCGAGCGACCCATCGACGTCTTCTTCTCGGCCGGACTTGTTCCGACGCCACCAGGGCAGCGACTTCTCCGCCGGCTCGTCGTCGGCGTCACCGGCGGGGAGCACCTTCGTGGTGGCCGTGTCGTCGTTCGCCTCGCGTTCCGCGCGCTCGGCGCCGAACAGCCAGGCGTAGAGGTCGCCGAGGCGGCGACCGATACGGTTGGGTGGCGTCTTGGTGAGGATGAGCACACTCAGTGCTGCGAGCAGCGACAGCGCGATGTACGCTCCGACGTCCGTGAGGACCAGGGCGAGGGGTTCACCCACGATCCATCCGGCGATACCGCCGGCGGGGCTCAGGACGGGCGGCCCGCCGTTGCTCGGCGCGGGCCGACCGCCCGCGACGTGGCAGAACCCGGCCAGCACGATGACGAAGAGCCCGAATCCGATTCCCACCCGGCCGTTGTCATGGACCGAGGCCGGATGCCGGAACAACCAGCCCGCCAACAACAACAGCAGAACCGGGAGAACGAATGCGGCCCGCCCGAAGAGCATGCCGAAGCTGTAGGCGCTGATGAGCGCAGCGGCATCCGTTCCGATGAAGAACCACTCGACCACGGCGCCGAGCGCGGCGAGAACCACGAGGAAGAACGGGAACCCGTCACGGCGCTGGTCGCGCTCGAGGTTCTCGAGGCCGAAGGCACGGAACATCCCTCCGACCCCGTGAGCGACCGCCATCCACGCCCGCACCGCGAAGGAGGGCTTGTCGGGCTCGTCGACATAGCGCTTGGGCGCGGGGGCCGAGCGCTTCGGCGCCGGTGCCGCGGCTTTCGATCGCGGCGTCCCCTTCGCGGGGGCGCGACCGCCGGAGGGGGACGAGGTACGAGCCATGGTTCCACGGTAGGCGGGACCACCGACA
>JARBUN010000150.1 GCA_029239635.1 Microbacterium sp. | reverse complement strand
GCACTACGTGATCGGTTCCGGCGCGGGCGACCCGCAGAAGTACGACCCCACCGCGTCCCGGGAGACGCTGGACCACTCCATCCCCTACATCTTCGCCGTCGCCCTCCAAGACGGCGCGTGGCACCACGTCGACTCCTACACCCCCACCCGCGCGGGCCGCCCCGACACCGTGGCGCTGTGGCACAAGATCACCACCGCCGAAGACGCGGAATGGACCCGCCGGTACCACTCCGAGGACCCGAACGAGAAAGCCTTCGGCGGACGCGTGGTCATCACCCTCACCGACGGCACCACCATCGAAGACGAGATCGCCGTCGCCGACGCCCACCCCCTCGGCGCCCGCCCCTTCGCCCGCGAGGACTACATCCGCAAGTTCCGTCTCCTCGCCGAGCCCGTGCTGCTGCCCGACGAGATCGAACGCTTCCTCACCCTCGCGCAACGCCTCCCCGACCTCACCCCCACCGAGGTCCTGCAGCTCACCATCGTCGCCAAACCCGGCATCCTGGCATCCGCACCCGCCCCCAAAGGACTCTTCTGATGTCGCAGCCGCGAATCGTCCTCGTCGCCGGAGCGCGCACGCCGATCGGCTCGTTCGGCGGCGCCCTGTCGAGCGTCGACGCCTACGAGCTCGGTGCCGTCGCCGTCTCGGAAGCTCTTCGCCGGGCGGGCGTCGAGAAGGACGCGGTCGATGAGGTCGTGATGGGCTGCATCGCGCAGAACGGCCCCGACGCCTACAACGCGCGGCGCGTGGCCCTCGCCGCCGGGCTTCCGACGCGGGTCCCCGCCTTCACGGTCAACCGTCTCTGCGGTTCGGGCCTCCAGGCGATCTGGTCGGCGGCGCAGGAGCTCCGCTGGGGCGGGATCGACGTCGCCGTCGCCGGCGGTGACGAGAGCATGTCGCGCACGCCGTTCCTCGAGTACGGAGCCCGCGGCAACGCGCGTCTCGGCGACCGGACCCTCCTCGACGGAACCCTCGCGATCCTCACCGACCCCTTCAGCGGCCGGCACATGGGCACGACGGCCGAGGTTGTGGCATCCCGTTACGGAGTGTCGCGCGAGGAGCAGGACGCCTTCGCCGTCGAGAGCCAGCGACGAGCGGCTCTGGATGCCAGCCGCGCGGCCTTCGCGGAAGAGATCGTGCCGGTGACCACCGGCGGCAAGCGCCCGGTCGAGGTCTCGGTCGACGAGCACCCGCGCCCCGGGACGACCCTCGAGGCGTTGGCGGGGCTCCGGCCCGCGTTCGAGAAGGACGGGTCAGTGACCGCCGGCAACTCCTCGGGCATCAACGACGGCGCGGCGGCGACCGTCCTCATGCGCGAGGACGATGTGCGCGACCGCGGGCTGACGGGTCTCGCGACCCTCGAGGCCGTGACCACCGCGGGCGTCGACCCGGAGATCATGGGGTACGCCCCGGTGCTCGCGCTGCAGCGGTTGTGGGAGCAGACGGGACTGACCCCCGCCGACGTCGACGTGATCGAGCTGAACGAGGCCTTCGCGTCGCAGGCCGTCGCGGTGATCCGCGATGCGAGCCTCGACCCCGAGAAGGTCAACCCGTACGGCGGCGCGATCGCTCTCGGCCACCCCGTCGGAGCGACCGGCGCGATCCTTACGGTGCGCGCGGCGCTCGACCTGCAGCGCCGCGACCTCGAGTACGCGGTCGTGACGATGTGCATCGGCGGCGGTCAGGCGCTGGCCGCGCTGCTGCGGCGGTACTGAGCCGATGGGTATTCATCTCCTCGGCGGCGGCCGTGACGTCGCCGTCTGCGGGTCGTTGCTAGAGGCTTTCGTGAGCGAGGCGCGCGGGCGCGCCGCCGGCCGCGCGCCCGTGATCGCGCTCCTTCTCGTGCTCGAAGCCGACGACGACGCGTCGGTCGACCGGTTCCGCGGCGTCCTCGAGGCTGCCGGTGCGGCATCCGCCGAGATCCGCGTGCACGCGATCGTCGAGGGAGAGAGCTTCGCGGATGCCGTGATCGAGGCCGACGGCGTCTTCATCGGCGGGGGTCTGACACCGGCGTATCTCGACGCGGTCCGCGGCATCCGGGATCTGATCCGCGAACGGGTCGCGGGCGGCATGCCGTACGCCGGATTCTCCGCGGGAGCGGCCATCGCTGCGGGCCCGGCGCTCATCGGCGGTTACCGCGTCCGCGGGATCGAGGTCGTGTCGGCGGACGCGGGCGAAGAGCTCGACGCCGTCGAGGTGCGCCCGGGCCTGGGGCTCCTCGACTTCGCCGTCGACGTCCACGCCGCCCAGTGGGGCACCCTCTCGCGTCTCGTCGCCGCGGTCGACGCCGGTCTCGTCGCCGACGGTGTGGCCATCGACGAGAACACGGCTCTGGTGATCTCGGCGCAGGCGGCACCGGCCGTGCGCGGCAGCGGGCAGGTCTGGCGCGTCGAGTCCGCGGCATCCGGGGTCCACGTTCAGGTGCTCCGCGCCTGAGGAGCGGTGGCGACTCCTCCCCCTGACGGGGACGGCCCCCACCCGCGAGGGTGAGGGCCGTCCCGAGGTCAGACGTCAGACCGTGCGCCGCCGCCGCAGAGCGAAGGCCAGGCCACCCGCGACCAGGAGGAACCCGCTCGCGAGGGCCAGCCCCCACGGAGCCTCGGACCCGGTGTTCGCGAGGCCCTGGCCGGGACGCTGGCCCGGCTGTTCGGCATCCGGACCCGGAACGCTCGGCTGCGGGCTGGGGCTCTCGCCCGGGTTCTCACCCGGTGCGTCATCCGAGGCGAGGACCGCGCGACCGAGCGGGGCCGGGTCGACCATCGGTGTCGCCTCGAAGTACGCGAGCGTCGCGTCGAGGTCGATCTGGCCGGTGTCGGTGCGGTCGACGCCGGCCGCGAAGGTGGGGAAGCCGTCGCCGCCGTTCGCGAGGAACGAGTTCGTCACGACGGTGAAGGTGTCGCCGTCGGCGATCGCCTTCCCCCGGTACGCCATCGACACGACCGAGCCCACGCGGGGGTTGGCGGCATCTTGCTCGTACTCGTAGGTGAAGCCCTCGGACACGCCCAGGTGCAGCTTCGGACGGTCGCCCTCGGCCTTCCACTGCTCGTTCAGGATGCCGCGGAGCTGCGCGCCCGTCAGCGTCACCGTCACGAGGGTGTTGGCGAAGGGCTGCACGAGAGCGGCCTCCTTGTAGGTGACCACGCCGTCGTCGCCCTTGAGCAGGTCGGCGCGGAGGCCGCCCGGGTTCATCAGCGCGATCTGGGCCTTCGTGCCGGCGTAGGCGGGGTTCTGCGACGTCGCCCACAGGTACACGTCGGCCACCCAGTTCCCCATCGACGACTCCACGCCGCGGTCGGCACCGGACGGCGTGCCGCCGCGCAGGATGTCGCCGCTGATCTCGCCCACCGGCTTCGCGCCGATGACGTCGGCCTGCGCGACGTACTCCGCGACCTTCGCCTCGATCGCCGCATCCGGAGCGAAAGCCCCCGCGAGCGGGAAGGTGGTTCCCGAGATGGATGCCAGCGAGTCGCTGCGCGTGTCCCACGTGAGCGACAGCCGGCCCATGGCCTTGCCGTACTCGTACGCCTGGATCACCGGGCGGGTGCGGTCGGTGCCGGCCACGGGCAGGTCGCACGCGTACGTCTGGTGCGTGTGCGCCGAGACGATCGCGTCGATCTCGGGCGAGGCATTGACGGCGAGCTTGCCGAATCCGGCTTGGTCTGCGGCGATCGCGGCGCAGTCATCCGATACGGCCGCACCCGAGTGGGTGAGCAGCACGATGACGTCGGCGAGGTCGCCGGCCGTGATCTCGTCCGCCACCCGGTTCGCGGCCTCGAGCTGGTCGCCGAACTCCAGGTCGGCGATGCCGGCCGGGTCGACCATCGTCGCGGTGTCGGGGGTCACGGTGCCGATGAAGGCCACGCGGACGCCGTCGACATCCTTGATCGCGTACTCGTCGAGCGCGGGCTCCTTCGTGCCCTTCTTGTAGACGTTGGCGCCGAGACCGAACTCTCCGCCGCCGTACTCGGGGAGAACGCGATCGGTGAGGTCGGCGAAGCCGCGGTCGAACTCGTGGTTGCCGACGGCCGAGACGTCGAGGCCGGAGGCCTTCAGCGTGTCGATCGTGGGGGAGTCGTCCTGGATGAGCGAGGTGAAGGTCGACGCGCCGATGTTGTCACCGGCCGAGACGAACAGCGTGTTCGGGTTGGCGGC
>JARBUN010000045.1 GCA_029239635.1 Microbacterium sp. | reverse complement strand
CAGTCGCTCATGCTGCGCGAGTCGATCCAGAAGTGGGTCGGGTCGACCATCACCGGATCGGTCACCGTGCGCCTGCGCCGCGGCGAGGACTACACGATCCTCGACACGGTGGCATCCGGAATGTCGTACTCGCCCGAGAAGCTCTCGATGGAGCGCGTCGGCGACGCCGCCTTCGGCCCCGTCGACCGCATCGGCCAGCTGACCATGCGCAACCTCGACATCGCCGACTCGCGCGCGCGTCTCGAGCAGTACGCCGCGATGGGCCTGCTCGGCGGGCCGACCGGCGAGCTCGTCGGAGACGTCGCCGCGGGCGGCGCACACGAGATCACCGAGTCGGCCTCGCCGCTCGACGCTGCCGGCGAGCGCCTGGCCGAAGCGACGGATGCCGCGGGCGAGGCCGCCGCGTTCGACGCCGGCACCGACTGACGAGACGACTCGACGAGAGCCCGCGGCGCCCGGCGTCGCGGGCTCTCGCGCGTCCGGGACGCGCCCTCGCTCCGCGCGTCCGACGCGCGCGGGCCGTCAGCGCAGCACGCCGCAGGCGCTGAAGACGGTGATCGTGACGATCCCTTCCGCGCCCTTCTGCGCCTGCAGGAGATACGACCCGGTGTCGTTCCGGATCAGCGTGTAGGCAGAGGTCGCGATCACGCTCCGACCGGGGGCGACCTCGACGTCGCCCGGGACGTCGGAGGTGGTGACGTCGCTCCCGTAGGTCTCGCGGATCTCGGCGATCGTCGCGGCGGGGTCGGTGGCACCGAAGACCCGGATCCAGTTCCACCGCGCGATCCCCGGGTCCTCGTCCGCGCAGGCCTCCACGTCATCGTTGTGGGGCTGGTCGAAGGTCACCTCTCCGAACGCCGCGACCAGGGCGTTGCTCACTGCGCGCGCGTCGGAGCGCACCTCGTTCATCGACTTCGTGAACTGTCGCGTGGGCGCGTCGGTCGGCGCGTCCGCCGTGCACCCCGCCAGGCCCAGCACGAGGAGGGGGACGGCGATCGCAGACAGGGAGGGACGGAGGCGCACGGATCCATCCTCCCGTGGTCACCGGGAATTAAGTTGCACATGCCCGTGCACTTTCGGCGTACACTGATCCCTCGTGAGTACACCCACCCGCCGCGACGCCGTCGAGAACCGCGCCGGCATCCTCGACGCGGCCACCGCCGCGATCGGCCACGACCCGCGCGCGTCGATCGACGCGATCGCCCGCCGCGCCGGCCTCTCGCGACGCGCCCTGTACGGCCACTTCGACGACCGCAACGCCATCATCCGTGAGGTCATCGCCGCGGGGGCCGTCCGCTTCAACGCCATCGCCGACCGCGTCGACGACGCCGACTCCCGCGTGGCGCTGGCGCGCCTGGCATCCGAGCTCTGGGCGGAAGCCGCCCACGTACAGGCAGCGGCTGCGCTCGCCCTCGACGACGCGCACCTCCCCGAGACCTCCGCCGCCCTCGCCCCGCTGCGTCGCCGCATCGACGCGATCGTCCGCCGCGGGCAGGACGCCGGCGAGCTGCGCACCGATCTGCCCACCCCCACGCTGTCGCGCCTGCTCGAGGAGACGGGGCGCACGGTCGTCAGCCGCGTCGACGCCGGCGCGTCGACCGCACGCTCGATCGCCGTCCGCGCCGTGCTGGGCATCGCCGGCCTGTCCTGGATCGAAGCCCAGACCCTCCTCGCGGAGCACCCCGAACTGGAGAAGCAGTGAGAATCGTCCTGTCCGAGGTCGCGAAGGGTCGCGCCGAGCGGGCCCTCCCCCCGACCTCCACCTCGTTCGAGACGGGTCGGGCCACCCTGGCCCTCGCCGAGACCGAGCAACGGCCCACGGTGCTGGGCCTCGTGGCATCCGGTCGGATGAAGATCGACAGCGGCGAGGTCACGATCGACGGACGAACGGATGCCAAGGCCATCCGCCGCCGTGTCGCCCTGGTCGACGCCCCCGTCGTGTCGGAGCCCGAGCCCAACGTCACCGTGACCGGGGTCGTGGCCGAGGAGCTGATGTTCGCCGGGCACGCCCCCACGCCGTTCGCCGCCGCCCGGTGGCTCGAGGGCATCGGCCTCGACGCGCTCGCGAGCCTGCCGATCGGCAACGTGGATCCCGCCGCCCGGGTCCGCCTGCTCCTCGAGCTCGCGGCGCTGCGCAAGGACGTCGAGGGTCTCGTGCTCGTCGCGCCCGACCGCCACGGCGGCGAGCCCGCCGCGTGGTGGCGCATCGCCGGCGAGTTCGCCGAGCGCGGGTACGCCGTGCTCGTGATCGCGGGCCAGGCGTCGCAGACGGCCCTCGGCACCGCACCCCCACCCGCACCCGCACCGACCGAGGAGGAGGCGCGATGAAGGTCCCGCAGATGATCACGGCGGAACTCCGCCGCCTCACCTCGACGCGGATGTCGGTGATCGCCCTGATCGCCCTCCTCGCCGTCCCGATCCTGTACGGCGGGCTGTACCTCTGGGCGAACCAGGACCCGTACGGCAACCTCTCCAGCGTGCCGGTCGCCCTCGTCGTCGACGACCAGGGCGCCGACGTGAACGGCCAGCAGCGCAACCTCGGCGACGAAGCCGCCGAGCAGCTGCTCGACAGCGACACGTTCGAATGGCATCGCGTCTCCTCCGACGCGGCGGATGCCGGACTCGAGCGCGGCGACTTCGACTTCATCGTGACGCTCCCGGCGGACTTCACCGAGTCCGTGGCATCCCTGTCCAGTTCGTCCCCGCGACAGGCCGACATCGAACTGCGCACCAACGACGCGAACAACTACCTCGCCTCCACGATCGGCACGCAGGCGGTCGCGCGCATCCAGGCCTCCGTCGCGAAGAAGGTCGTCGACGAAGCGGGGCTCTCGCTGCTGGACGCCCTCCACACGATCCGGGTGAGCCTCGTGGATGCCACCAACGGCGCGACGCAGCTCGTCGACGGCCTCGGCACCGCGAAGAACGGGTCGTCGCAGCTCGCGAGCGGTTCGGCGACCCTCGCCGACGGGTCGTCGCAGCTGGCGGACGGAACCGCGCAGCTGTCGAGCGGCGCGAACCAGCTCAGGGACGGCACGGCGCAGCTGCGCGACGGGTCGGCGCAGGTCGCCGACGGGGCACGTCAGGTCGCCGGCGGCGTGGATCGCATCGACGACGCCGCCCGGCAGGTCGGCTCCATTGCCCAGGACGCGGCGGCGCGGCTGCCGGAAGCCCGCACCGACATCGCCAAGGCCCTCGCCGATGCGGGGCTGAGCCAGGCGAAGATCGACGAGATCCTGTCGCGGCTGGACCCGGTCGGCGAGCGCCTCGCCGCGGCGAACGAGAAGGTGCAGAGCACGGTCGACCAGATCAACCAGCTCGACGACGGCGCGAACCAGGTCGCCGACGGCAGCGCCTCGCTCGCATCCGGCGCCGCAACCGCCGCCGACGGCGCCTCGGCCCTGGCGGACGGCGCGGGGACCGCGGCATCCGGAGCAGCCCAACTGCGCGACGGCGCCGCCCAGCTCCGCGACGGTGCGAGCCAGCTCGACAGCGGCATCGGTCAGCTCTCCACCGGCGCGACCCAGCTGCGCGACGGGCTCGCCTCGGGCGTGCAGCAGATCCCCGACTCCGACGACGCGACGCGCAAGGCTCAGGCGCAGGCCATCTCCGACCCGGTGAGCGTCGGCACGAGCGCCGTCACCAAGGCGCAGAACTACGGCGCGGGCCTGGCCCCGTTCTTCGCGGCGCTGGCGGGCTGGATCGGCATCTACGCCCTGTTCCTCATCGTGAAGCCCGTCTCGAAGCGCGCGATCACTGCGCTGCGCTCCCCCGTCCGCGTGACCCTCGCGGGGTGGCTCACCCCCGCGGGCCTCGGGGCCCTGCAGATGGTCGGGCTGTTCACCGTGCTCGCCATCGCCCTGCAGTTCTCGTTCGCGAATCCGTGGGCCGCCCTCGGCATCCTGTTGTTCGCCTCGGCGACCTACGCGGCGATCGTCCTTGCCCTGAACGTCTGGCTCGGCTCGGTGGGGCAGTTCCTCGGACTCGTCCTGATGGTGCTTCAGCTCGTCACGGCCGGCGGAACCTTCCCGTGGCAGACGCTTCCCGCGCCGCTCGCGGCCCTGCACCACGTGCTGCCGATGGGATACGTGGTGGATGCCATGCGCCAGGTCATGTACGGCGGAGACGTCTCGCGCGTCGGGCCCGACCTGCTGGTGCTGGGCGCGTGGATGGTCGGCGGAGTGCTGCTGGCCGCGCTGGGGGTGACGCGGATGACGCACCACCGCACCCTGCGCGACCTGCAGCCGAGCCTGATCGGCTGACGCCGGGGGGGTGAGCGGCGCGCTGCCGAGCTGCAGGCGCGGCTCACCGCCGCGACGGGCGCGCGACGACGTCCTCGAGCAGGCGTGTGAAGGTGTCCCCCACCGCGTCGGGGGTCAACAGCAGGCTCTGTTCCCGCGCGCGTTCCGACATCTCGTCGCGCGCGCCCTCGTGGGTGAGGAGCGCCGTCAGGGCGGTCGCGACACCGTCCGTGTCACCGGGAGCGACGAGGACACCCCCGGCGCCGACGTAGTCGCGAGGTCCGTAACAGACGTCGAACGCCACGACGGGCAGACCGCTCGCCAGGGCTTCGCCGATGGCGAGGTTCTGCCCTTCGAACATGCTGGTGCAGAGGAAGACGGCGGAGACGGCCATCGCCTCCCGGACGTGATCGGAGTATCCGTGGAGATGGACGCTCCCCCGCACACCGCGCTCCTCGATGAGGTCCTGCAGCGCGCCCCGTAGGGGACCGTCGCCGTAGATGTGGAGGTGCGCGTCCGGGACGTTCGCCACCACGCTCGGCCAGAGGGCGATCGCGGTGTCCACCCGCTTCTGGTCGACGAGCCGGTTCACCATCAGGACATCGTTGGCGCCCCGCGCGGGAGGACGAGGGGTGGCGTCGGGGGACACGGGCGTGGGGATCGCGACGGACCCCTCGTGGGCGCCGAATCGCCCGATCACGTCGTCTTCCTGGGATGCCGTGGGCCAGATGACGGCGTCGAAACGATCGAGCAGGTCGAGCCATCGGCGCCAGCCGTCGTCCCGCAGAGCGGACGAGGGTTCGCACGGAGCCTCGAGGTGCGAGTTGTGGACGGTGTGGACGATCCGCACGTGCGGGTCCGCCCAATCGGCGATCAGCTCGCCGATCTGCTTCGACTCGCAGATGACCACGACGCACCGATCGTCGTCGGCGGCTCGCGCGCGGAGCTCCGCCACCACCCGCGTCAGCCACGCCATGTACAGCGCCCCGAAGCCGGCCAGGGTCCTCGAGCCTCCCTCTCCGCGGACGACGACCGGCACCCGCGTGAGGTGCCAATGCGGGTCGTCGTGGATCACCGGCAGGGAGAGGACCTCCCTGCCGGCGCTGTCGCGGATCGGGCGGTAGGCGGTGTCCGCGTCCTCCCCGCCGTCCTGAGCCTGCTCGTACAGCCAGGACGAATCGCGGAAGACCTCTTCGTAGAGGTTCCGCATCTCGATGTCCGGCCGCGGGTCGTCGCGCAACGCGTGTCGGAGGTTCTCCGCGCGCTCGCCCGCATCACCGACGTCGAAGGTGAGCAGGAGCGGACGCGCCACGCCGATCGATCGGAGCAGGCGCAGGCGAGACGCGACCGCGACGGCGTATCCGCCGTCGCGGTGAGGAGCCAAGCGGCTCGTGAGGACGACGACGTCTGCTTCGGGGGGCGGGGGCATCTGCCGATCCTCAGAGGGGGGACATAACGAGGCCCTCATCGTCCCTATGAGTGAGCTGTGCGTCAGGGTGGTTGACAGTCCGGCATCCCTCCTCAGGGTCGTCGCCGGTTGCCCCCTCCCCCGACCCGGAGGGTCGAGGGAATCACGACACGATCACGGCGGCGAGCGCCACGACCCCCAGACCCAGGATGCCGCCGAGCCCGAGCCGCACCACGCGCAGCGGCCAGCGGCGCCGGGTGCGTCGCCAGGGCAGGGACGCGAATCGGCGGGCGGCCCCGACGGTTCCCGCGGCCGCGACGACGACCGCCACGACCCAGAGCGCGGGGGGAGCCTGCGTCCAGTCCACGAGCATCGACGCCGCCGCGAACGCGACCACGACCCCGAAGGTCTCGGCCAGGATCATCACGCGGTCGCGGAGCGAGAACCTGCCGCCGAGCCAGGCCCGCACGGTGAAGAGGAGGGCGACGGCCACGAGGAGCGCGGCGAGGACGACGGCGATCATCGCGCCGCTCCCTTCGTGAGGACGGCGTAGGCGACGGCGTCGACGTTCGTCGCGGTGTCATCGAGCACGAAGCCCGCGCGCCCGTGGGCCCGGTCGAGCATGATCGCGGAGGTGAAGCCGCCGGTCTGCCCGTTGTGAAAGGTGAGGGCGGTGCCGTCGACGTCGAGCGTGAACCAGAACCACCCGATCGGACCGGATGCCGTCTCCCGCCGCGGATCCATCGCGGAGGCGCCCGGTGCGGTGCCGTCCAGGAGCGCCTGCACGAAGAGCGTCATGTCGTGCGCGGTGGAGCGCACGCCGCCCGCGGGGGCGTGCCCGCCGATGGCCCACGGATCCTGGGCGAGTCCCTGCGCGTTGTATCCGCGCGTGTCGATCGGACGCAGGTCGTCGACGGTCAGGGGCACCGTCGACTCGGTCATCCCGAGCGGCTCGAACAGACGCGTCCCGATGAGGGTGGGGTAGTCCGTCCCGGCGCACCGCGCGATCGCCTGCCCGAGAAGGGCGGTGCCCAGGTTGGAGTACTCGAAGGTCCCGGGCTCTCCGACCCGCTCGGTGCGGGTGAGGGCGAGCATCTCGTCGACGGTGAGCGTGTAGGGATTCTGCCCCAGCAGGCTGCGGCGGAGGGAGTCGGCCTGGAACCCGGGGTCGCTGAGCAGACGCGGCATCCCGGACATGTGCGTGGCGAGATCGTCGAGGCGGACCGCTCCCGCCGGGGTACCGGCCAGCTCGGGCAGACACCCCTCGAGGCGGTCGTCGCCGGTCACCTCGCCGCGCTCGATGGCGTCCTGGAAGAGGAGTCCGGTCATGGTCTTCGTCGCCGATCCGATCTCGAACGGCGTGTGCTCGTCGGCGCCGAACCCCGCGAACCGGGTGCGGTCGCCGTCGACCGACACCACGACCGCTTCGTGGCGCTGGCCCGCGGCGAGGAGGTCGTCGCGCACGGCGGCGGCGAGCGCCGCGTCTCCGGTGGTGCGCTCGGAGAGGGCGGGCGGGCGCGGCATCGTCAGGAGGCCGACCGCGAGCGTCAGCAGCGGCGCAGCCACCATCGCCACTGTCGTGAGCAATCGTCGTCGTGTCATGGTTCCAGCCTCGGGCGCGGCGCCGTTCTCGACCAGGGTCGCCGTGTCACGAGGGGGCATGACATGTGTCACTGTTCCCGGCCCCCGAGCCTGTCGAAGGGACCCGCGTCAGACGGGCAGCCGCACCTCGAACACGGTCCGCCCCGGCGCACTGTCGACCGAGATGCTCCCGCCGTGCGCCTCGGTGATCGCCTGCGCGATCGACAGCCCCAGCCCCGTGCTCCCGGCATCCCGATTCCGTGCGTCATCGGCGCGGGCGAACCGGTCGAACAACCGACCCGCGACGCCCGGGTCGATCCCGGGTCCCGTGTCCGTCACCCGCAGCACCGCCTCGGCCCCCTCGCGCGTGAGCGACAGCGTCACCGTCGTCCCGGCCGGCGTGTGCGTCTGGGCGTTGCGCAGCAGGTTCGCGACGACCTGTCGCAGGCGGTTCTCATCGCCGGTGACCGAGATGAGGTCGTCGGTGACGTCGAGGCGCCACTCGTGCGTCGCATCCGCCGCGTGCGCGTCGCTCACCGCGTCGACGGCGAGCAGCGTGAGCTCGACCTCATCGCGGCGGAGCGGTTGTCCGGCATCCAATCGGGCCAGCAGCAGCAGATCGTCGACGAGGGATGCCATGCGCTGGGCCTCCGACTCGATCCGATCGAACGAGCGGGCCTGGGTCGGCGTCATCGGGGCGTCTTCCCCCAGGGACAGCTGCGCGTAACCGCGGATGCTCGCGAGCGGGGTGCGCAGCTCATGGCTGGCGTCGGCGATGAAGCGCCGCAGCTGTTGCTCGCTGTGGTGCCGCGCGGCGAGCGAGGACTGCACATGTCCGAGGAGGTCGTTGAGCGACGAGCCCACGCGACCCACCTCGGTCGTGGGATCGGTGTCCGCGGGGGCGACCCGGTCCGGGATGTCGACGCTCCCCTCGCTGAGCGACAGCGTCGAGACGCGCTGAGCGACGTCGGCCACCCGATCGAGGGGGCGCAGACTCCGGCGGACGAAGAACGAGAGCCCGACCACCGCGATCAACAGGGTCCCCGCGCTCACCGCGAGCAGGATCACCGTGAGCGCGCTCGTCGTCGCCGCGACGTCGGCCTGCGAGCTGCCGGCGAAGATCGTCGTCCCGTCGGACTCGGCGGCCGCGACCCGGAACGACCCCAGGTCACCGCCGAGGTCGATCGAGGTGGGGGTCCGGTCGGTGGGCACTGCGACCACCGCCTGCAGCGAGCCGATCCGCGGCGCCGGGCGTTCGCCGCCCTGACCCGGATTCTGTCCGTCGTGCTGGTCCGCGCCGGGGCGCTTGACGGCGAACGACAGCCCCTCGACCACCTGCTGGTCGAGCCGGTCGAGCGCGAAAGAGCGCAGCGCCACGATCGTCGCCAGGCTCATCACGACGAAGGCGAGCGCCACGAGCACGCTCGTGCCGACGACGAGGGTGCGGCGCAGCGTCCACCGGGAACGGGTCATGACGCCTTGATCGTGTAGCCGACGCCGCGGACGGTGTGGATCAGGGGCTCGCCGAGGCTGTCGATCTTCTTCCGCAGGTACGAGATGTAGATCTCGACCACGCTGCCGTTGCCGCCGAAGTCGTAGCTCCAGACCTGGTCGAGGATCTGCGACTTG
Organism: Microbacterium sp.; assembly: GCA_029239635.1. Lineage (GTDB taxonomy): Bacteria > Actinomycetota > Actinomycetes > Actinomycetales > Microbacteriaceae > Microbacterium. Next base: position 17,146 of record JARBUN010000045.1, on the reverse strand, counting down.
CTCAACACCCGGCGCGGATTCTGCATGAGGTAGCGGAGCAGCTCGAACTCCTTGGCGGTGAGTTTGATCGGGATGCCGCCCCGCTCGACCTCGTACGATTCCTCGTCGAGCGACAGGTCGCCCACGCGCAGTCGCGGGTCCGCGTCGGCGAGGACCGCGACGTGCCGGCGCGCCATTCCGCGCAGTCGCACGACGACCTCCTCGAGGTTGAACGGCTTCGTGACGTAGTCGTCGGCCCCGGCCGAGATGCCCGCGATGCGGTCCTCCACGGCATCCTTCGCGGTGAGGAAGAGCACGGGCGCGTCGTTTCCGGCCGCTCGGATGCGGGTCAACAGCTCCATGCCGTCGAGTCCGGGCATCATGATGTCGAGCACGAGGAGGTCGGGACCGAAGGCGCGGATGACGTTCAGGGCCTCCTGCCCGTTGGCGGCGGTGCGGGCATCCCACCCCTCGTTCTGCAGCGCCATGCGCAGCAGGTCGCTGAGGTTGGCCTCGTCGTCGACGACGAGGACGCGGATCGGCGAGCCGTCGGGACGCGTGAGGGGGGCGGGGCGGAAGGTCACGAGAGCCAGCATGCACGCTCTCCGACCCCGCTGTCACCGGCCATACGCGCTTCATAGGAACGGTGAGGGAGCGGTGAGGGTGCCGTTCCTACCTTCGGGGCACGGCCGCATCCCGCGTCCGGAAGGAGAAGCATGTACGGCACCTACCTGCGGCGCGAACTCGCCGGCCGCGTGAAACAAACCGTGATCGTCGCGGTCGGGCTCGCGATCGCCATCGCGCTCGTCATCGTCGTCAACGCCCTGTCGGCGGGGGTGCGCGACGCACAGTCGCAGGCCCTGTCGTCGGTCTACGGTGTCGGCACCGACCTGACCGTGACCGGCGCTCAGACCGAGTCGGGACAGGGCGGCGGCGCCCGCTTCGACTTCGGGGCGGGAGAGGGAGCGACCCAGGACGGGACGACCTCGCTCAGCCAGTCGCGCCTGATGACCGACATGCGACGCGGCACGCTCGACGCCTCGACCGTCTCCACGGTCGCGGGTCTCGACGGCGTGACCGCCGCGACCGGGGCGCTGTCGCTGACGAACACGACCTTCTCGGGCGAGGTCCCCGATCGGAGCGCTCAGTCCGGCACGGCAGACGGCGCGCAGATGGGAGAGCCCCCGTCCGGCGGCGGCGGCCCGGGCGGCGACGGCGGCAGCGCCTTCGGCGTCGACTCGTTCACCGTCCTGGGCGTCGACCCCGCGGCATCCGCGGGTCCGCTCTCCTCCGTCACGGTCACGGAGGGTCGACCGCTCACCTCCGCGGACGCGGGCGCCGACGTCGCGGTGATCGACGCGACCTACGCGGCGAGCGCCTCGCTCGCGGTCGGCGGGACCATCGACGTCGGGGGAACGGCGATGCAGATCGTCGGGATCGTCGCCTCGACCTCCGCCGACGCCGACACGGCGGCGAACGTCTACCTTCCGCTGGATGTGGCGCAGGCGCTGGCCGGTGTGGGCGATGTCGTGTCGACCGTGTACGTGCAGGCCGATTCGGCGGATGCCATCGCCTCCGTGCAGAGCGAGATCACCACCGCGCTGCCCGACGCCACCGTCAGCTCGCAGTCCGAGCTCGCGTCGACGGTGTCGGGCTCGCTCTCCAGCGCTTCGGCGTTGATCTCGAACCTCGGGACCTGGCTCTCGGTCGTCGTCCTGCTGGTGGCGCTGTCGCTAGCGGTGCTCTTCACGATCTCCGGGGTCGCGCGGCGTACCCGCGAGTTCGGCACTCTCAAGGCCATCGGGTGGTCCAACGGCCGGATCGTCCGACAGGTCGCGGGCGAGTCCCTGACGCAGGGTCTCCTCGGCGGCGTCGCGGGGCTGATCCTGGGCCTCGGCGGCATCCTGCTCGTCGACGTCATCGCGCCGACCATCTCGGTCAGCAGCCAGGCGTCGGGTCGCGGCGAGGGTGGCCGCGGCATGGGCGAGGCCGGCGCGGGCGCGCCGGGCGGCTTCGGCCAGGCCGCCGCCCAGGCCACCGACATCGTGCTGCACGCGCCGGTGACCCCCGTGATCATCGTGGCCGCGGTCGGGATCGCCGTCCTCGGCGGCGTCCTCGCCGGTGCCTTCGGCGGATGGCGCGCCGCGCGCCTCAGCCCCGCCGCCGCCCTCCGCTCGGTCGCGTGACCGGCATCCCTTCCGAAGGAGACATCATGACCCTCACCGCCACCGCGACCGCGTACCGTCTGCAGGGCGTGACGCGCACCTATCGTCAGCGCGAACGGACCGTCCACGCCCTCGCCGGCATCGACCTCGACATCGACGCAGGCGACTTCGTCACCATCCAAGGTCCGACCGGGGGTGGAAAGTCGACGTTGCTGCAGATGCTCGGCGCCCTGGACCGCCCCTCGAGCGGCTCGGTGATGCTGGGCGAGGTCGACATCGCCGCGGCTTCGAACGCCCGGCTGAGTCGCCTGCGGGCCGCCGAGATCGGCTTCGTGTTCCAGGGCTTCAACCTCATCCCCACGCTCACCGCCGCCGAGAACGTCGACATGGGCCTGGAACCCCTGGGCCTCGACAGACCCGAACGACGGCGTCGCATCACCGAGGCGCTCGCCCGCGTGGGCCTCGCCGACCGCCAGGACCACCGCCCCGGCGAGCTGTCGGGCGGGCAGCAGCAGCGCGTCGCGATCGCCCGCGCGATCGCCAAGCAGCCCCGCGTGCTGTTGGCCGACGAACCGACCGGCAACCTCGACGAGAGCATGCGCGACGAGATCCTCGACGTTCTCGAGACGCTGAACGCCGAGGGACTGACCCTGGTGGTCGTGACGCACGACTCCGCCGTGGCCCGGCGTGCGCGGCGGCGTCTGCGCCTCGCGGGCGGCCGGATCAGCGACATCACGCGCGACTGACGCGGCCGGTGTCCTCGACCGCGTGACGAGCGGAGGGCCAGGGACGAGCGGAGGACCGAAACCCGGCATCCCTCCTCCGCTTCTCCCTCGCCCCCCTCGGTCACGCCGCGCCGCGCCGCGCCGCTCCACACCCCGCACGTCAAGGCCCGAGACCCCAGCGCCGCCCTCCCCCTACAGTCGAGACACGCCGACCGGAGGGATGCCATGGCCGCCCGCAACACCCGCCTCATGCGCTGCACGCCCGACGATCTCTTCGCGGTGCTGTCCGACGGCTGGCTCTACCCCGTGTGGGTCGTCGGGGCAGCGCGGATGCGCGACGTCGACGAGGAGTGGCCGAAGGAGGGCACGCGGATCCACCACTCGCTGGGCGTGTGGCCCGTCATGATCCACGACCAGACCGAGATGGTCGAGTGGGACCCGCCCCGACGCCTGCGGCTGCGGCCGGAAGCCGGCATCCTGGGGCGCGGTGTGATCCGCATCGACGTCAGCCCGCGCGAGGACGGCATCGCGGTCACGATCGTCGAGGAGCCCGTGACCGGTGCCGCATCGATCCTGCCGGGGGTGCTGTGGAAGCCCCTCCTCGTCGCGCGCAATCACGAATGCCTCAACCGCCTCGCCTTCCTCGCCGAGGGGCGCCGTGCCGAGCGCGAAGCGCGTGAGCTCGACCACCGCACCGAGACTCCCGATCCGGAGGAGGGCACTCCTTCTCCCCAGGCCCGCGAGGACGTGCGCGAAGCCGACATCTGACGCGGGCGGGCCTCCCCTGGGGGAGAATTCCCTCGGACGTGTCGACGACGACGCGGGGAGGACGACGCGGGGAGCGGGGATCGAATGGATGCCGACGTCATCGTCATCGGCGGAGGGCTCGCGGGCCTCGTCGCGAGCAGCGAGCTCGTGCGGGCCGGCAAGCGCGTCATGGTCGTCGACCAGGAGAACGCCGCGAATCTCGGCGGGCAGGCGTTCTGGTCGTTCGGCGGCATCTTCCTGGTCGACTCCCCGATGCAGCGAAGACTCGGCGTCAAGGACTCTTTCGACCTCGCGTGGCAGGACTGGCAGGGCTCGGCGGGCTGGGATCGCCTCGAGGGCGAGCATCCCGAGGACGAGTGGGCGCAGCGCTGGGGGCGGGCCTACGTCGAGTTCGCCGCCGACGAGAAGCGCCCATGGCTCCAGGAGCACGGGGTGCGCTTCACCCCCGTCGTCGGCTGGGCGGAGCGCGGGTCGCTGTCGGCCCGCGGTCACGGCAACTCGGTCCCCCGGTTCCACGTGCCGTGGGGCACCGGCACGGGCATCTCCGAACCCTTCGCCGACGAGGCGCGGGCAGCCGCCGAGACGGGGCGGGTCGTCTTCCGTTTCCGCCATCGCGTCGACGGCCTGACGTTCACGGAGGGCCGGGTGACCGGCATCCACGGGTCGGTCCTCGCGCCGGACGACTCTCCCCGGGGCGTGTCATCGTCGCGCGAGGTCGTATCGACATTCGAGCTGTCGGCTCAGGCTGTGGTCATCGCGACCGGCGGCATCGGCGGCGATCACGAGCGCGTCCGCCGGTGGTGGCCGGAGCGACTGGGGACGCCGCCGAAGAAGATGGTCACCGGTGTTCCGGCTCACGTCGACGGACGCATGCTCGACATCGCCGCCGCGCAGGGCGTGCGGCTCGTGAACCGCGACCGCATGTGGCACTACACCGAGGGCGTGCAGAACTGGGACCCGATCTGGCCCGGGCACGCGATCCGCATCCTGCCGGGGCCGTCTTCGCTGTGGCTCGACGCGCGCGGCCGGCGGCTCCCGGCCCCCGGCCTCCCGGGGTACGACACGCTCGGCACCCTGCGGCTCCTGCGGACCACCCCCGACCTCACCGACTACGACTACTCGTGGTTCGTCCTCGATCAGTCGATCATCAAGAAGGAGTTCGCTCTCTCCGGTTCCGAGCAGAACCCCGACATCACCAACCGCGACCGCGCGCTCCTGCTACGGAGTCGCCTCGGGCGAACGGCCCCGGGACCGGTGGAGGCGTTCAAGGACGAAGGTGCCGACTTCGTCGTCGCCGACACCCTCGAAGAGCTCGTCCGCGGCATGAACGACCTGACCGGCGATGACCTTCTGGATCCGGATGCCGTCCGCGAACAGGTCGTCGCGCGCGACCGCGAGCTCGTGAACCCGTACTCGAAAGACGTGCAGGCGATGGGCATCCGCAACAGTCGACGCTTCCTCGGCGACCGCATCTTCCGCACCGCGAAGCCGCACGCCCTGCTCGATCCCGCCCACGGTCCGCTGATCGCAGTGCGGTTGTGGGTGGTCACGCGCAAGTCGCTCGGCGGCATCCAGACCGATCTGAGGGGCCGCGCGCTCGACGACGACGGCCGCCCGATCGAGGGTCTTTACGCCGCGGGAGAGGCGGCCGGCTTCGGCGGCGGTGGCGCGCACGGCTACAACGCGTTGGAGGGCACCTTCCTCGGCGGTTGCCTCTTCACGGGGCGCACGGTCGGACGCGCGATCGCCGCTGCCCTGTGACCTCCGGGTGCGCTCAGCTCTCGGGCCGCGACTCCGTGTGCGTCGCGCCCGGCTGTTCCGTGCTGTGATTCAGCTCGTCGATGTAGAGGTTCTCTTCGTCGGTCGTGCGGTTGCGGTACGCCGCCCGCCCCACCATGTGCGCGGCGAGCGGTGCCGTGGCGAACTGGATGAGCACGATCGGGATGCCGAAGGCGAGGGCCTCCCACGACCGCAGCGCGAGCTCGACCGCGACGACGATGAGCAGCACGCCCAGCACCTGCGGCTTCGTCGCCGCGTGCAGACGCGTCGGGACGTCCTTCCACCGCAGCAGGCCGATCGTGGCGGTGAGGCACAGGAGGGCGCCGATCAGCACGAGGATCAGCGCGAGGGTGTCGAGCACGTTCTCGAGACTCATCGCGGATTCTCCTTCCGCGCCACGAACCGCGCCACGGCGATCGATCCGAAGACGCCCACCGCGGCGATGATGAGCATCGCCGGGAGCGATCGGGTGTGGTGGTTGATCACCATGTCGGCGCCGAGGATGCAGACCACCTCGGTCAGCAGCACGTCGGCCGCGACCGCGCGGTCGAGGATCGAGGGGCCGATCACGAGACGGATGAGCGCCAGCACCGCGGCGACCGCGAAGACGATGAGGATCACGACGACCAGAACGGTGGTCACGGGGGTCACAGGGGGGTCCTCCCCTCTCGGGGCGAATCGGTCGCGTGGTGCGCAGAGCTGTCGGCGATCCGTGCGCGCAGCTCCTGCAGCTCCTCCCGCGAGCCGACGGCACGCGTGATGCGGGCCTCCCACCCGAGCACGACGCGGCGCTGGTGCTCGGCATCCGCGTCGCTGCGCACGCCGATGGTGTGGAGGAACAGTGTGCGATTCTCGCGGTCGACGTCGACGATGAGCGATCCCGGAATGAGGGATGCCGTGACGGCGGTGTGCGCCATGATCACGTCGTCATCCACGCGAAGCGGTACCGCGATGATGGCGGCGCCCGGCTGCCGCCGGACGTCGAGCACCTGCCACGCGACGATGAGCGACCCTCGGATCACGGCTCCGAGGAAGGTGACCACGAAGATCAGGCCGTACCAGAGGTTGATCCGCCCCGACAGCTCCACCGGAGGCAGACGGAAGACGCGCGTGACGAAGATCGCGGCGACGAGACCCGTGAGGAACGCGAGCCAGGTGAACTGCCCCCACAGCATCATCCACAGGGCGATGAGCCACACCAGGAAGGGCAACTGGTGCAGGAAGAGGGAGACCTGCGAACGGCGCGACGGGCTCATTGCTGGCCCGCCTGTTCCTGCAGCTGCACGAGACTGACCCCGTCGGTGATGGTCACACCGGCCCGCAGGCACATGTCGAGCAACGGCCCCGCGAAGATCGTCAGCGAGACGGTCACGGCGACCATCCCCACCGTTGCGAGCGTCATGATCTTCGGGATCGTGCGCCGCTCGGTCGAGATCGCCGCGGCGGGTGCGTTGCCGAGGTACGCGATGCGCTCCATCGTCTCGGTCGAATCGTCGTTCTCGCGCCAGAACGACAGGTTCCACGCGCGCATGAGGGCGTACAGCGTGAGGATCGACGTCGCGATGCCGCCGACGATCAGCACCATCATGACGGGCGTCCCCACCTGCGCCGCCGCGTCGAAGAGGGCGTACTTGCCGATGAAGCCCGAGAACGGCGGCAGCCCGCCCAGGTTGATCGCCGGGATGAAGTAGAGCACCGCGAGCAGGGGCGCCGCGCGCATGAGGCCCTTCACCTTGAGGATCGACGTGCTGCCCGCGCGGCGCTCGATGAGGCCGACCGCGAGGAACAGGGTCGTCTGCACGATGATGTGGTGGACGATGTAGTAGATCGTCGCGCCCACCGCGAGCGGCGTGTTGATCGCCAGCCCGAAGATCATGTAGCCGATGTGGCTGACCAGCGTGAACGACAGGATGCGCTTGAGCTCGGCCTGCGCGACGGCGCCCAGGATGCCGACGATCATCGTCGACAGCGCCACCATCATCAGCAGGAAGTTCAGGTCGTTGTCGACGAACAGCTGCGTCTCGGTGCGGATGATCGCGTAGACGCCGACCTTGGTCAGCAGGCCCGCGAACACCGCGGTGACGGGTGCGGGAGCCGTGGGGTACGAGTCGGGGAGCCAGAACGACAGCGGGAAGACCGCGGCCTTGATCGCGAAGGCGAGCAGGAGCATCAGGTGCAGGATCGTCTGCGTGTCCTGCGGCAGCAGCGCCATCCGCTCGCTGATCTGCACCATGTTGACCGTGCCGAGCGCCCCGTAGACCATGGCGATCGCCGCGAGGAACAGGATCGACGACACCAGCGAGACGACGATGTAGACGACGCCGGTGCGGATGCGCGACTCGGTGCCGCCCAGGGTGATCAGCACGTACGAGGCGACGAGGAGGATCTCGAAGCCGACGTAGAGGTTGAAGAGGTCGCCCGCGATGAAGGCGTTGAAGATGCCCGCGCCGAGGATCAGATACGCCGGGTAGAAGATCGAGACCGGGGTGTCTTCGTCGTTGTCGGCCGCACCCTGGCCGATCGAGAAGAGCAGGACCGCGAGCAGCACGATGCTCGTCACGACGACGAGCAGGGCCGCGAGCACGTCGACGTAGAGCACGATGCCGAAGGGGATGTCCCACCCGGCGATCGCGACCGCGAGCGGGCCGTGCGTGTCGACCTCCACCAGCAGGATCGCCCCGAGCACGAGCACCGCGGTCAGCGCGGCGACCGACACGACGATCTGCGTCTTCTTGCGGCGGCCGAAGATGAGGTTGATCGCGGCCCCGATGAGGGGGATGCCGACGAGCAGGGGGACGAGGGCGCTCACGGGCGATCACCATCCGGGGTATCGCGGGAGTCGTCTTCGTCGTCGGTGCGGCGCACGGCCACCCGATCGACGGGGGCGTCGTCGACGAGCTGGGACAGATCGCCCTGGTGCAGGACGCGGATCGGCGAGGCCACATCGCCCACGAAGTCGGTGGTGACGTCTTCGTCGTCCGAGCGGGACTCCTCGTCCATCGCGTCCTCGGGCTCGTCGGCCGCGCGCGTGCGCAGGGCCACGTCGTCGGCGTCGTCGATGAGGGTGTCGGCCTGTCCGAGCTGCCACGAGCGGTAGATCAGGGCGAGCAGGAACGCGGAGATGCCGAACGTGATGACGATCGCGGTGAGGGTGAGCGCCTGCGGGAGCGCGTCCGACATGTCGGCGGCATCCGTCTCTCCCCCGTCGTAGAACGGGGCGACGCCCGGCGCGCCCATGACGACGAGCAGCAGCAGGTTCGCCGCGTTGCCGAGCAGGAGGAAGCCGATGAGCACGCGGGTCAGGCTGCGCTCGAGCATCGCGTACACGCCGCACGCGAAGAGCACCGCCATGACGATGACGAGGACGAGGGAGATGGTCACGAGGGCACCACCTCCGCGTCTTCGGGGTGGAGCGACTGCCGGTCGACCTCAGCGCCGAGACTGCGCAGCACGTCGAGCACGAGGCCGATGACCACGAGGTACACGCCGACGTCGAAGATCGTGCTGGTGACGAACTCCCAGTGCCCGATGAGCGGCAGTTCGCCCTCGAAGGTGAAGCTCTGCAGCGGCGCGAAACCGAAGAACATCGGCACGAGCGCGCACAGCACCGCGATGGCCATGCCCGCGCCGAGGAGACGCCCGGCGTCGGTGGGGGCTGCAGCCCCGAGCTCCCAACGCCCACCCGCGATGTACCGCATCACGAGGCCCATGCCCGCGACGAGGCCTCCCGCGAACCCGCCGCCGGGAAGGTTGTGCCCGGCGAAGAGCAGGTACAGCGACACGATCATGATCGAGTGGAAGAGCACCCGGACGATGATCTCGAGCAGGATCGACCGGTTCTCGGGCTGCACCTTCGCGCCCGAAATGAGCCACGCGCGCGGAGCGCCCGTCTCGCCGACCCGCTGCGCCCGGACGCCGTCCTCGGTCTCGACGAGGGGGCGGCGGCGCCCCAGGCCGACGCGAGCGCGCGCGGTCCCGGAGCGTCGGGCGAGGTTGTCGCTGCGATCGGTGATGAAGACGAGGGATGCCACACCCGTGGCCGCGAGGACGAGCACCGACAGCTCCCCCATCGTGTCCCACCCGCGGAGGTCGACCAGCGCGACGTTCACGACGTTGCGCCCGTGGCCGATCTCGTACGCCAGGGGCGGCCACTCGAGCGAGATGGGGAGGTCTTGACGGGCCCCGGTCGCGACGATCGCGACGAGGGCCATCGTGAGGCCGACGCCGGCGCCGAGGACGGCGCGCGCGATCGGTGCGACGGAGGCGTTCTGCTCCCCCATGCGAGCCGGAAGCCGGCGGAGCACGAGCGCGAACACCACGAGCGTCACCGTCTCGATGAGCACCTGGGTGAGGGCGAGGTCGGGGGCGCCGCTGGTGGCGAACAGCACGACCATCCCGAGACCGGTGACCGACACGAGCGCCACGCCCGTGTAGCGCTTGCGGGCCCGTACGGCGAGGATGCCGGCGGCGATCATGAGGGGTGCCGCGATCAGCTGTGTGGGCGACTGCCACGCGTCGAGCTGTGCGCGCCACTCTTTCGACGCGAGCAGCGCCGTGCCCTCGGCGACGACGAGGACGACGAAGATCGTGCCGACGTAGAAGGGGAGCGAGCCGCGCTGGAAGCGCGCCGTGACCCACTCGGACGAGTGGTCGATCCCGCGCAGCACGCCGTTGTAGAGATCGTTCGCGGTGAACGGCAGTACCCGTCGGCGCTTGTGCAGCTGCGTCTTGCGGACGACCCAGAAGATCGCCGCGCCCAGGGCGAGCGTCCCGAGCGAGACGAAGAGCGCGGGTTCGAGACCGTGCCAGAGCGCGAGGTGGTACGGGTGGTCGGGCGCGGCGACGCCCGGAGTGGCCTCGGGAAGACCGTCTGCGTACGGCGCGAGCCAGTGGTCGACGATCGGTGCGAGGAACCCGAGCACGAGCGAGGCCGCAGCCAGCAGCACGGGAGCCGCGAGGAAGCCCATCGGGGGATCCGGCCAGTCGGTCGTCTCGACGTCGCGCTTGGTCCCGTACGCCCCCCAGAGGAACCGGATGCCGTAGCCCGCCGTCAACGCCGAGCCCAGCACGATGCCGACCAGGGCGACGATGCCCCATCCGGCGCCGGCCTCGGCCTCGTGCAGCAGCGCGGTGAGCGCCGTCTCTTTCGCGACGAAGCCGAGTGTGGGGATGACACCGGCCATCGACGCGATCGCGATGAAGGACGCGGTCGCCATGACCGGCGCCTGCCGGCCGAGGCCGGAGAGCTCGCCGATGTCACGCGTGGAGAGCTGCCGGTCGATGACGCCGACGACGAGGAAGAGGCACGACTTGAACAGCGCGTGACTGAGCAGGAGAGCGACGCCGGCGAGGGCGGCATCCCTCGTTCCGTAGCCGAGCATGACGGTCAGGAAGCCGAGCTGGCTGACCGTTCCGAAGGCGAGGATGCGCTTGAGGTCGCGTTCGCGCAGCGCCTGGAATCCGCCCAGCAGCATGGTGAAGACGCCGAGGGCGATGAGGGTGGGTCGCCAGAACGGTGTCTCGGCGAACGCGGGCGACAGCCGCGCGATGAGGTAGATGCCGGCCTTCACCATCGCGGCGGCGTGCAGGTACGCGCTCACGGGGGTGGGGGCGGCCATGGCGCCCGGCAGCCAGAAGTGGAAGGGGAAGATCGCCGACTTGCTCAGCGCTCCGATGAGCAGCAGGAGCACGGCGATGTCGACGACCGTGCCGGTGGGCGGGTCGGCGAGGATCGTCGAGAGGCTCGTGGTCCCCGACTCCACGACGATCAGAACGACGCCGATCAGCATGACGAGCCCGCCGAGGGTCGTCACGAGGAGAGCCTGCAGCGCTGCGCGACGACTGGCCGCGCGACCGTGGTAGTACCCGATGAGCAGGTACGACAGGACGCTCGTGACCTCCCACAGCATGATCAGCACGACGATGTCGTCGGTGAGCACGAGGCCGTACATCGCCCCGGCGAAGGCCAGCAGCACCGCCGAGAACTGCCCCACGCCCTGCGTCTTGCCGCGGAAGTACCAGCGGCAGTAGAGCATCACCAGCGCGCCGACGCCCGTCACGACGAGCGTGAGGAGCCAGCCCAGGATGTCCATCCGCAGAGAGAGGGAGACCCCGAGGGCGGGGATCCATCGGTATTCCTCGAAGGGAATGTCACCCGAGAACACGGCGGGGGCGACGACGATCGCGTGGGCGAAGGCGACCGCAGGCAGGAGGGCCGCGACATAGAAGGCGCGGGCTCCGATGCGACTCACGAGCCACGGGAGGAGGAGCGGGACGAAAGCGAACGCGCTGAGGAGTACCAACAAGGTGGGGCCTCCTCGGGGTCGACGGGCGCGGGGCCTCGGCTCTCGGGGTGTCTCCTCTTATTCTACGGGGAGCATGAGAGCCCGCGCACCGGCGGAGTCATGTGGTACGAGGTTCCGCCGTCGTCGTTCCCGGGCGGAACGTGCAGGCGAGATCGAGACCCGAGGGCGGTTCGTCCTCGAGCATCGCGGCGACCGCCTCGCCCGCGGCGCGGCCCTTGGCGGTCGCGGGCTGGACGAGCGTCGTGAGGACGTGCGGCGCGAGTCCGTCGACCACGACACCGTCGAACCCCGTGACGCTGACGTCCTGCGGCACGCGCAGACCCGCCTCTTCGGCCGCGCGGATCACCCCGGCGGCGATCATGTCGCTCTGCGCGATCACGGCCGTCGGGCGGTGCTCCGTATCGGAGAAGATCGTCCGGCCCGCGATCATGCCCTCGTCGATCGAGCTCATCGCCGCGGCGAGCGCGGGCGCCTCGGGGAAGATCTCGCGCGCCCCCGCCAGCCGGTCCGCCGTCACGTCGACGCGGATGTCCGCGTCATCGGCGATCCATCCTCGGTGGCGCGCGGCATCCGTCGGGAGGGTGACGATGACGACATCGCGATGCCCGAGGTCGGCGAGGTGGCGGGCCGCCTCGCGCTGGGCTTCGACGTTGTCGAGGAGCACGCGCGGGATGCCCTCTCCCGCGTCGCCCTCGATCACGACGACCGGGATGCCACGGGCTCGCACGATCTCCAGCGACTCCCTCATGCGGGGGCTGCATCCGATCAGCACGGCGGCGTCGATCGGCGCGGTGTGGAGGGAGGGTTCGCTCACCGTCTCGCCGTCGTCGCGCAGGAGCAGCAGGGCCGCGCCCAGGCGGGAGACGCCATCGGCGAGACCGTCCATCATGTGCGTGGTGACCGGGTCGAGGAAGGCGGTGCCGAGGTGCTCGTCGAAGACGACGCCGACGATGCCCGACCGCCCGCGGCGCAGGGACGCGGCGCGGGGATCCGGGCCGGTGTACCCGAGCTCCGCCGCTGCGGCGAGGACGCGAGCGCGCGTCGACTCGGAGGTGGGGGTCTTGCCACTGAAGACGACCGACGCGGTCGACGCCGAGACGCCCGCTGCCCGGGCGACGTCGCTGATGGTCGCTCGGCGCGTGCTCACGGGGTGATCGTACCCGCGACACGCCCTGTTGCCGAATCGATTCGATTCACGTCGAATCGATTCGGTACAGTGATCGGCATGGACACCGCCCTCACCCGCTCTCAGCTCGTGCGTTGGCATATCGCGATCTGCGCGATCTTCCTGGCGAGCGGACTGAGCATCGCGACGTGGGCATCCCGCGTCCCCGCCATCCGCGCGTCCCTCGACATCGAGAACGCCGGTGTGGGCCTGTTGCTGCTCGGCATGGGTGTGGCATCCATCATCGGACTCTCGCTCGCCCCCGCCGTCCTCGCGCGGCTCGGCGCCCGTGCCGGCATGCTCACGGCTCTCGTGCTGGTCGGGGTGGGGCTCGCGGTGATCGGCTTCGGCGCCGACGCGCTGCAGGTGTTCGGGGTCGCTCTCGTGGGACTCGCCCTGTTCGGGCTGGGCAACGGCGCGGTCGACGTGATGATGAACGTCGAGGGAGCCGCGCTCGAGAAGGCGACGGGCCGCACGATCCTGCCGCTCCTGCACGCCTTCTTCAGCTTCGGCACCGTGATCGGCGCGGGCCTCGGCTTCGTCGCCGTGAGCATGGGGATCCCCGTCCTGGCGCACTGCGTCGCCATGGCGGTCGTGATCCTCGTGGTCGCCTTCGTCTCGATCGCCAACGTCCCCCGGCGCGAGGTCGCCATGGACGCGCCCGCCGAGGAGGAACGCGCTCACTGGCGCGAGCGCCTCGCCACCTCGCTGCAGGCGTGGAAGGAGCCGCGCACCTACACGCTCGGCGTCATCATGCTCGGCATGGCCTTCGCCGAAGGCAGCGCGAACGACTGGCTCCCCTCGGCCGTCGTGTTCGGCCACGGCGCCCCCGAAGAGGCCGGGCCCGCGGTGCTGGCGGTCTTCTCGGTGGCCATGACGGTCGGCCGCATCGCCGGCGGACCCGTGGTCGACCGGCTCGGGCGCGTGATCGTGCTGCGCGTCCTCGCCGCGACGGCCGCCGCCGGTCTTCTGCTGTTCATCGTCGCGCCCTTCGGCCCGCTCGTCTTCATCGGTGCCGCCCTCTGGGGCCTCGGAGCGTCGCTCGGCTTCCCGATCGGCATGTCGGCCGCCGCCGACGATCCCGCCAAGGCCGCCTCCCGCGTCGCGGCTGCGGCCACGATCGGCTACATCGCCTTCCTCTGCGGTCCCCCGATCCTGGGCTGGATCGGCGACCACATCGGGCTGCTCCCGACGCTCTTCATCGTGGTCGGCCTGATCGTGGCATCCGGACTCTTCTCCGGCGCGGCCAAGCCGCTCCCGGTCGGCGAGACGAGAACCGAAGAGGCGCGTCGCTAGCGGGCGACGGCGGCCGTCGAGGTCGAGGTCAGGCTCTTCGCGGCGTAGCCAGGGAGGGTCCCGGTCACCGTGACGGTGATCTTCTTGCCGCGCTGCGCGGCCGTGGGCGTGAACGTGGCGCCGGTGGCGCCCCGGATCGCGACCCCGTCGGCGAACCACTGCCGCGTGAGCTTCGCGCCGCTCGTCCACGCACCGGGAACGGCCGTGAGCGTCGCCCCCACACGGGCGGTGCCGCGGATGGTCGGCGTCGTCCCGTTCAGGATGCCGGCGGCCACCGCCGGCGTGGGCTTCGACGTCTTCGTGACCGACGTGTAGCCCGCGAGCTTCCCGGTGACCGTCACGGTGATGGTCTTGCCCCGGTGCGCGGCGCTCGGGGTGAACGACGTGGCGGTCGCCCCCCGGACCGCCACGCCGTCGGCGGACCACTGATAGCTCAGCGTCGCGCCTCTCGCCCATACCCCCGTGGTGACCGTCAACGCCCGACCGACCCGGGCGGTGCCCGAGACGGTCGGCGTCGACGAGGCGAGCTTCGGGGCCGCGGCGGCGGCCCAGTCGAGGGTCAGACGGGTGAAGGACCACACGCCGATCGAGACGGGGACCGCGCGAGCCGGATCGCTCGTTCCCTTCGCGGTCCCGTCGTAATAGACGACGCGACCGTCGGTGTACTGCGCGCGCACGGTCACCTTCTTCCCCGCGCGGAGGACGGTCTCGTTGTAGACCCCGCCGAGTCCGCCGCCGATGAGGTCGAGGTCCGTCTCGGCCTTCGTGGAGACGTCGGTCGCCACGACACGCAGCTGCCTCACGAGCACGGACTCGTCGAACATGAGCAGTTCGGTCGCGAGTCCCCCGCGCGCGACGCTGTAGTCGATCGTGACGCCCGCGACGCTCGTCGTCGTCGCGTCCACGACGATGTCGTACGGCGTGGGCGCGAACCACGCGTCCGCGAGCTCCATCCGACTGAAGACGGTGTACTTCCCCCGCGGCACGTCAGAGATGCGGAACGTTCCGGCCTTCGCGTCGTATCGCACCTTGGCATCCGGAATCGGTACCCCGCCGAC
The DNA here is from genome assembly GCA_029239635.1 of Microbacterium sp. Lineage (GTDB taxonomy): Bacteria > Actinomycetota > Actinomycetes > Actinomycetales > Microbacteriaceae > Microbacterium. The sequence continues at coordinate 1,906 of JARBUN010000045.1, read as the reverse complement.
CGGGGTGGCGGAGACGATCACCGCCGCGCGCTGCGCCGCCGTCGTGCGCGCGTCGAAGATCACCCGACCCGAGATCGTGACGGTCTTCGCGGCGGCCGGTTCGCCGGTCGGGACCGGCGCGGGCGAGGGGGTGGCGGGCTGGGTGGGTGACGACGAGGTGGCGGCCGACGGGGCCGGCGCGGGCGCGGCCGTCGGCGACGGGGCCACGGTCGTCGGCGCGACCGCACCGGTGACCGCGGGGGCGGGAGTCGCCGTGGAAGAAGGAGACGACGGCACGGCCGCCGTCGCGGGAACGGCGGTGAGGACTCCCGCCACGAGAACGGCGGAGACGCCGAGGCCGACCGCTGCACCGGCGCGCGCGAGTCCCGAGAAGAACGACATGGACATCCTTATGATCCGGAGCCGCCGGATTCCGGCCCCCTCGTCACGCTAGGCAGTCCGCGGGCGCGGAAGCGGGCCGAACGGCATTCCCGAACGACTCCGAACAGCCCGGCAGCATCCGCACGGGGCGATTAGGCTCGACGGGTGCGTCTCGTCATCGCCCGTTGCTCCGTCGATTACACCGGCCGTCTCAACGCGCATCTCCCCCTCGCCACCCGCCTGCTCGTGCACAAGGGGGACGGATCGCTCCTCGTGCACTCCGACGGCGGCTCGTACAAGCCGCTGAACTGGATGAGCCCGCCGTGCTCGCTCACCCTCGAGCAGCCCGACGAGGTCGACATCGAAGACGGCGTGATCGAGCGCTGGCGCGTGACCCACGCCAAGACCGGCGATGCCTTGCTCGTGCGCATCCACGAGATCGTCCACGACACCGCGCACGACCTGGGCGTGGACCCGGGTCTCATCAAGGACGGCGTCGAGGCCGACCTCCAACGCCTGCTCGCCGAGCAGGTGTCCGTCGTCGGCGAGGGTCTGACCCTCGTCCGGCGCGAGTACCCCACCGCAATCGGCCCGGTCGACCTGCTGCTGCGCGACGACAACGGCGGCACGGTCGCGATCGAGGTCAAGCGCCGCGGCGACATCGACGGCGTCGAGCAGCTCACGCGCTACCTCGAACTGCTGAACCGCGACCCCCTGCTCGCCCCGGTGACCGGCGTGTACGCCGCTCAGGAGATCAAGCCGCAAGCCCGTGTGCTCGCCACGGACCGCGGCATCCGGTGCCTCACCCTCGACTACGACGAGATGAAGGGCATCGACTCGGGGGCTCCGCGCCTGTTCTGAAGCCTCGCGCGGATTCCGCACTTGTTCCCGGTCGGGTTGTTCGTCATACGGCTGAGTGAACGTGAACGACGTCTCGCTTTGAGCGGGGGAAATTCTCTCTCGACGAGGTGAACGACCGCCCGCGGTCCCCGCGCGACGAGGATCGTGGTTCCGGTCATCTCCCCGTCACGACAGAGGAGACCCCGATGACCGTCACTCCGTCCCCTCTTCGTCTCCGTCATCGAGTCGCCGCCGTGGCGACGGCCGCTGCGATCCTCCTGACCTTCGCGGCCCCGCAGGCGGCTTCGGCGCACGGTTTCGCGAACAACGGCTACACCACCTGCGTCAGCGGAACCCTCACGACTCTCGTGGACGGAGGACAAGTCATGAAACGCTCGGGTGCGCAAGGCGTCGGCTACTACACCGTCGGCGGCGGCGACTATCTCGGCGCCGACGAGAAGTTCGGCGCCAGCGTCGCGACCCGAACCCCCGGCGTGTGGGTTCACGTCCCGATCTGCGGCTGAGTCTCGGGGGAGCGCTCAAGGTGTTCGATCCAGCGCGACCCCTCCCTCCCCCGTGGTGACCGCCGCGCCCTGACGACGTCCCACGACCGCGCCGGTAGCGTGGACATATGCCTGTGCGCTCCCCTTTCTCGTGTGTCCTGTGGGACGTCGACGGCACTCTCGTCGACGCGTCCGAGGGGATC
>JARBUN010000044.1 GCA_029239635.1 Microbacterium sp. | reverse complement strand
CGCCGTAATCGGCGACGGAAACACCGTGTCCTCCTGCGTCGGAGCATCCACATTCGGACGCCCTCCACCCGTACCAACACGAAACGCATTCGCACCCAAAACAGTAAAGGTCTGGGAAGCGCTATCGACACCCGAAAGAGCGGTCACTGTTACCGCCGATCCTGGCCTCAGCCACGGAGCGTTCGGGTTGAACGTCGTTGAGAACTGCCCGGCGCCGTCCGTCGTACCGTTAGCTGCACCGAAGGTTGACTGCCCAGATCCCGTCAAGGAGACAAACTGTCCAGCCTGCGGGCGCCCCTGGGGATCCTTCACAGTGACGGTGATGTCCGAATCTCGGCCAGCAGACACGGCCGCCGGGCCGGTGATCGATATCGCCACTGCCTGCGACGCAGATGCGAACGCCGGAACGTCGGACATCAAGGACAACGCCGACACAGTCCATGCCGCACCCGCCATCGCCGTCCGACGTGACACACCCCGTGTCGAAGACGACGAACGATCTATCTCATCGACGGGAGGCAATTCAATGGTCACAACGATCTCCTTCAGATCTGAGCGGCACCCCACGCAGCGCCAACGACGCAGGACAAGCAGACGATCCTGCGCACCTAGACCTACAGCCCAGGCACACTGCAGAACCCGGCACCCCCACTCCCGACACCCGAACGAAGCAGCAACCCTGCCCCGCGAAGTAGGCCGCCGATGTCCGCGTGATCTCGCATAATCAAGCTTCGACTGGCACTCCGGCGGCCGAATCCGCCTCGGTACTCGACGCTCCACTGCGACGCGACATCGAATCACCCGCGGCATCACACCGGTTCACTACGCGGCAACAGATCCACCACCCGAAGCTCGACACCCGTCGCCCTCGCCAACATCACAGGCATCACTCAAGTCACCAGCACTATTCAGTTCGTCTACGCCCTCAAGAACGACGGCACAATGCTGAAGTGGGGAAAGGGAGCCTCCACCCCCACCACATACACCCCAAACCGCCCCATCGCGCGCCTCGGCAACATCAACGCCGACGCATACTCCACCGCCACCGACCTCATCACGAGATAGCGATCAACGACGGCATCTCGGGTGCGGCGCGGAACGAAGTCTCCCGTCGCACCCGAGATGCCGTTTCCAACACGCTTAGGTTGCGTGGCGAAGTTCGCGGGCGGAATGGGCGAAAGATGTGCCATGACACCATGGCGGACCTGTGCACCTCGACCAACTCGTCGAAGCGGGGCCGCTCACATCACGGAGCGAGCGGTCGGCATCTCAGCCGCAGGCGCCGTCTGACTGCAGGGCAGGGTCATTGACGACCCCTCCGGCGATACCGAACGAGGCGATGAGATTCTGACCTTGCACGGTGGCTGAGTCGAGGGTGAGGGCGGCAGGGAGGCGGTCGGCGATGCAGAGGCTCTGCGTGCGCAAGACAGCGTCGGCCACTCCCCCGAACTGCGCGCGGAGCGTGTCGGCATCGATGCTGTTGCCGCCGAGCTCGAAGCCGGCGGGGGTGAGGGTCAGATCGCCGTTGGCCGCGCCTGGGGTGACGGAGACCCCGACGGGGATCCCCACACCGAACACCGACAGCTCGTTGGTGAAGGTCAGGTCGGGCGCCGCCATCTGGACCGTCCCGGAGGGGAACCCCGGGATCTGCGCGAGGAGCGTCCGCAGCTGATCCTGATCGAGTCGCACCGACGCGGTCCCGCCCTCGGCTGCGGTCCCTGAAGACAGGGGAACGCCCCGCATCTCGACCCGCACATCGCCGGTGATCGGACCGAGTGTCACATCATCGGAGGTGATGGTGACATCGTCGAGGTGTCCGGCCATCAGCTGCGGCAGGACGACCCCGCCGAGCTCGACGTCGACGTCCTGGTCGGCCGGCAGCCCGACCTTCTCGACGACGAGCCCGCGCACCGTGTTCGAGACGACGGAGCGCGCGATGAATTCGGCGGCGACCACCGCACCCGCCACCAGCACGACGACCACGACGAGGATCGCGATCCACCGGCCGGTTCTGCGCGGGCGCGGAGCCGTGGCATCCGTCATCCGCTTACATCCGCTCCGGGGCGGAGACGCCCAGCAGGGTCAGACCGTTGCGCAGCACCTGACCCGTCGCGTCGTTCAGCCACAGGCGGGTGCGGTGCACCGTCTCGACGGGAGCGTCACCGAGAGGGATGACGCGGCAGTTGTCGTACCAACGGTGATACAGACCCGCGAGCTCTTCGAGGTAGCGGGCGACGCGGTGCGGCTCGCGCACGTCGGCGGCGTGGGCGACGATCCGCGGGTACTCCTGGAGCGCTCCGAGCAGGGCCGACTCCGTCTCGTGGTCGAGCAGCTCGGGGGCGAACTCCGACCGGTCGACGCCGGAATCGGCGGCGTTACGGGCGACGTTGTGCGTGCGAGCGTGGGCGTACTGCACGTAGAACACCGGGTTGTCGTTGGTGCGCTTCTGCAGGATCTCGGGGTCGAGTGTCAGCGGCGAGTCCGCCGGGTAACGCGCGAGCGAGTAGCGAAGCGCATCGGTGCCGAGCCATTGCTGCAGATCGTCGAGCTCGATGATGTTTCCCGCACGCTTCGACAGCTTCGCGCCGTTGATCGACACGAGCTGCCCGATGAGCACCTCGATGTCCTTCTCGGGGTCGTCGCCCGCCGCACCCGCGAGGGCCTTGAGGCGATGAACGTACCCGTGGTGATCGGCGCCGAGGAGGTAGATCTTGTGCGCGAAGCCGCGGTCGCCCTTGTTGAGGTAGTACGCGGCGTCGGCGGCGAAGTAGGTGTACTCGCCGTTCGAACGACGGATGACACGATCTTTGTCATCGCCGAAGTCGGTCGTGCGCACCCATACGGCGCCGTCTTCTTCGAAGACATGGCCCTGTTCACGAAGGCGCTCGACGGCCTCGTCGACGAGGCTCGGCGCTCCGTCGACGCGCGCGTGCAGATCGCGCTCCGAGTACCAGACGTCGAAGTGCACGTTGAAGCGTTCGAGCGACGCCTGGATCTCGCCGAGCTGGAATCCGTACGCGAGCTCGGTCGCGAGGGTGATCTGCTCGTCGCGTCCGAGGTCGCGGATGTCGGGGCGCGCCGCGACAACCCGGTCGGCGAGCTCGCCGATGTATGAGCCGCCGTAGCCGTCTTCGGGAGTCGGCTCGCCGTGCACCGCGGCCACGATCGAACGGCCGAAGCGCTCCATCTGCGCCCCCGCGTCGTTGATGTAGAACTCCCGCACGAGGGTGGCGCCGCTGGCGAGCAGCACACGGGCGATCGAGTCGCCGAGAGCCGCCCACCGCGTGTGACCGATGTGGAGGGGACCGGTGGGGTTGGCGCTGACGAACTCGAGGTTGATCGTGTTGCCCCGCTGGGAGTCGTTCGTGCCGAACGCCGCGCCCTGATCGACGATGACCTTCGCGAGGGCACCGGCGGCCGCGGCATCCAGTCGGATGTTGATGAAGCCCGGGCCGGCGACCTCGACGCTCGCGATGCCGTCGACGGACGCGAGGCCCGTGGCGATCTCGCCCGCGAACTCGCGCGGATTCGCACCGACCACCTTCGCGAGCTTCATCGCGGCGTTGGAGGCCCAGTCGCCGTGGTCGCGGTTCTTCGGCCGCTCGAGGGGAAGATCGGCGGCACTCAGTCCCGCCGAAGACCCCTCTCGTCGCGCCTCCGCGAGCGGGACGATGACGGCGAGCAGGGCGGCGGAGAGGGCAGCGGGATCCATAGCCCCCCAATTCTAGGGCGCGGCACCTGAGAGGCCGCGTCAGGCGATCTGCACCAGGGCTTCGTGGTCGTCGGGGGCCGTGGCATCCGGAATCTCGTCCTCCCGGACCGCGTCGACGTGCAGGCGCTCGAGGCCCACGTAGCCGCCGTGATAGCTCAGGAAGGCGCAGTCGGCGGCGTCGCGCCCCGTCGCGATGCGCACGAGCGAGCGACGGTCGGCGAGGCGGGTCGCGTCGACCACGTACCAGGCGCCGTCGAGGTACGCCTCGGCCACGGCGTGGAAGTCCATCGGCTCGAGGCCCGGAGCGAAGCACGCGGCGTAGCGTGCCGGCATGTCCATCGCGCGCAGCAGCGCGATCACGACGTGCGCGTAATCCCGGCAGACGCCCTGACCGGTCATGAGGGTCGTGACCGCGCTGTCGGTACCGAGGCTGAGGCCGGGCGTGTAGGTCACGGTCGTCGCGACGAAGGTCGACACCGCCGCCAAGAGCTCGGCACCGGTCAGCCCGCGGAACTGCCGTCGCGCCTGCGCGAACACCTCGTCGGACTGGCAGTACCGGCTCGGGCGCAGGTAGGTGATGGTCTCCAGATCGCTCGTGCGCGGGGTCTGCGCGGGGCCGTGGACGACGGCGTCGTACCGCACGGCGAGCGGCCCCTGCTCGGCGGTGAGGCGGTGCAGGCGGCTTCCCGACTGGTCGACGATCTCGGTCGGGGTGTAGAGACGATCCCCCTGGGAGAACGTCAGACTCTCGCTCGCCAGGGGGACGCCCTGGGCAGCGGTGATCTGGAAGATGAGGTCGACGGACGTCCCCAGATCGAGGTCGAGTTCAGCGGTCACCCGGCGCGGCACCGAGCAATCCTCGCATGTCCGGAGGACGCGTCGGCCCGCCGCGCACGAAGACCTCTCACCCGTCGTTCTTGCCGGGACCTCCGCCCGATCCCGGGCCCTGATCGTCCTTCCCCGGTCCCTTGCCTTTCCCGTTCCCTCCCGGGCCCTGATCGCCGGGGTTCTCCCGCCCCTCGTCGTCGGCTCCGCCATCGTCGGTGATCGGCGACTGTTCGTCCGGCGTCGGCTCCACCGTCGGCGACGGTGTCGGTGCGGGGGTGGGCGTCAGCGAGGTCAGGTCGGCGCGGACCACCGCGATTCGGCTCAGGATGCCGTCGGCTTCTTCCGCGGAAAGAGTGCCCGCGTCGCGACGGGCGACGACCTCGGCTTCGAGCGCGTCGAGGGTGGCGAGAGCCGACGTGTAGTCCCCCGCCGACGCCTGGTTCGCGACCGTCTGCACGGCGCTCTGCCACGCGGTGGGTTCGGCGGCCGGCGTCGCGCATCCGGTGAGTCCGACCGCGGCGGCGAGCAGGAGACCGGCGGGAAGCAGGATGCGCCGTCTCACGGACCGACCTCCGTCCAGAGCTCGCCGAGGTGCTGATCCAGGGGCGACGGAAGGGAGGGGAGATCGGGCGAGGCGCTCGTCGGGGAGCCGGTCAGTGCGACAGCGGTGGCGACCCCGCCTCCGGCGAGCAGAACGGCGACGACGGATGCCACGAGCAGCAGCCGCCGTGACCGTCGCGGGCGTTCCTTCTCGAGCACACGCGCGGGGGCGGTCTCCGCCGGGAGTACCCGTGTGCGCGTCGCATCCCGTCCGGGCACGACCGACGCGTCCGCCCCGGCCGGAACGCTCAGCGCGCGGAGAACGGTGATGAGGTCCGCGGCATCCGGTCGTTCCGCGGGATTCATGGCGGTCATCCGCTCGAGGACCTCGCGCCAGGCAGCGGAGAGATCGGCGGGGATCTCGGGCGCGGCGATGAGACGCGCGGCGAGCGCCTCGTGCGGGGTGCGACCGGCGAACGGACGCGTTCCGGTCAGCGCCTCGAGCAGCACGAGCCCGAGTGAGTAGACGTCGCTCGCGGGGGCCGCCGGCATCCCCCGGGCCTGTTCCGGGCTCAGGTACGCCGCGGTGCCGACGACCGTCTCGGCCCGCGTGAGCCGGGTGGCGCCGACCAGCGAAGCGATGCCGAAGTCGGCGAGCGTCGCGCGCGGTGTCTCGCCGGCGTGCGCACCGGGGCGCACGAGGATGTTCGACGGCTTGACGTCGCGGTGGACGATCCCGCGGGAGTGGATCACCGCGAAGGCCTCGGCGATCTCGGCTCCGGTGCGCGCCACGTCCCCGGGCTCCATCGGCCCTCGAGGGATGAGATCGGTGAGCGTGGGACCGGCGATGAGCTCCATCGACAGGTACGCGGGCGTCGCGGCGAGGCGAGCGTCGTAGAGCGTGACGAGCGACGGGTGCGAGAGCGACGCGAGCAGACGGATCTCGGAACGCACGCGCGCGGCATCCGCCGGATCAGCCCCCTCGCCTTCGATCACCTTGAGCGCGACGGTCCGGCCGAGGGAGGTGTCGACGGCCTCGTACACCCGTGCATAACCGCCCTGCCCGAGCACACGGCCCAGGCGATAGCGCCCGTCGAACAGATCGTCGAGGGAGGCGTCGTACGGCGCGGTGGGAATCGATTCGATCATGATCATTCTCTCGGGGCCGGTGACCCCGAGAGCATTCACACGAGGTCGTCGTTCGAGGAACGCGTCGTCGAGCGGGTGACCTGCGCTCCCCCGGCTCCTTCGGTCCGGGTCACGGTGTCGGTTTGGCGACGCCGCGCGAGCAGGACGATTCCGATGAGGAAGACGACGACGCCCGCGCCCATCATGATGTACCCGATCATGCTGAGGTTCACGAAATCGTTCGGCAGGTTCACGGCGAAGGCGAGGATGGCGCCGATGACGAACAGCGCGATGCCGGCTCCGATACTCATGGCAGACCCCTTTCGAGAGATGCTCCAGCATCCCAACCGCACGGCAATACCACGGGCGGTCTTGACAACGCCGCCCCAGGTGCGCTTCACCCGTGATCGCGGGTCGGCATCGCGACCGAGCAGGGTGTCCGTCTCGGCCAGACTTTCGGCCGTGTCGTGCCCCGAGCGGCACGGGAAGGCCACATGACGACCCTCACCGACGCACACCACGTCGACGTCGATGCTCTCGGAGTGAGCGTCCGGATCGATCTCGCAGAAGTTCCCGCACACGAGAGCGCTCTCCTCGCGGAAGCCTGGTCGGGCGCTCGTGTCGTGAACGATGCGTCTCCCGCCAGCGTCGTCATACCGCACGCAAACCTGCCGTTCGACGACCTCGTCGCCGACGTGTCGACGCGGGTGACGTTGGCCGCCATCTCCGCGCAGCGGGGTCGGTTGTGGATGGTCCACGCCGGAGCCGTCGCGGACGAAAGCGGCCGGGTCGTGCTGTTCTCGGGGCGATCGGGGATGGGCAAGACCACTCTCATGTCGCGCCTCGCGCGCGAGTTCGCGTATGTCACCGACGAGAGTGTCGGGGTGACCGCCGACGGACGGGTGCTGCCGTACCGCAAGCCCCTCTCGGTGATCGCCGAGGCGCAGAGGCCCAAACACCAGCTCTCGCCCGCCAGGCTCGGTCTTCGGGAGCTGCCCTCCGCGCCGCTGCACCTGCACGCCATCGTCGTGTTGGACCGGGACGAGAGCGTCCCCGCGGCGCAGCTGGAACCGCTGGACCTGCCGGATGCCCTGGGCGCCATCGCCCCGCAGTGCAGCTTCCTGTCGGAGCTCCCCACGCCCCTGCGAGCGCTGACGGCACACATCGAGAGCGTCGGCGGAGCGTTGCGCCTGCGCTACAGCGAGGGCGAGGACGCCCTCCCCCTGCTTCGCCGCCTCCTGGCATCCGCGCCCCGCCCGTCCGTCTCCACGGTGGAGCAGCTCGCGACCGGACGGAGATCGACAGGGGCCGGTTTCGTGCGCACCCCGATTCTGGATGCCGTCCGCATCGGGGACGACCGGATGGCGCTGCTCCGACGAAGCGCCGACGGCACGACGACGCTCCACATCATCGACGGCATCGGCCCCACGCTCTGGCACGCAGCGGACGGCGTCTCTTTCGACGAACTGGTGGCGGCGGCGGTGCGTCGTCACGGCGCTCCGGTCGAGGGCGATGCGCCGGGCGCCGTGCGTTCCGCGGTGGAGGCGCTGCGGACGACGGGTCTCCTCGAGGAGCGGTCGGGCACCTGAGGAGCGGGTGAAAACGAGGTGCCGACCGGGTGAACCGCCGCGTCAGCTGCCGGGGGTGCCGTCGCACGCCGTCGGGGGCGCAACGCAAGCGGCCGGGGTACCGCGCACGCCGCCGGGGCCACGCTCACGGAACGACGAAGGCCGCGATCATCGACCGCGGCCTTCTTTCGTGTGCCCCCGACAGGAATCGAACCTGCGACCTTTGGTACCGGAAACCAACGCTCTATCCCCTGAGCTACGGAGGCGGACGGTCAAGGTTATCACCGCACCGCGACAGCCCCCGACGCCGCGACGCCTGGTCGGATCGCGCGGTGCCGGGGGCGTGGCATCCGGATCACTCGTCTCCGATGACACCGATCCCGGTGGCCTGGTGGTCGGCGTGGGGGTCGTCCTTCTTCGGGGCCTTCGACTCCTCGTCGGGGTCGTTCTCCTGGCTGGGCTTGACCGTGGGGTCGTCGCCGAGATCAGCGGCGTCGTCGGCGGGTGCAGGGTTCTGCGTGTCGCTCATGGCATTCCTCTCGTCGCGTACCCCGACAGCCTCGCAAGGCGATGGCGCACGCTCCAGAGGCTTGACCGAGGCAGCGGACGAACCTAGCGGCCGAACACCCCCTTCACACGGCGTCCGAGCGAGGGGGTCAGGACGACGGGTCGCCCGTTCACGTCCACGGTCACGGCTGTTGCCCCGAAGACGCCGGAGCGCACCGGTACCGCGTCCCCGCGGACGTACGCCTCCGCGATGTCGACGTAGACGGCCAGCAAGCGCGCGCTCTCGTCCTTCGACGACGTGGCGTCGACGAGCTGCGTACGGTGACCGGTGTCGGTCTCGACCGAGAACCAGCGCGATCCGGGCGTCGACACGACGGCCCAGCGCTGCCCGCGGACGAACCGTGCGCAGGCGGCCCCGTCGCGCAGCTCCGTGGTGACGTCGAGGTCGGCGTGGGCGATCGCGAGCACCTCGAGCATGGCCAGCGCCTCCGCAGCGGTGACGTAGTCGGCGCGGTCGGCACTCAGGCCGCCCCACTCGAATCTGCGCTCACCCATCAGGCCTCCCTGCCGTGCATTCCCCGAGCGTAGCGCCGCCCGAAGAGCGGGGCGCCCGGGGTGTGGCATCCGGAATCCGAACCTGAACGGGAGCTGGGAGAGCCCTACGATGAGCGCATGCACCCTTCCAGCCCGTACTCCATCACCGATCAGACCTCGATCTTCGCGCTCAGCGCGACCAACTCGCTCATCGGCCTCGCCGTCTACGTGCTACTCGTGGTCGCACTGTGGCGCGTGTTCACCAAGGCCGGGTACCCCGGCTGGCTCGCGATCATCCCGATCGTGAACCTCATCTTCCTGACGAAGATCGCCGGCTTCTCGGGCTGGTTCGCCCTGCTGTACATCGTCCCGATCGTCGGGTTCGTGTTCTACATCATCGTGTCGATCCGCGTCGGACGCGCCTTCGGCCACGGCTGGTTCTTCTCGATCGTGCTGCTGGTGCTGCTGCACATCATCGGCTACCTGATCCTCGCCTTCAGCAGCGACACCTACCGCGCCGAGCGGATCCGCTGAACGCGATCCCGGATGCCACACCCCGGGGCCCCGATGGGCGCGCGCGAGCGCCCCGTCGGGGCCTTCTCGTTCGGGGGAACGTCACGCGGGGCGGAGGCGATCGTCGGGGTGAAGACTGCGCAAGCGCACCGAGCCCTCGACGATCGCGCGCACGGCACGGGGACTGAGTTCGAGCTCGGCGGACACCCGCTCGAGCCCCGCCCCGGACGACACCGCGGTCCGCAACGCCGTTTCGGCGTCGCGCGCCGCGTCCTCGACGTCGGCGGCCGTGCTCGAGATGAACGCGGCCAGCCGCGCCTGGGCCGCCCGGATCGTGGCGCGCTGACGCTCGAGGGCGTTGGCGGCGCTCATGCGCGGACTCCCGTCGCGGGGCGGATCGAGGGGTCGGCGAGGGGCGGCGAGGCCGAGACGACGGTCGAAGGCATGAGTGTGTGCTCCGGGGGCGATTCGTCGCGCGCGCGGAGCGGCGGCGACACTCCATGGTCTCGGACGAAGGTGAACGCGCGCATCCGCCTCAGGGTGTATTTCGTCTCCCCTGACCGGCGGGGCCCGGCCCGGTGAGCGCTCGCTCTATGCCGAACGGTAGACGTCGACGCTGTCCGGGCGCTCCGACGCCGCCGCCACGAGCGCGACGACGCCCAGCCCCAGGGTCGGCGCGAGCGCCGCCATGATGCCGATCATGTTCGCGACCACGAGGACGTCCTGGCCGGCCCCGGCTCCGAAGAGCACGGACACCGCGATGTACTGCAGCGCCGCCGCCCCGACGCTCACGCAGAGCGCCCACATCGGCATCCATCGCCACCGGCGCGGCACGGCGCCCAGGCGCGCGATCTGCACCGCGGCGACGAGTCCGGCGGCCACCGAGACGAGCCACCCGCCCCACGAGACGACGGAGAGCGCGACCACGGCCGGATCGTCCGCGGACTGCGGCTCGGGCAAGGCGATCGCGATACCGTCCGACACGAGCGGAGTCACCGCGACGACGACCAGCGCCGTCATCCCGAGCGGGCGCCGCGCGACGACACTCGCGTCGCGGGAGAACCCCACGGCGAAGGAGACCACCCCCGCCGCCCAGACGAGGTCGATCGCGACGCGCAGGGCGACCGCGCTGAGCATGTACTGCCCCGCGAGGAGGGTCAGCACTCCGGCGACTCCGAGCAGGATGCCCCCGGTCCTCCACGTCCTCGTTCTCGCGCGCATTCCCCCAGGCTATTCGGCGAAGCGGAGAACGAGGGATGCCACGGACGCGGGGTCGCGTCCGTGGCATCCGTTCAGTCGCCCTTCACGTTGACGACCTGCCGCAGCGTGTGACGCACGGTGACCAGGTCGGCGGCATCCGCCATCACCCGGTCGATCGGCTTGTACGCCTGCGGGATCTCGTCGATGAAGGCGTCCGTGTCGCGGTACTCGATGCCGGTCATCGCCTCACGCAGCTGCTCGCGCGTGAAGGTCTTTCGCGCCGCCGACCGGGAGTACTCCCGGCCCGCGCCGTGCGGTGACGAGTTGAGCGCGACGGGGTTGCCGCGCCCCTCGACCACGTAGGACGCGGTGCCCATCGATCCGGGGATCAGCCCCGGACGACCGGCGTCGGCCATGATCGCCCCCTTGCGCGACACCCACACCTGCTTTCCGAAGTGCCGCTCGGACTCGGTGAAGTTGTGGTGGCAGTTGATCCGCTCCTGCTCTTCGACGGGGGTCTCGAGGAACCGGCCGAGCTGGTTGGCGACGCGGTCCATCATCTCCTCGCGGTTGAGCAGGGCGAAGTGCTGCGCCCACCGGAGCTCCCGGATGTACCGGGTGAACTCCGGCGTTCCCTCCACGAGGTAGGCCAGGTCGGGGTGCGGAAGCTCGATCCACCATTGCTTCGCGAGCCGCTGCGCGACCTTGATGTGGTGCTGCGCGATGCGGTTGCCCACGCCCCGGGAGCCGGAGTGCAGGAACATCCACACGTCGTCGTTCTCGTCGAGCGAGATCTCGATGAAGTGGTTGCCGCTGCCCAGCGAGCCGAGCTGCCGCCGCCAGTGCCCGGCGTAGGTCGCGGGGTCGAACCCGGCCTTCTCGGCGAGCGCCTCGAGCTCGGCCACTCGCGGCTCGGCGGTCGCGACGATCTTGCGGTTGTCGCGACCGGCCGAGAGCGGGATGGCGCGCTCGATCTGCTGCCGCAGCTCCGAGAGGTCGCGGCCCTCGAGGTCGGAGGCGCGGAACCGCGTCTTCACGGCGATCATGCCGCAGCCGATGTCGACGCCGACGGCTGCGGGCATGATGGCGCCGAGCGTCGGGATGACCGAGCCGACCGTGGCGCCCAGGCCCAGGTGGGCGTCGGGCATCAGGGCCAGGTGGGGGTGGATGAACGGCATGCGCGACGAGGTACGGGCCTGCTCGATGGTCTTCTCATCGATCAGGCTCGCCCACGACACCAGTCGTTCGCTGAGCTTCTGCATGGATCCTTTCCTTCTTGTGGGGCGCGTCCGCGTGATGCGGTCGCGCGATGAGTGAGCCTCAGGGAAGGGCACGCTCCCCCACTCGCGTGGAAAGAGAAACGCCCCGACCTGACGGTGCGGGGCGTGAGAAGACGGATGTCTAGACGACCGGCGCCGGAGGGTACGACGAGAGGAGGGAGGGCAGGTACTGCTCCTGCTGCCCCTGCTGCTCCGTGCGGCGATCGCGCTTCGCGGTCATCGGCTCGTCTTTCCTCGGCTGGCCGTGCCGGACGGCACGGACTTGCGAACATAACGGATGCCGCGAGCTCGGCGCAAGAGTCGCGGCATCCGTCTCACCCGGCGATCTCTCCGGGAGGGGGTATCAGGCCTCGGTCGGCTGGTCGAAGTCCCAGTCGACCGCCCCGTCGTCGTCGGCATCCGCATCCGGTTCGACCATGCGCAGCTGCGTGTGCGGATACAAGCGGTGGTCTTTGAGCTCTTTCGCCGCGAACGAGAAGTCGGGTTCCTCGTCGTCCCACTCCACGGGCGCGGACAGGACATCGTTTCCGACGCCGATGACGAGCTCCGCCTGGGCGACCTTGTTGTCGCTCGTGACGATCGGGATGCTCACCGCCTCGGCCTGCCCTTCGTTGGCGACGGCCGCCGTCAGCTCGATGAGCGACGAGGCGACGTCATCGGTGGTCATCACGGTCTCTCCGGCATATGTCACGCAGCGCATCCCCTCACCCTGCGGTGCGGCGAGGAGGTGAGGGGGGTGGGTTGCTCCGATGAGAACCGTGCTGTACGCCCTCAGTCGCGACGTTGGGCGGACCGGAACATCGATTCATCGAGTTCGAACCACACCGCGCGGACGGTCTCGAACTCCCCGAACGATTCCGGAGGCGGGTCCGCGAAAGACAGGCGATAGCCGCGAGGAAGGTCGTCCACGTGCTGTCCGTCGCGCGGGCCGCCGACGAGCACGTAGATCACGAGGACTCGTCCGCCGCGTCCTCGACCGCGACCCCGTCCACGGCGTCGCTCATGCGGCGGAGGAAGCCCACCACGATGGCGGACTCCTCCGGGGGCATATCGATCACGGCAGCCAACATCCGTCCGTGCATGTTGCCGAGCGTCTCTCGCACCTCGGCGTCGGCGCGGGGCGTGGACTGGATGAAAACGCTCCTGCGGTCGTCGGGGTTCGCCACACGGACGACGTGTCCCGAGCGTTCCAGTCGATCGAGGAGGGCCGTCGTGGACGCGGTCGAGAGGCCGAGATACCGCGTCAACTCTCCGGGGCGCACTCCCCCGGGCGTGCCGCGCAGGAGATAGCGCAGGACGAGGAGCTCGTTCTCCCCCATCGACATGGAGTCCCGAGTGCGGCGACGCATGGCCACCTCGGCGGCGCGGTAGATGCGGAGGGCTTCCAGCACGGCCTTGTGGCGCTGTCGGCGGTCAGAGGCGGTGTCGCCGTACCAGTAGCTGGGCTCGGCGGCTGTCGCGCCTCGGTTCGCGAGATCGACGTCAGTCACGGCGAACCTCCCCTCGGTTGGGGCGACTATACCCCAGAATAATAGTTAGGAAAGCTAGTTACTAAGCGAGTATGTTGTGAGAGAAGCTAACCGCTCGCGAAAGGAGCCAGCCCATGACCCTCGTGTCTCACCCCTCGTCGATCGAGCCGGTCACGACCTCGAACCGACCTGCTCCTGCCGCAGCCACGGCCTCCGCGCGCACGATGTGGGCCAAGGTCGACACCGGCTTCTGGGTCGCTCATCGCGCCGGTGAGTACTTCGGATGCGTCGACCAGGTCGCCGGAGGCTTCGTCTCACGCGACGCCCACGGGATTCCGATCGGGAGGTACGACGCTCTGGAGGCGGCCAAGTCGTCCCTGCGCAGCACGACCCACCCCCTCAACATCGCGCGACGTCGTCGCGCCGAGCGCGTCTCCCTCGCGGCCGCCACCGCCGTGGGCGTGACCGCCCTCGGCTTCGCCTTGACCGCCGGTGCCCTGGCGCCGTTCCTGTGAACGAGATGAACGACATCGACCTGCGCGACGAAGCCGACGACTTCGAGGACGCGGCCACCGCCGCCTTCGCAGAGCGGTACGGCGTCACTCCCCTGTGAGGTCGACGCCGGGACGTCGACCCCCTGGACACACCGACGCCACCGTGCCAGCGTCGCTTGCGGGCCGCGGATGCAGCC
This sequence comes from Microbacterium sp., assembly GCA_029239635.1. Lineage (GTDB taxonomy): Bacteria > Actinomycetota > Actinomycetes > Actinomycetales > Microbacteriaceae > Microbacterium. The sequence continues at coordinate 16,753 of JARBUN010000044.1, read as the reverse complement.
CCGACGGATGGAGACAGCATGACGAACCACCACGGTCGCGCAGACGGCGAGCACGCGGACGACGCTCCCGACCAGGAATCGAACGGCGCGGGCAGCGAATCCCCCGAGGAGGGGGCGGCGGCTCAGCAGGATGCCGATGAGGCGGCCACCACGTCGGGCTCCCCCGCGGGCGACATCTCCTAGTCGCCCTCAGAACGCGTAACGGACGCGACAGAACGGAAGCTTCTCGCCGATCAGCGTCGTCAACGCGGCGACGCTCTGCGCCTTCAGCGGATGCCGGTAGCGCACATTGACCGCGCCGTTCTGCGAGCGTTTCGGCTCCTGCTCCGCGGGCGTCCACAGCAGTTCCTCGCCCCGCGGGTGCCAGCCGAGGTTGACCTCGTGCAGCCCCTCGTTGTGCGTGAGGAAGATGACCTCGCAGGCCAGTTGCGCCTTCGCGCGGGGGTGGAGGGTCGCGTCGATCTCGTCGAACAAGGCGGCCCAGTCGTCGAGCCAGGTCGGGGTGAGGATGACGGGCGAGAAGTTCACGTGCACCTCGTACCCGGCGTCGACGAAGTCGTTGATCGCGGCGATGCGCTCGGACATGGGCGACGTGCGAAGGTCGGTGACGCGCGCCACCGCGGCCGGCATGAGAGAGAACCGGATGCGAGTCCGCCCCGCCGGGTCCCAGTCGAGGAGGTCGCGGTTGACGAACTTCGTGGCGAAGGATGCCTTGGCCGTCGGCATCATGCGGAACAGGTCGCAGACGTCGCGCACGTTCTCGCTGATCATCGCGTCGACCGAGCAGTCGCCGTTCTCGCCGATGTCGTAGACCCAGGCCTCGGGGTCGCACTGGGTGGGCTCGGTCTTGGGTCCGCGCGCCGCGACGTGCCGGGCGAGGTGCTTCGTGATCTGCTCGATGTTCGCGAACACCGTGATCGGGTTGCTGTAGCCCTTGCGGCGCGGCACGTAGCAGTAGCTGCAGGCCATCGCGCAGCCGTTCGACAGCGACGGCGCGATGAAGTCGGCCGAGCGGCCGTTGACCCGGGTGGTCACGCTCTTCTTCACCCCCAGGACGAGGGCCTCGGTCTTGATGCGCACCCACCGGGCGACGTTCGTCTCGTCACCGTGGACCTCGGGGATCTGCCAGTGCGAGGCGACCGGCACGATGTCGGCGTCGGGCCACCGCGCCACGATCTCTCGCCCTCGCTCGAGCTCGAGGGCCGCGTCCTCCGCGTAGATGCGGGTGACGCGCAACAGGTTCTCGCGATCGACGGCCATCGTTCCGTTCTACTCCGAGGCTCCGACATCGGCGCGGACGGGAGTATCGGTGCCGGGCTGACACCGCGGGCACCACCAGGTGCGGCGCTGCTCAGGGTCGCCCGCGACCTCGTCACGCACGAGGATGCGCGTCCCGCAGCGGAGGCACGCGCGGCCGGCCCGTCCCGCGACCCAGTGCGAGGAGCCTCTGCGGCGATCGCCCGTCGTCACCTGGTACATCCCCGGCACGGTCGCGGAAATCCGCAGGCATCGCGCGGCGAGCTCGACCACCGCATCGAGGTCGGTCGATCCGATGGGGGCGAAGGGATGGATGCCGCGCAGGAACGCGAGCTCGTTCACCCACAGGTTGCCGAGGCCCGCGATGCACGTCTGGTCCCGCAGCGCCGCGACGAAAGGCCGCTCGGGCCGCGAGGACAACCGCCGGGCCGCGTCCGCGGCATCCCAGTCCTCCCTCAGCGGATCGGGGCCGAGATATCCCACGACGTCGCGCTCGCGCGCGGTGGGCACGAGCTCGACCACGGGGAGGTCGAGCCCCCAGACCTCACGCCCGTCGTCGAGACGGAGGCGCACCCGCGCTTTCTCCCGCGCGGAGGTCGGGAGCGCGCGACCCGGTCGGGTGATGGTCCAGCGGCCCTGCATGCGCAGGTGCGTGTGGAGGGTCGTGCCGTCGTCGAAGCGGAGGAGCAGATGCTTGCCGTGGGTGTCGTAGCCCTCGATGCGACGGCCCGCGAGCGAGGTCCCCGCGGCCGAGCCGGATCGCACTTCCCCATCGCGCACGCAGCGGTCGGTCGTCGCGGCGTCGAGACGGTGCCGCAGCCGGTAGACGCTGTCGCCCTCCGGCACGACTAGGGCGCCGACACGAGCTGGTCGTCGCGGGGGGCCAGGTCGGGCCGGAGGCGTGTGCCGAACTCGTGACGGAGGGCGCTGAGAGCCGCGTGCCACCCCGCGAGCCCGTGGACGCCGGGACCGGGACTGGTCGACGACGAGCACAGGTACACCCCTTTCATCGGAGTGCGCCAGGGGTCCGGGCTGTAGACCGGGCGTCCCACCAGCTGCGTGAGGGTGGGGGCACCCGCGGAGATGTCACCGCCCGGGAAGTTGGGGTTCCACGCCACGATGTCCTCCGCCGTGCGCGAGGTCGAGGCCAGCACGGTGTCGCGGAAGCCGGGCGCGAAACGCTCGACCTGGCGGACGATCGCCTCCTCACGATCCGCCGGACTCCCCGACGGCACGTGCGTGTACGCCCACAGGACGTGCTTGCCCTCCGGGGCGCGGCTGCCGTCGAACAGGGTCGGCTGGGCGGCGAGCACGTACGGCGCATCCGGGAGATCCCCGCGGACGACGGCGTTCTCGGCCGCGGCGATCTCGGCGCGTGTCCCCCCGATGTGCACGGTGCCCGCCCGGGCGACGTCGGCGTTGGCCCACGGCACCGGATCGCTCAACGCGAAGTCGACCTTGGCGACGCCTCCGCCGTAGCGGAACCGCTCCAGGGTGCGACGGTAGGCCGGTGGCATCCGGTCTCCGGCGAGACGGATGAGAGCGCGGGGAGTGGTGTCGAGCAACACGGCGCGCGCGGGCGGGAGTTCGTCGAGCGAGGTGACCTCGACACCGGCGTGCAGGACGCCTCCGTGCGCGCGGATGTCGGCGATCATCGCGTCGGCGATCGACTGGCTTCCGCCGATCGGGATCGGCCAGCCGCGTCCGTGGCCGTAGGTGGCGAGAACGAGTCCCGCTCCCCCGGCGGCCAGGCTCGGCTGGCGCAGGATCGTGTGCGCGGAGACGCCGGTCATGAGAGCCGGCGCGACCTCTTCGCGGAAGCGGGCGTTCCACCACGGCCCGCCCTGTTCGAGGGAGCGGATGCCGAAGAAGAACGCCGCGAGGGGATCGCCGGGGATGCGCAGCAGGGCATTTCCGGTGAAGTCGGCGACACCGCGGAGGTGCTCGACCAGGGGGCGCATGATCCGCTCGTAGGCGGTGCCGTCGACGCCGAGCGCGTCGGACGCGCGCTCGAGGTCGCGGAACGCCAGGCCGGCGCGCCCGGCGTCCAGGGGGTGCGCGTACGAGACGTCCGGCACCACGAACGGCACCCGACGATCGAGCCCGAACTCGCGGAAGAACCAGGACTCCAGGGCCAGCGGGTGCACCGCCGATCCCACATCGTGCCGGAAGCCGGGCAGCGTCAGCTCCGCGGTGGAGGCCGCTCCCCCGAAGGTGTCGGCTTCGGTCCCGAACCGACGACGATCGCGTCGTAGCTCTCACTCATCGGTCGATCGGCTCCCGTTCGGCGGTGGACTCGTGGCCGCGCGCCGCGGAACCGCCGCTCGTGCCCGGGGCTCCGCCCTCGGCGAGGTACGCCAGCCGGTGCAGCGTCTCGGCGTTGCGCCACCGCGTGATCGCGTCGAAGACGACGTCGGGGAGGAGCTTCGTCGGCCCGGTGACCGGCTCCTCCTGGATGCGGACGACGCACATGTCGCCGCGGGCCTTCACGTCGATCGCCACGCGGGCGATGCCGATCGGGCCGCCGTGCGGCTCGAGGACCGCTCGACGCGGCGGGTCCCATACGCGCACGGTCGTCGTATCGTTCACGAGCGCCGGCCACGACCCGAAGGAGTGATGCAGCGTCGAACCTTCGGCGGGCCACTCCTCGGCGACGTCGCGCATGCGCGAAGCCCCCACGACCCACAGCGGGTACAACCAGCCGTTCGCGAGCACGCGGAAGACGTCGTCGGGGGCACATCGCATCAGACGCACATTGCGGGCCATGGTCGCTCCTCCTCGTCGTCGGGATGTGCGTCCACGCTACGGGCACGCGGAGGGACTCGTCGCGACGGTTGCGCTCAGGCGGTTCGCCCGGTAACCGTCACGCCGCGCTCGGCAGGACGAACCAGGCGCGCGTGCCGCCCTCGGGCGACGCATCGAGGCCGATCGAGCCGTGGTGCGCGTCGACGATCCGCCGACACGTCGCCAGACCGATGCCGATCCCCGGCACGTCGGCTCCGTGGCCGCGCTGCATCGGTTCGAAGACCCGATCGCGGAGCTCGGGCTCGACGGCCTCGCCGTTGTCGTCGATGTTGACCCGCCACCCATCGGGAAGCGTCTCGACGGTGACGCGGATGTGCGGCACGCGGTCGGCCGCGACCGTGAACTTCACCGCGTTGGCGAGGAGGTTCTGCAGCAGCACCCGCAGGAGGGTGTCGTCGGCGCGCACGACGGCCGACACGTCGACCGTCACTTCTGTGCCCGTGCGCGCCAGAGCCCCGTCGAGGTCCTCGAGAACCGCGTCGACGGTGTCGGCCACGTCGACGTCGGTGATGCTCGGTCGTGTGCCTCCCATGCGCGCGAAGTCGAGGAGGTCGGTGACCATCGACGTCATGCGGGTCGCGGCGGCCTCGGCCCGCGCGAGCGACTGCGCGGCGCGCGGCGCCTGCGCCATCTCGGGGCTGTCGGCGGCCAGCTCGATGAAACCGGCCAGAGCGGTCAGCGGATTGCGGAGGTCGTGGCTGACCTGGACGGCGAACTGCTCGAGCTGCGCGTTGGACTCGACGAGCTCGCGCTGGATGCGACGCAGCTCCAGGACATCGATCACCTGGTGCGCGAGCAGGTCGAGCGCGTGGCTCCTGGCATCCGACAGCTCTCCGACGACGTCGTCGAAGACGCACAGCGTGCCGATGGCGACGCCCGCGGGGGTGATGAGCGGGCTCGACGCGTAGAACCGCACGTTGGCGATCTGTCCCGTCACGAACGGGTTCTGCGCGAAACGGGAATCAAGCTGTGCGTCGGGGACGACGACGCGCCCCGGGTGGGTGATGACCGCGGCGCACATCGAATCCTCGCGGGAGCAGGATGCCGCCGCGAGACCGACCGCGGCGACCTGGTGCTGCATCCGGTCGTCGATGATGTTGATGACCGCGGTGGGAACCCCGCAGATGGTCGCGGCCAGCTCGACGAGACCCTGCAGATCGGGCTCGGACGGCTCTCCGATGAGCCGGTACTGCGCGATCGCCTCTCGTCGCGTGACGTCATGCGCCGTGGACATGTCGTCCCCCTCGTTGTGGTACTCCCCGACTCACGAGCCTAGTGCGGATACACCGCGGGCGGCCGAGGCGGTAGGGGGTCGCGCGCAACGTCCGGTGCCCGGAGAGTGGCGGCATGAGTACTCCCGCGCCCTTCCCCCAGACGCCCACCGAGCCCGGAACGCCGACGACGCCGGAGCCGCTCGCCCCGAACCCCGCGGAGCCGACGGTGCCCCTTCCCCCCGAGACCGCTCCGGCTCCGTCCGGGAGCGCCCGGTGAGCGATCGGAAGGACGACGACACCGAGGGTGCCTTCGCCGAGGACGAGGCCGAGGCCGTCGGCACGGCCGAGATGGATGCCGACAACCCGGTCGAGGAGGACATGATCGACGCCGTCGACCCCGGAGGAAGCCCGGACTGACCCCGTGAATGACGAGGGGGCGACGCCATCACGGCGTCGCCCCCTCGTCATTCACGCGGATCCGCGGATCACGGGTTTCCGCGCGTCCAGAGCAGGAGGATCGCGACGACCTGGAGCACGAGGCATCCGGTCAGGATCGCGGCGCGCCGCCGCGGCGTCGAGGACCACCGTTCGTCGGCCATCATCGGCGCCATGGGCATGAGCAGACGGAACGTGCTCTGCTGCGGAAGGAAGACCGCGAAGATGTACACCCCGTAGCTGAAGGCGTAGGTCACGACCATGAGCCCGAGACGGCGCACGGGACGCGACCACATCAACGCGAGGAACCCGATGATGAGGGCGATGACGAGGACGATGCCGACGACCCCCAGGTGCGTTCCCGCCTGACGGAACCAGGGTGTGAAGGGGGTGAACGCGTCGTTGCCGACGTAGTCCAGCCACCAGCCGAGCTCGGTGCGGATGTACGCGTTGTGGGTCCCGGTCACGTACTGCGCGATGTGGTTCCACGAGAGTCCCGCGATCGCGATCGTGCCGCCCGTGACCATGAGCGACGCCCACTCCCGCACGGGGAACGGGTCGACGCGACGGCGGAAGAAGCGGACGAGGAACACGATGCCGAGGGCCAGGCCCAGGGCGAGCACGCCCGGGCGCGTGTAGGCGGTGACGAGGCCGATCGGAAGGATCCACAGGTACTTGCGCTTGATGGCGAGCAGCATCGCGCCGAACATCAGCGCCATGAAGAGGCCTTCGCTGTAGCCGATCACGAAGAGGAACGACATCGGCGCGAAGGAGAAGAACACGACCGCCCACCAGGCCGGCTGCGGCTTGGTAACCGTGCGCAGCAGGAGGAAGAGCAGCCAGGTGGCCCCGAGGCTCGCTCCGAGGCTGATCAGGATGGCGATGGGCTGCCAGCCGAGACCCGTGCCGTCCGAGAGCGCCCGGACGAGACCGGGGAACACCGGCAGGAACGCCCAGTTGTTGGGGAGAATGTCGCCCGAGACGTTCATCGGCAGCGACATCGGGTAGCCCTGCGCCGCGATCTGGCCGTAGCGGTCGGCATCCCACCCCGTGAGGTAGTCGAAGAACGTGCCGAGGCGCTCGCTGTCGGGCCCGAAGCCCCAGCGCGCGGCCTTGGCGATCGAGTAGAAGCCCCAGAGGAAACCGAAGTTGACCGCGCGGGCGACGGCCCAGAGCAGCAGCACGCGGGTGAAGGATCCGCGCTCCACCGGCACGATGCCCTGCGGCGGACGCAGGACGTCCTCGCCGTACTGGCGCAGGGCGCGACCGAGGCGCGACCCGCGCAGCCGGTCGAGGCGGCGGTATCTACTCGGGCGCTCGATGACGCGCGAGGGACGCGTCGGGGAGGCAAGCTCGCTCGGCGGTGCGCTCACTCGGAACCTTTCACAGGGGAAGATGTGGGCGAGTGACGACGGTGTCGGGCCCGGACAAGTGCAGTGAAGCCAGATCGTAGCGGATCAACCCGAACGTTCCATCCGGTTGACTTTCAGGAAAACTCCCTGATCAGTGGGCGTCGCTGACCAGCTTGAGACCGATCACGCACCCCACCAGCCCGAGCACGAGCAGCACCTTGACCACCGAGAGCGCCTCCGCGCCGGTGACCATCGCGAAGACGACCGTCAACGCCGCGCCGATTCCGACCCACACCGCGTACGCCGTTCCGGTGGGGATCTCGCGCATCGCGAAAGCGAGACCGCCCATGGATGCCACGAGGGCGACGCCGAAGATCACCGTCGGCCAGAGCTTCGTGAAGCCCTCGGAACGGCCGAGCGCGGTGGCCCAGACGGACTCGAGGACGCCGGAGAGGATGAGGACGATCCACGACATGACAGTGCTCCTTGGCCAGTCTTGTCGCGTGCCGGGTACTGATCCGTCGTCCGGGGACGCGGGGGGCGTCCGGTCTCCAGGCTAGCGGGCGCGCCTGGGGAGGGCCCGTGCAGCGCGCTTCGAATGAACGCCGCCCCGAGGTGGAAACGCTCCGGCCGGGCGTTTCCCCCACGCCGCAGCGTTTACACGGGGTCGCCGGGGCCTTGGTCGCATCCGGCATCCGGCATCTCGGATCAGATCAGGAAGAGGGATGCCGCATCCGGATTGTGCGCGTGCACGAGGACGCCGAAGACGACGGCGTCGAAGAGCAGGTGCACGGTCACGACGTACCAGAGCGAACGCGTCTTCAGGAAGATCGCCTGCAGCAGGTTGGCGGCGAGGTCGGGGAAGTGTCGGCGCAGCAGCACGAACACCGTGCAGATGAAGAAGAGCTCGTCCCAGATGCCGACCGCGCCGACGCCGACGAACAGCCGCGCGATGAGCTCCGGCGTGGTCACCTCGGGCCAGTTCGTGTAGACACCGGAGGTGATGAAGTAGAACGGCAGGATCAGGTAGCCGAGCACGATGACGCCGGCCAGCCACGCCCACTGCCACCAGGTCCAGCGTCCGCCGCCGCGCCAGGGGAACGCGATCGCGCGATCCCGGTAGACGAAGCGCGAGATCACGTACGGCACCACGACGGCCCCACCGAGGGCGAGCGTGAACCGCACGAAGGCGGCGTTGTCGAGCTCGGCGTGCAGCGGGATGAGGCTGACGATGAACTGGCCGATCGCGACCAGCGAGATATCGCGGGCGATGCTCGGCTCGTCGGAGCGAGCGAGGGCGACACCGTGACGACGGTCGACGAGAACGGCGGATGCCACAGCGATCGCGAGCAGGACCCACCCGAGCCACACGATCTGGACGACGAAGAGAACCGGGGCGGCGAGGCACACCGACAGCGCCGGAACGAGTTTCAGCGTCCACGGGGAACGCTCGCGGACCGGCACCGCGGTGTGCGCGGTCACGGCGAGACCCGCGTGTAGGTCAGGTCGCGGATGTCGCGGCCGACCCGCAGACCCTTCCGCTCGAAGGCGGTGAGCACACGCCCCTCGAATCGCTCGGCCCACTCCCCGGTGAACGCCCGCTCGAAGGCGGGCGCCTCGTCCAGCACGTCGCGCATCTGGTCGGCGTAGTCCTGCCAGTCGGTGGCGAGGCGCAGCGTGCCGCCGGGCCGGATCGCCCGGGCGGCGATGCGCGCGAAGTCCGGTGCGACGAGCCGGCGCTTGGTGTGCTTGTTCTTGTGCCAGGGGTCGGGGAAGAAGACCCACAGTTCGTCGACGGATTCCGCGGGCAGCAGATGCTCGAGCGCCTCCGGCGCGTTGGCTTCGACGAGGCGCAGGTTCTTCACGCCCTCGCGGTGGGCGTCGAGCATCGTGCGGGCGAGGCCCGCGGTGAACACCTCGACGGCGAGGAAGTCGGTGTGCGACCGTAGACCGCGGCCGGGTCGACGGCGGTGCCCGGCTTGACGCTGGTGGTGGCGGTGGCGCGCTCGACCGGCAGCAGGTAGAACGGCGAGAGCTCGGCCCACGCGCGATCCTGCGCTTCCGACATGCGACCGCTGCGGCGGACGAACGACACCGGCTTGTCGCGGAAGGCGGGGGCGTCACCCTTGGCTCCCGGCCCCTGCTCCTCGGGCGTGTGCCGGACCGGCACCTTGCGGCCGCTCACGGGACGGTCACGAAATCGATGAGTTCCTCGACGCGGCCGAGCAGGGCCGGTTCGAGGTCGCGGAACGTGGTGACCCTCGACAGGATGTGCTGCCACGCGCGGGCGGTGTCGGCCTGCTCCTCGGCGGGCCAGCCGAGGGCGCGACACACGCCCACCTTCCACTCGATGCCGCGCGGCACCTCGGGCCACGCGGCGATGCCCAGCGCGCGGGGGGTGACGCACTGCCAGACGTCGACGAAGGGGTGACCGACGATGCGCACGTGGGCGCCGTGACGGCCGCGCGCGATCTTCTCCGCGATGCGCGACTCCTTGGAGTTCGGCACGAGGTGGTCCACCAGGACGCCGTAGCGGCGCTCGGCGGTGGGGGGCTCGGCATCCAGCTTCTCTTCGAGCAGGTCGACGCCCTCGAGGAACTCGACCACGACACCCTCGGCCCGGAGGTCGGCGCCCCACACCTTCTCGACGAGCTCGGCGTCGTGCTTGCCCTCGACGAAGATGCGGCTCGCGCGTGCCGTGCGGGCACGCTGGTCTTCCGCCGCGAACGAGCCGGACGCCGTCCGTGTGCGCCCTTTCGCCGCGGCGGCGGGTGCTTTCAGCACCACGGGCTTGCCGTCGACGAGGAACCCGCCGCCGAGCGGGAAGAGACGACGTTTGCCGAAGCGGTCCTCGAGCTCGACGTTCATCCCCTCGATCCGCGTGACCGCGCCGACGTAGTCGGTGCCGGCGACCTCGACCACCAGATCGACGGATGCCGCGACCTCGGCGGGCGTGATGCGTCCGGCGTCGCGCCACCCGCGGGCGAGCACGTCCGTTCCGTAACGGTCGTCCATGGTGTACCTCCGAGCGTCCGAGCCTATGCGGCGCTCCTGTGCGCTGAGAGCGGACGCGCCGCTCCTACCCCGGTGTCGGAGGTCGTTTATAGAGTGGACGGGTCCGGCAGCCGAAGGGGGAGGGATGCGAAAGCCCAGTGCCGCGAAAGCGACGGTGGCTCTGCTCGTGCTGGTCGCCGGGGTGCTCGGGTGGCCGCTGTCGGCCGCGGCCGTTCCGCCGCCTTCGCTGGGCTCGAGCTTCGTCCTCGACCAGGCCGACGTCCTCACCAACGCGCAGGAGGCCGAGGTGCAGTCGCGCCTCGTGCAGCTCACGACCGAGACCGGCTACGACATGTGGGTCGCCTACGTCGATGAGTTCACGCAGCCCGAGGCGGCGGAGGAGTGGGCGAACGAGACGGCGAACCGCAACAACCTCGGCCCCCACCAGTACCTGCTCGCCGTGTCGGTCACCGGCCGGGCGTACTACCTCTCGGGCGACGTCGACGACGGCGACCTGACGTCGGCGCAGCTGGCCGACATCGAGCAGGACCTCGTTCAGCCCGCGCTCGCGAACGGCGACTGGGCCGGCGCCGCCGAGAAGGCCGCGGACGGGCTCACGGCCGCGGAGCGCGCCGCTCCCGCTCCCCCGCCGCCGACCCCCGCGGGCAGCGGTCCGGACTTCGGCCTCATCGTGTTGCTCGTGCTGCTCGCGCTGGGCATCGGCGGCGGACTGCTGTGGTTCGGGCTGCGGCGTCGGCGCGCGGCATCCGGGGGCTCGCGGGCCTCGGTCGAAGACATCGACGATCTCGCCCGTCGCGCGGGCTCGGCACTCGTCGCGACGGACGACGCCGTCAAGAACAGCGAGCAAGAGCTCGGCTTCGCCCGCGCGCAGTTCGGCGACGAGGCCGCGGCGCCGTTCGTCGAGGTCCTGGCGCAGGCGAAGGCCGATCTCGACCGCGCCTTCACCATCTCTCAGCAGCTCGACGACGAGACGCCCGAGACCCCCGAGCAGCGTCGCGCCGGGTACACCGAGATCCTCCGCCTGTGCGCTTCCGCCGACGAGGCTCTGGATGCCAAGGCGGCCGCGTTCGACGAGCTCCGGGCGCTCGAGGCCGAAGCGCCCGAGGCCCTCGCCCGTGTGCAGCAGCAGCATGCCGCGGCCGCCGCCGCCCTCGCCGGGGCCGACGCCGAGCTCACCCGACTGCGTCAGCGCTATTCCGACGGCGTCCTCGCGCCCGTGTCCGACAACCCCGCGCAGGCTCGCGCCCGCCTCGACCTCGCGGCGCAGCAGATCGCCGAGGCCTCCACGGCGCTCGCGAACGGGGAACGCGGCGACGCCGCGGTCGCCCTGCGCGCGAGCCAGGCCGCCGTGAGCCAGGCCGAGACCCTCGAGAACGCGATCTCGGCGCTCGCGACCGACCTGGCGGCGGCGGAGCGCCGCTCGGCCGACCTCGACGCCGAGATCGACGGCGACATCGCCTCGGCGGGGGCGCTGCCCGACCCGGACGGCCGGATCGCGGGGGCGGTGGCCGCGGCGACCGCCCAGCGCAACGCGGCTCGCGCATCGCTCGGCGGCGAACGATCGGATCCCCTGGCGGCTCTGTCCACCCTCGAGCAGGCCAACACCACCATCGACACGGTGCTGGCCGCGGCGCGCGACGAGGCCGATCGGCAGCGGCGGGCGGCCTCGCAGCTCGACAGCGCCCTCGTCCAGGCCCGGGCGCAGGTCTCATCGACCGAGAGCTTCATCGCCGCGCGGCGCGGAGCCGTCGGACCCACGGCCCGCACGCGCTTGGCCGAAGCGGGCGCCGCGCTCGTCCAGGCCGAGCAGTTGCGCGCCACCGATCCCGTCAGCGCACTGTCGCTCGCGCAACGCGCCGTACAGCTCTCGAGCGACGCGGGCTCGCTCGCGCAGAACGACGTCGGAAGCTTCGGGGGCGGCTCGGGTGGCGGCACCGACATGCTGGGGGCGATCCTGGGCGGTATCGCCGTCAACTCGCTCCTCGGCGGCGGGTCGCGATCGCGCGGCGGCTTCGGCGGCGGATTCGGCGGGAGCTTCGGCGGCGGCGGCTTCGGCGGACGCTCCGGCGGATCGCGGTCGCGGTCCGGCGGCGGGATGCGCTCGAGCGGGTCGCGCAGCAGCGGCGGAGGCCGGTCGCGGCGCGGAGGCGGGCGCTTCTGAACCGCCTTCGCAAGCCGTTCCCGGCCGTCACAGAAAATTCGTAGCATTCGACACCAGACTCGACATCGTCGCCCTAGGAAGGAAAACCCCCTCATGGCCAAGCAGTCCATCTTCGGTCGCATGACGACCCTCGTCCGCGCGAACATCAACGCGCTCCTCGACCAGGCCGAGGACCCGCAGAAGATGCTGGATCAGCTCGTCCGCGACTACTCCAACTCGATCGCCGACGCCGAATCGGCCATCGCCGAGACCATCGGGAACCTGCGCCTTCTCGAGCGCGACCACCAGGAAGACCGCCAGGCCGCGGCGGAGTGGGGCAACAAGGCCCTCGCCGCGGAGCCGACGATCGCCGCGCAGACCGAGGTCGTCGACAAGCTCAAGGACGGCCTCAACGGCATGAAGGGCAAGCTCGAGCAGCTGAAGGCGAAGCGCAACGAGCTCACGGCCCGCGCCAAGGTCGCCGAGGCGCAGAACAAGGTGCACGACGCCGTCCGGTCGATCGACGTCCTCGACCCCACGAGCGAGCTCGGGCGCTTCGAAGACAAGATCCGCCGCCAGGAGGCCCTGGCCGCGGGCAAGCAGGAACTGGCCGCGTCGAGCATCGACGCGCAGTTCAACGCGCTCGAAGACGTGGGCGAGCTGACCGAGGTCGAGGCTCGCCTCGCAGCCCTCAAGGTCGGCGGCCCGCAGCGCGCCGCGATCGACGCGCCCAGCCCCGACCAGGTCTGACCCGTCCCGAGAGTGCATCGTCCCGCTGTGCCGGGCGGTGCACTCTCGTCTCTCCCGGAGGTGTCCGTGGCGCGTTTCATCGTCGCTCCGCAGTGGCAGGGCTCGTCGTCGTCGCGCGCGATGCAGCTCATCGACGGGGCCGAGGCGATCGCCGGCGACCTGCCGCGCGCCTCGACCACCGTCCTCGACCCCGTCCCCGAAGCCGGAGACGCTCAGGGAACGGGCGTGCACCGGCTGAGCGCCCTGATGCGGATGCGAGAGCGGATCGAAGACGCCGTCGGCACCGGCCGCGAGCCCGCGATCGTCATCGGGGGCGACTGCGGCGTGGCCCTCGGCGCCGTCTCCGCCGTCGCGGGCGACGACCTCGCCGTGGTGTGGATCGACGCTCACGCCGACCTCAACACCCCCGCCTCCTCCCCCAGCGGTGCGTTCCACGGCATGGTCCTGCGCGCGATCGCGGGCGACGGCGACGACCTCCACCGCCTCGAGCCCGGGATCGCGCCGGCGCGGATCGTGCTCGCCGGAACACGCTCCCTGGATGCCGAGGAGCAGCGCTTCATCGAACAGCACGCCGTGCGGGTCATCGCCCCCGCCGACTTGGCGGACCCCGACGCGCTGGCCGAGGCGGTCGTGGCGACGGGAGCATCGCGCGTGTACGTGCACGTCGACCTCGACGTGCTCGACCCGGCGGAGATGACCGGTGTCGCCCTTCCCGAACCGTTCGGTGCGCGCACGGCCGACGTCGTGGCATCCCTTCGCCGTCTGCGCGAGCGACTGCCGCTGGCGGGGGCGACGCTCACCGAGTTCTCGCCGTCGACGCCCGCTGCGGCCGTGGACGACCTGGGGACGATCCTGCGACTGATCGGGGCTCTGGCGTGAGCCCGATCCCCCGGCCTCCGGCCGGGTGGCGCGAGCGCGCCGACCGGGCCGTCGCGCGCGGTCGGGTGTGGGACCGGTTCATCCCCGGCGTCCTCCTCGACTCGCCGATCAGCCGCGTCGGCTACTGGTACGGCTGCACGGTCGGCTGGGTATGGGGGTCGCTCTGGAGCACCGGCCGGATCGAGAAGCGGCACGGACTGTGGGTCTTCCGAGGGCTGCCCTCCTGGGCCTTCCCCCGCGGCGGCGTGTGCGTGGGCGCGTGCTTCCTCACCGGCGACGACCGACCGACCGACACCGTGCTGGGCCACGAGGCCGTGCACAAACGGCAGTGGCAGCGCTACGGCTTCCTCATGCCGGTGCTCTACGCGCTCGCTGGTCGCGACCCGCTGCGGAACCGCTTCGAGATCGAGGCGGGCTTGGCCGAGGGCAACTACGTGCCGCGGGGCAGCTGAGGCTGGGCGGAGGACATTCCGGGAGCGGAGGACCGATCCGGCCCGCGGCATCCTCCCCCGCCGGAGATTCCTCCCGCCGCGGGTCGCGGGTCGGCAGGCTCAGCGACCGGCCGTGACGAGCGCGGCCAGATCAGCGCGCGGTCCGATCAGCGCACCGTCCGATCAGCGCACGGTCCGATCAGCGCGCTGCCAGATCAGCGCGCGGTCCGATCAGCGCGCGGTCCGATCAGCGCGCGGTCCGATCAGCGCACGGTCAGATCAGCGCGCGGCCAGATCAGCGCACGGTCCGATCAGCGCGCGGTCGCGAGGCCGAAGCGCTCGGGGGTGTGGATCGCCTGGGCGTCGACGCCGTGACGGGCCACCAGGTCGTCGACGATCTCGGCGGTGCCGAGGTAGCCGCCCAGGAGGAAGATGCGGGTGTCATCGTCGTCGCAGCACAGCATCTCGCCGGCCCAGCCCGAGACGGCGCGGGCGAGGGCCTCACCCGACGCGCAGCAGCGCCCGGTGCCGGGCGCTCCGCCGCGCCGGGAGCGGTCGAGCCAGGTCAGGGTCATGCGGGCGGGAGCGGCGATGCGACCGATCCACGACGCGTCCGGGACCTCGATGAACACGCGCCCCGTCGAGCAGATCGGCAGCGTCGCGAGCAGCGTCTCGAGCTCGACGAGAGACGTCTCATCGGCGGTCACGAGATGCTGCACGCGGGTGTGCCGCGACGCGCGGCAGGCGGCGTCGTTGTGCTCGGAGGAGGGGGCCATGATGGCATCCACTATACCCGCGAAGAAGGGTTGCCTAACCTGAGTTGCCCCTTTGTATCCCGACGTCGAGGAATCCGTCAGCCGACGAGCACCTCGCGCAGACGACGGAGCTCGTCATCACTCAGGCCGTGGGCGCGCAGGTATCCGGCGGGCGAGCCGTACTCGCGGTCCAGACGCGCGAGCAGTGTGCGCATCACCGGCGCGGGCGAAAGGGTGGCCAGCGCTTCGGCATGCACGTTCTCGGGGTGGAACGCCCGGATCGCCCGCAGCACGGCGGCATTGCGCTCCGGAGGCAGCAGGGCCTCGGTGCGGGCGTAGTCGGCGACCACGGCTTCGCGATCGACGCCCGCCGCGGCGAGCGCGATCGCCACGGTCACCCCCGTCCGGTCCTTGCCGACCGTGCAGTGCACGAGAACGGGCTGGGCGCGGAGGATGCCGCGCACCACCGACACGACCCGGTCGGCGGACTCGTCGACGATCGAGGCGTACAGCTCATCCAGGCTGACGTCGCGCGCGAAGAACGAGTCGACCGAGCCGAGGAAGAGCGGCTCGTGCTGCACCTCGATGGGCAGGTCGTCGAAGCGGCTCGGGGCGTGGGTCACCTCGGTCTCATCGCGCAGGTCGATCACTCGGCGGATACCGAGGGCACGCAGGGCGTCGATCCCCTCGTCGTCGACCGCGACGAGGTTGCCGGAGCGGAAGAGCACGCCCGCGCGGGTGCGGCCGTCCCCCGCCGGCAGATCCCCGACGTCTCGGAAATTCGCCGCACCCGAGACCAGCGAGGTCATGAGGTCTCTCCATCGTGATCGTGCGGCGCGGTCGCGCGGGAGGGGGCGACGGTCCGCGGCGGGACCGGGTACCGCCCGGCGATCGCCACCCGGTTGAAGGAGTTGATCGCGACGAGCACCCAGCTGAGCGCGACGTACTCCGCTTCGCTCAGGATGCCGCCGGCCCGGTCGTACACCTCGTCGGGGATGCCGTCCTCGTGGATGAACGTGAACGACTCGGTCAGCTCGAGGGCGGCGCGCTCGCGCGCGTCGAACACTCCCGACTCGCGCCAGGTCGCGATCTGCGCGATCACGTCGGCGTCGAGACCGGCCTTCACCGCCGCATCGACGTGCACGCGCACGCAGTATGCGCAGCCGTTCAGCTGCGAGGCGTGGATCTGCACGATCTCCCGCAGGCGCGCGTCGATGCCCGCCTCGGCGGCGAGCCGCCCGACGGTGCTCGAACGACCGCAGCGCCGCGTAGGCCTCGGGCGCCTTCTTCGACAGGTGTACGCGCATCTCATCGCCCATGGCGACAGCCTACGGCGGGGCCGCCGCCCGGGCACGAGCGCGCGACGGCGCGGTGGCGGTCGGCGGGCGGGGATGCGAGGGTGGATCCCATGCCCGAGGTCGACGAGTTCTCGTTCCTTTCCGCCCAGGCCGCCGAGATCGGCCGACCCGCCCCGACGGTCGAGCGCGTGCGGCTCACGCTCGAGGACGGACGGACCGTGAGCGCTCTGCGATGGGGCGACGCTCCCCCGGCCGTCACGCTGCTGCACGGCGCGGGACTGAACGCGCACACCTGGGACACGACCCTGCTGCACCTCGGGCTTCCGGCCCTCGCGCTCGATCTCCCCGGCCACGGCGACTCCTCGTGGCGCGACGACGCCGCCTACGTCGCGAGGGTGCTCGCACCCGACGTGGTCACCGCG
>JARBUN010000149.1 GCA_029239635.1 Microbacterium sp. | reverse complement strand
GCCTTGATGCGGGTGGAGCCGAGCTCGATGCCGAGGCTGGCCCGGCCTTCGGTGATGTGGGCGTTCATCGGCGGTCGTCCGTGCTCTGTCCGTAGACGTTCTGGTAGCGGTTGTAGAGGGCGTCGATCTTGTCCTGCGGAATCGGGATGAGAGGGCCGGCCTCCCGCGCGATGTGCACGGTGCGGGCGACGTCTTCGAGCATGACGGCGGCCTTGACGGCGTCCTTCGCGTTCGTGCCGATCGTGAAAGGACCGTGGTTCTGCATGATCACGCCGCGCGAACGGTGGCCGCGCAGGGTCTCGACGATGCCGCGACCGATCGAGTCGTCGCCGATGATCGCGAAGGGGCCGACGGGGATGGGTCCGCCGAACTCGTCGGCCATCGCGGTGATGACGCAGGGGATCTCTTCGCCGCGGGCCGCCCAGGCGACGCCGTAGGTGGAGTGCGTGTGAACGACCCCGCCGACCTCGGGCATGTGGCGGTAGACGTAGGCGTGCGCCGCGGTGTCGCTCGAGGGGCTGCGCTCCGAGCCGGGCGTGCCGGGGATCGCGTTGCCGTCGAGGTCGCAGAGGATCATGTTCTCGGGAGCCAGGTCGTCGTACGAGACGCCGGAGGGCTTGATGACGAACAGGTCGGCGCCGGGAACGCGGCCCGAGACGTTGCCGCCGGTCCAGACGATGAGGTTGTAGCGCACGGGCGTGAACGGGGCGGCGTCGGACACGCGGTCTCCTTCGACGGGGTTCGGGGTGGTCGGGCGCTGCGCCCTCGTGTCGCAATGTTACCGGTAACATCGCTCGAGCGCGAGAGACGTTTCGCGCTGGCGGTGCGCGATACGCCCCCGGGCTGCGCCGCCGCCCAGCCCGCGCGCGCCCAGGACGCATCGGTTCACCGAGACCGCACGAGACTCACGGCGAACGCATGCGGTCTCGTCAATCGCCTCGGGCGCGTGCGAGACTCCTGAGATTCGTCGACGCCCTCGACCGGAGCGGCATCTCCGCGGCACCTGACGGCAGAAAGTCAGGAGTCTCGCTCAGCCCGGCTCAGCGCGGGGGAGGCGAGACCTCGCGCGGCGCCGCCGCGGAGTCCCGCACCACCAGCACCGGCGACGCCGGCGGCGCCGCCGCATCGCCCAGCACCGCGGCCACGGCGTACTCCGCCTCGCCCTGAACATCGAGGCGCACCGTGGTGAGCGCAGGCGCGTAGAAGGCCGCATCCGGGTTGTCATCGAACCCGACGATCGACACATCGCGCGGGACGCGCAGGTCTCGCGCCGCAAGGCCCGCCATGAGTCCCAGCGCCATCTGGTCGTTCGCGGCGGCCACCGCGGTCGCACCGCTCGCGATACGAGCGCCGATCGCGTCGGCGACGGCTGAGCCCGAGGCAGCGCTCCAGTCCCCCTCGACGCGGTCGATGAGAGTCAGCCCTCGCCGCGCGACCGCGTCGGCGACACCCCCGGTGCGCGCCAGGGCTTCGCGCCAATCCGGCGGGCCGGCGACCTCCACGATCCGTCGATGTCCGAGGTCCGCGAGATGATCCACGACCAGGGCGGCCGCATCGCGCTGGCGGGTCCCGGATTCGCCGTACAGCGGAACGATCGGAACGTCGTACCCGTCGAGAGGAGTGGATCCGTGCGCCGCGACCAGAACGATCCCGTCGACCCCCTGCGCCAACAGGTGGCGCACGGCGGTGTCGATGTCGGCGGGGTCGTCCGAATCCGTGTAGGCGGTCGAGATCCACCGCCCCCGTGCCCGCGCGGCACGTTCGAGCGCGGCGATTCCGGCCGCGGGCCCGTGCAGAACGGCGTCGGATGCCACGACCCCCACCGTGCGCGTGAGGCTGGTGCCGAGCGCGCGCGCGGCGTTGTTGACCCGATAGTCGAGCGCCGCGACAGCGGTGAGCACCCGCTCGCGCGTGGCCTCGCGGATGCCCGGATACCCGTTCAGCACGCGCGACACCGTCTGCGTCGACACGCCGGCGGCGGCGGCGACCTCGCGCACACCGATGCGCTTGCTCCCGACGTCGCCGCTCATGGTCCCTCACAGTAGTGGCGCGCAACCCCCTCGGCCGCCGCGGGGTGTTCGCGGTGCCCTGGGAGCATGACCGCGCCCATCGGCATCCCGCCCCTGTACCGCTCTCCCGTCTCGCGCACGCTCGGGTCCCTGCTCGCGAGGGCGTTCGGCGTCCTGCAGCGGCTCCGCCCGCCGCGCCCGATCCACAGCCGCGGCGTCGTGCTGCGCGGGAAGATGCGGTGGATTCCGGATGCCACTCCCGCCGGCGTGTCCTTCGTGGACGACGCCCCACCGTCCCCGGTGCCGGTCGTCGCGCGGGTCTCGCGATCGGTGGGCCTGCCGGCGCCGTTCCCCGACATCATCGGACTCGCGCTGCGCGTCGATGTCGGTGCGTGGGGGCACCGGCGCCCAGACGCGGGAGCCTGGCCCGTCGACGACCCGGACGCGGAGACCGCTCCCGGACGACCCGGAAGCGCCGGAGGGGCCTCGTTGACGACCGAGCCCTGCGGCGCGGTGCCCCAGGTCGCCGACATCGAGCTCGCCTCGACGGGGTGGAACGTCCCGGCACGGTTCGCGCTCCTCCCCCGGCGGCGCACGGAGCGGGCGCGGTTGGGCACGCTCCTCCCCTACCGGACGCCGCGAGGAGCCGTTCTCCTCGTCGCGCGCACCTCCGCCGGGCGGCCCCCGGCCACGGATCCGCGAGAACTCGCGAGCGCGAGCGACACCGCCTGGATCCTCACCCTCGGTCATGCCACGCCCGCGGGGCCGTGGCATCCGTTCGCCCGACTCGAGCTGCGCCTGGACCCCGACCAGGACGCCCGCGGTCTGCGCTTCGACGCGGTGCGTCGGCCGATTCCCGGCGCGAGGGCCTACGGCTGGGTGCGCGCGCTGCGACAGCCGTCGTACGTCCGCGTGCAGCCGGACGACGCCGAGATCCGGATGCCGCCGGCTCAACCCGCCGCGGCCGGGACGTAACGCGGGAGCCCGTCGACCTCGCCGTCGCGCCTCCAGGTCATCCCCTCGGCCTCGACGAGGTCGTCGGCGAGGTCGACCTCGATGTCGCGGTGGAAGGTCGGGGCGTCCAGACGGATCAACGGCATGGGCGAGAGGCTACGAATCCCCTCGCCCCGACACGAGGGCGTTGACGCGGCGGATCACTCCTGCGCGCGCAGCGCCGCCACCACGTCGTAGCGCTCGCGGATCCCGGGCCGGTGGTCGGAGTCGACGGCCCGCGTCGTCCCCACGGTCCAGTCGACCGGACCTCCCGCGAGCACCCCTGCGGCCTGACGCGCGGCGCCGAGGGCGACGTACTCGCCCGCGGCCGGAACGACGATCTCGGCGTCGAAGACCTGCGCGGCGATGCGGGCGACCCCGTCGTTGGCGGCGGCCCCGCCGATCAACAGGATGCGCTGCACCTCGACCCCCTGCGCCTGGATCGCCTCGAGTCCCACCGCGAGTCCGCTGAGCATGCCCTCGATGGCCGCGCGAGCGAAGTTCGGGCGGTTCGTGGATGCCAGGGTCAGACCCGTCAGGGACGCCTGGGCGTGGGGCAGGTTGGGGGTCCGCTCCCCCTCGAACCACGGCACGAGGACGACGCCGCCGGCACCGGGCTCGGCCTCGAGGGCGAGGGCGCCGAGCTCGTCGTGCGAGACGCCGAGGAGATTCGCGAACGCATCGAGCACGCGCGCGGCGTTCAGGGTGGCGACGAGAGGGAGGAACCTCCCCGTCGCGTCGGCGAACCCGGCGACGGTCCCGGTCGTGTCGCGGGTGGGCGCATCGGCGACCGCGAAGACCGTGCCGGACGTCCCGAGCGAGACGACGACGTCACCCACGCCGGCACCGAGCCCCAACGCGGCGCCCGCGTTGTCGCCCGCTCCGGGTCCCACGAGCGCACCCCCCGGGAGCGTGCCCGCGCTCTCCCACGGGCCGAGCACCCGCGGCAGCACGGCCTCGTGCCCGAGCGCGCGCGTGAAGAGATCGAGGTCGTACCCGTCGGCGCCCCAATACGCGGTTCCCGACGCGTCGGACCGGTCGGTGACGAGTTCCTCCAGCACGGCGTTGCCGGGCCCGAAGCCACGCAGACGCCAGGTGAGCCAGTCGTGCGGCAGCGCGACCGCGGCCACGCGCGCGGCGCTGTCCGGCTCGGCATCCCGCAGCCAGCGCAGCTTCGTGCCGGTGAACGACGCCACCGGCACGGCGCCGGTGCGCTCGGCGTACGCGGCCGCACCGACCTCGTCGAT
This sequence comes from Microbacterium sp., assembly GCA_029239635.1. Taxonomy (GTDB): domain Bacteria; phylum Actinomycetota; class Actinomycetes; order Actinomycetales; family Microbacteriaceae; genus Microbacterium. The sequence goes on along the minus strand of JARBUN010000149.1, from coordinate 958 downwards.
GAGGTCGCGCGCGGCCTGCGCCGAGCGGGTGTCGTTCCACAGCAGCGCATCCCGGATCACGACACCGTCGGCGTCGAGCACGACCATGCCGTGCTGCTGACCGGCGATCGAGACCGCCGCGACGTCGTCGAGGCCACCGGCCTGCGCGATGGCATCCTGGAGCGCGATCCACCACGCCTCGGGATCGACCGACGTTCCGGCCGGGTGCGACGCGCGCCCCTCGCGCACCACGCGCCCGGTCTCGGCGTCGACGACGACGACCTTGCACGACTGCGTCGACGAATCGACTCCCATGACGAGCGCCATGCTCACTCCCTCTGTTCGCGCCGCAGCGGTGCGGCATCCCGTTCAGTGTCCAAGACACGCCGTCTCGCGCGGGGGCGATGCGGCGTGTCTTGGACACTCGACGGAGAATGGGCCCGGATGCCGTGGCATCCGGGCCCGAGAGGATCAGCGCGCGCCGAGCAGGTGCTCGGTCGCGAGCTGCTGCAGGCGGACGAAGCCGAAGCCCTTGCCGCCGAGGTACGCGTCGGTGTCGAAGTCCTCGTAGGCCGAGCGGTCGGCGAGGAAGTCGTCGTAGGTCTCGCCCTCGTTCAGCGTCGGCTGCGACAGCTCGAACACCTTGGCGGCCTCGAGGGCCTCCTGCACCTCGGGGTCGGCGCGGAAGGCCGCGGCGCGCTCCTTGAGCAGCAGGTAGGTGTTCATGTTGGCCGACACCGAGTCCCAGACGCCGGTCTCGTCCTCGGTACGCGAGGGCTTGTAGTCGAAGTGGCGGGGGCCGTCGTACGCGGGCACGCCACCGGGGCCGCCGTTCTCGAGCAGGTCGACCAGCGCGAAGGCGTTGTGCAGGTCGCCGTGACCGAACACGAGGTCCTGGTCGTACTTGATGCCGCGCTGACCGTTGAGGTCGATGTGGAAGAGCTTGCCGTGGTACAGCGCCTGGGCGATGCCGGCGGCG
>JARBUN010000043.1 GCA_029239635.1 Microbacterium sp. | reverse complement strand
GAAGGTGCACAACCTCGGCCATCCGCCGCGGCGCGTGGTCGCGCTCCAGCTCGACGGCAGCGACAACGTCCTTCCGCAGCGCGGCGACGAGGTGCGCGCGGGGGATGCGGTGATCGGGTCCATCACCTCGGTCGCCGTGCACCACGAAGAGGGACCGATCGCCCTTGCCCTGATCAAGCGCAACGCCCCCGAGGGTGTCCCGCTCGTCGTCGACACCGCCGACGGCCCGTTGGCCGCCGCGCAAGAGACCGTCGTCCCCGCCGATGCGGGCGCCACAGCCTCGATTCCGCGGCTTCCGCGCCTCGGACGCCGCCGCGCCGCGGAATGACCGCTGACGACTCCTCGACCACCACGGTCGGGGTGGTGGTCTCCCGGCCGGGGTGGCGCATCGCCCTCGCGCGGCGCGGTACCCGGGTGCGCGAGTCCCTCCCCGCGATCGCGCAGATCGTCGTCGCGGCCACCGCGGCCTACTGCTTCGCGCATTTCGTTCTCGGGCACAGCGTCCCGCTGTTGGCCGCCACCGTGACCGTCTCGAGCCTGGGGCTCGTCCGCGACGCGCGGCCCTGGCGCGTCGCCGAGACCGTGGCCGGGATGCTCGTCGGGATCCTCATCGCCGAACTCGTCTTGCTGATCGCGGGGGCCGGGTGGTGGCAGATCGCGCTCGCGATGACCGTCACGCTCCTCGCCGCACGGTTCCTCTCCCCGCAGCCCGGCTTCGCCCTCGCCGCGGTCGTGCAGTCGCTCATCGCGCTCGTCCTCGTCTCGGGCGTGCCGTTCCTGCGGCTGGTCGACGGAGCGATCGGGGGAGTGGCGGCTCTCATCGTGACCGCCCTCATCCCGCGGACCCTGCGCCGCACCGAGCTCCGCGACGCGGACGAGCTGTTCGACGCGCTCGACGTGGCGATGACGACGATCGTGCGGGCGCTCCGCAAGGGCGACAGGGCGCGCGCCGAGCGCGGTCTCGAGCGCGCGCGGTCGCTGCAGACCTACGTCGACGCGTGGAGCGGATCGCTCGAGTCCGGGCAGGAGGTCGCTCGTATCTCGCCGTTCCTCCGCCGCCAGCGCACCGAGCTGCAGCGGCACGCCCGCGTGCGGGAAGCCCTCGACCTCGCCACCCGCAACCTGCGCGTGGTCGCGCGGCGCGCCGCCTATCTGTGCGCCGACGGCCACCCCCGACCGGTACCCGCCGACCTCCTCGCTGAGCTGGCGCGCGGCGCGTCGCTGGTCCGCGACAGCCTCGACGACATCTCCCTGGAACCCGCGGCGCGCGCAGCCGTCGTCGCGGTGATCCGGCGCCTCGACCCGGCGGCCCTGCTCCCGGGCGGCGGGGTCGGCGAGCTCAACCTCGTCGCCGCGATGCGGCCGCTCGCCGTCGACCTGCTGGTCGCCGCGGGGATGCCGTCGGCCGAGGCGCGCGCCCTGCTCCCGCGCATCTGACCGGCGCCACTCCGCCGGCGTCGACGAGCCCGCGCGTCAGCGCGGCTCCACCGCGTCCCAGGCCACCTCGACCTCGCCGAGCCTCCACCGCTCTCGCCGTCGCAGCGGCCAGCCGGCGTCGGCGAGGGCGTGCATCGCCGTCCTCCAGCGGTGTGCGGGCCCGAAGGGCGCGACCGCCGCCGCTCGCGTCCATTCCCGATCGAGGGATGCCACGAACTCGTGCACCCGCTCACCGGCGACGTTGCGATGGATCAGCGCCTTCGGCAGGCGCTCGGCGGCGATCGCGGGGGAGTCCAGCTCTGCGAGGCGCAGCGAGATGGTGAGGCTCCGCGGCACGGCATCCGCCCCCACCTCGATCCACGTCGCGACCCGTCCGATCTCGTCGCAGGTGCCCTCGACGAGGATGCCGTCGGGCTGAAGCCGCGCGCACATGAGCGCCCACGCCGCGGCGACGTCGGACTCGTCGTACTGCCGCAACACGTTGAGGGCCCGGATGACGGCGGGTCGACGCGCCCCGGGGACGGGGACCTCGAAGCCGCCGCGGGCGAAGGACACCCCCTCGATCCCCGCGGACTGCTCGCGCGCGCGGGCGACGCGCTCGGGATCGATCTCGAGCCCGAGGACCTCGGCATCCGGTCGCTGGCTCCGCAGACGCGCGAGGAGCTCGAGGGGCGTGACAGCGCTCGCCCCGAACCCGAGGTCGATCACGAGCGGGTCCTCGACGCGGCGGAGGACCGGATGCCGAGCGATCCAGCGATCGATCCGGCGCAGGCGATTGGTCCCGGTCGTGCCGCGGGTCGGGCGGCCGACGGGGGAGGAAGTCACGTCCGCCATGATGCCAGTCGCGGCTCGGGGTGTGTCCGTGGTCCTCGCTAGCATGGAGTCATGCCTCACACGCTGATCCTCCTCCGCCACGGGCAGAGCGAGTGGAACAAGACCAACCAGTTCACCGGCTGGGTCGACGTGCGACTCACCGACCAGGGCAAGGCCGAGGCGAAGCGCGGCGGCGAGCTGCTCGCCGAGTCCGGCGTCCTGCCCGACGTGCTGCACACCTCGGTGCTGAGCCGCGCGATCCAGACCGCGAACATCGCGCTCGACGCGGCCGACCGTCTGTGGATCCCGGTGAAGCGCTCGTGGCGCCTCAACGAGCGTCACTACGGCGCCCTCCAGGGCAAGGACAAGGCGCAGACCCTCGAAGAGTTCGGCAACGAGCAGTTCATGCTGTGGCGTCGCTCATTCGACGTTCCGCCGCCGCCGCTGCCCGCGGACGACCAGTACAGCCAGGTCGGCGACCCCCGCTACGTCGGCATCGACGGCGAGGTTCCCGACACCGAGTCGCTGAAGATCGTCATCGACCGCATGCTGCCGTACTGGCACAGCGACATCGTCCCCGACCTGCAGGCCGGCAAGACCGTGCTCGTCACCGCGCACGGCAACTCGCTGCGCGGTCTCGTGAAGCACCTCGAGGGCATCAGCGACGCCGACATCGCCGAGCTGAACATCCCCACGGGCATCCCGCTGGTCTATCGCCTCGACGACGACCTCAAGCCCCTCGGCCCGGGCGAGTACCTCGACCCCGAGGCCGCCGCCGCGGGTGCGGCAGCCGTGGCTGCCCAGGGCAACAAGCACTGACACCGCAACGAGAAGGGGGTGGATGCCGATCGGCATCCACCCCCTTCTCGTTCTGACGTCAGATGACGGGGCTGGGCTCGGCCTCGTCATCCGCTCCGGCCCAGTCGCCCGTCGCGAGGTAGACGACCTTCTTGGCGACCGACACCGCGTGGTCGGCGAAGCGCTCGTGGTAGCGGCTGGCGAGGGTGGCGTCCACCGTTGCCGTGGGTTCACCCTTCCAGGAGTCGCCGAGGACCTTCTCGAACACGCTCACGTGCAGCTCGTCGATGTCGTCGTCGGCGTCGCGGATCGCTTCGGCGATGCGGAGGTCCTGCGTGCGCAGCAGCTCCGCGAGCTTGCGTGCCACCTCGACGTCGAGCTCGCCCATGCGTGTGAACGTCGTCTTGAGGCCCTTGGGGATCGCCCGCTCGGGGAAGCGCGAGCGCGAGAGCTGGGCGATGTGCTCGGCCATGTCGCCCATGCGCTCGAGCGACGCACTCACGCGCAGGGCGGTGACCACGATGCGCAGGTCGCGGGCGACGGGCTGCTGGCGGGCGAGGATCTCGATGGCGAGCTCGTCGAGCTCGAGGGCCTTCTCGTCGATGATGGCATCGGCCTCGATGACCTCCTCCGCGAGGGCGACGTCGCTCGTCCCGAAGGAGCGGGTGGCGCGGTCGATCGCGACCACCACCAGGTCGGCGATCTCGACCAGGCGGCTCTGGACGTCCTCGAGGGACTGGTGGAATACTTCGCGCATCGCGGTACCTTCCGTCGGGGCACGGCACAGAGACGTCCCGCTACCTCCGGGGATTGTTTCCAGCGAAGATGAACGAACGGTGCCGTGACAGTGAATAGTAACGTTCGGGTTCGGCATCCCCCGCCTGAACGGCCGGTGACGTCGTGACCTCGCCTTTACGCTGGTGACATGGAACCACCGCAGCTCTCGCTGCTCGCGCTCCTCATCGGGCTCCTGCTCGGGGGAGGCATCGTCGGCCTCGTGGTCGGTGCGGTGCGCGCACGGGATCGATCGCTCGCGCAGGCGACCGTGGACCTCCCCGAGGGGGTCGAGGCCATGCTCGGAGCGATGGACGACCCCGCATTCGTGTGCGACATGTCGTCGACGGTGCTGGCGCTTTCCTCGACCGCGGGCGTGTTCGGCTTGGTCGCCGGAGAGGTGATCGCGAGCGATGAGCTTCGCCGGGTCGCTCGCGCGGCGCGCGACTCGGGCGCATCGGTGAGCGAGAACCTCCGCCTGCGACGGGGTGCGGCTCCCGCGGAGCCGCGCCTGGTCGCTGTCCGGGCCACCCCCATCTCGCCGCGACTGACCCTCCTCGTCCTGCGCGACATCACGGAGCGCGAGCGCGTCGAAGAGATGCGGCGCGACTTCGTGGCGAACACGAGCCACGAGCTCAAGACCCCGGTCGGCGCGGTGAGCCTGCTGGCCGAGGCGATCGAGTCCGCCGCCGACGACCCCGAGCAGGTCCGGTACTTCTCGTCGCGGCTGCAGGCGGAGGTGACACGGCTGGGGGGTCTGGTCAATCGCATCCTGAGTCTGTCCCGGCTGCAGGCGTCGGACGAGCTGCGCGATGTGCGCGATGTGTCGATCGACGAGGTCGTCACCTCGGCGGTCGAGGCGTACGCGATGGCCGCGGACTCCGCGCAGGTCACCGTCGTGCGCGGCGGGACGAAGGGGCTGTGGGTGCGCGGGGAACCGCAGATCCTCACCGAGGCGCTCGGCAACCTCGTGGCGAACGCGATCGCCTACTCGCCGAGCGGCTCGAAGGTCGGGGTGGGGGTGAAGCTCGACGGCACAGTCGTCGAGATCGCGGTCACCGACCGTGGGATCGGTATCCCCGAGGCCGATCAGCATCGGGTGTTCGAGCGTTTCTACCGCGCCGATCAGGCGCGATCGCGCCGTACCGGCGGCACCGGCCTCGGCCTGTCGATCGTCAAGCACGCTGTACAGCGGCACGGCGGGGAGGTGCGGCTGTGGTCGCGCCCCGACCGCGGATCGACCTTCACCATCCGCCTTCCGCTGTCCGAGGCACCCGACCTCGAACCCGCCCGCGCGAAGTCGGGACGCAAGAGCCGCAAGGCTGCGTCCGTCCCGCGTCCCGCCCCCATGAACGGAGATTCCGTATGACCCGCGTTCTGATCGTCGAGGACGAGCCGGACCTCGCTGACCCGCTGGCCTACCTGTTGCGGCGCGAAGGATACGAGGTCGAGATCGCCGAGGACGGCGCGCTCGCTCTGTCGGCTTTCCACGACCGCGGTGCCGACATCGTGCTGCTCGATCTGATGCTCCCGGGGATGCCGGGCACCGAGGTCTGCCGTCAGCTCCGCCTCTCGTCGCACGTGCCCATCATCATGCTGACCGCGAAGGACTCGGAGGTCGACATCGTCGTGGGGCTCGAGCTCGGGGCCGACGACTACGTGACGAAGCCGTACTCGACGCGTGAGCTGCTCGCGCGCATGCGAGCGGTCCTGCGGCGCCGGACACCGGATGACGCCGACCTCGACGATCGGGTGCTCACCGGGGGACGCGTGACCCTCGACATCGACCGGCACACGGTGGCCGTCGACGGCAGCGAGATCAACATGCCGTTGAAGGAGTTCGAGCTGCTCGAGGTCCTCATGCGCAACGCGGGGCGGGTGCTCACGCGGGGTCAGCTCATCGACCGCGTGTGGGGGACCGACTACTTCGGCGACACCAAGACCCTGGACGTGCACATCAAGCGCATCCGCTCGCGTATCGAGCAGAGCCCGAGCGAACCGACGATGCTCGTCACCGTCCGCGGGCTCGGCTACCGCTTCGAGTCCTGAGACGGAGACGAGGAAGGCGCCGACGGGAAACCGTCGGCGCCTTCGTCATCGGTCGAGAAGACGACCGGTTACGGCGTGGGGGTCGGCGTCGGAACGCTGGGCGTCGACGTCGAGCTCGGCAGCGGCATCGGGGTGGCCGTGACCGTCGGGTACGGGGTCGGAGCCAGGGTGCTGAGGTACTGGACGGCGCTGTCGAGGACGGGGACCTGCATGAGGGCGCCTTCGCCGTCGCCGGACTGGAAGTACACGGGGAGTGTCGAGCCGGGAACGGCGTCGATGCCCTCGAGGCGGAGCGGCTCCACGCCGTTGGCGAGATCGCCGAGGCTCAGGGTGCTGCTGGCCGGCACCTTGACCGACGCGCGGACCGCCGAGGAACCCTCGCCGACCTCGACGCGCAGGGTCTGCGGCTCCGTCGTGGAGTTGACGACGGCGGCGACGAAGTTGCCGATCTCGCCGTCCTCATCGGCCACGATCAGCGCGTTGCGCACGTCGAGCGGACCGGAGGCGGCGGGTACGTTGACGCCGTCAGAGGCGGAGTAGTCGATCGTCGTCGCCTGCGGCGCGAGGATGTTGCAACCCGTCGTGCCCAGCACGACAGCGGCACCTACGGCGATGGACGCGATCAGGCGCGATTTCACGGATCCTCCCAGGACGACAGACGGCACGCCCCCATCCTACGGGGTCGGCGCGCCGCGGTCGGATCGGGCGCGCATGACGGGGGCACTCTCGCGCGCGCAACGGGCCCGCGGGGTGCGCACGAAGAGCGGCGTCCGCCGAGAGGGCGGAACCTTAGCGTATGACTGCCTGTGGTATCCTGGATGTTGCCGAAAGGACATAACTCCATGCTTTTTGAGGTTGGCGAGACCGTCGTTTACCCGCACCATGGCGCGGCCACGATCATCGAGGTCAAAGAACGCGTCATCAAGGGCGAGACGAAGAAATACCTGAAGCTGAACGTGACGCAAGGCGACCTCGTGATCGAGGTCCCGGCTGACAACGTCGACCTCGTCGGCGTTCGAGACGTCATCGGCAAAGAGGGTCTCGATCGCGTCTTCGACGTGCTGCGTGCACCGTTCACCGAGGAGCCCACCAACTGGTCTCGTCGCTACAAGGCGAACCTTGAGAAGTTGGCGTCGGGCGATGTCATCAAGGTGAGCGAGGTCGTCCGCGACCTGTGGCGCCGCGACCAGGATCGCGGGCTCTCCGCGGGCGAGAAGCGCATGCTGGCCAAGGCTCGCCAGATCCTCGTGTCCGAGCTCGCTCTGGCCGAGAAGACCGACGAAGATCGCGCGAGCGTCGTGCTCGACGAGGTCCTCGCGTCCTGAGACGCTTCGTCGCCCGTCGTTCGTTCCGAGCGGCGGGCGATGTCCGCGCTAGCGTGGGGGAGTGACCCCCTCGTCTTCCCCGCGCCTCGCCATCATCGTCGTCGCCGCCGGCTCCGGAACCCGTCTGAACGGGGGAGGGCCGAAAGCCTTCGTCGCCCTCGATGACCGCTCGATTCTGGCGCATGCCCTCGACGGGGTTTTCGTTGCCCCGTCCGCGCACGTCGTGGTCGTCGTCCCCGAGGGGTACGAGGATGCGGCCCGTATCGCCGCGGGGGATGGCGGCGAGCGGGTGCATGTCGTCGTCGGCGGTCGCACCCGGCAGGAGTCGGTCGCCGCAGGCCTCGCGGTCCTTCCTCCTTCTGTCCAGCTCGTGCTCGTGCACGATGCGGCCCGCGCTTTGACCCCCGTCGCCGTCTTCGAGCGGGTCGTGGGCGCCCTCGAGCGCGGCGCGCTCGCTGTCATTCCGGCCGTCCCCGTCGTCGACACGATCAAGCGCGTCGACGCCGACGGCGTCATCGTGGCTGCGGTCGATCGGTCGGAGCTCGCTGCCGCTCAGACCCCGCAGGGCTTCCGCCGAGACGTCCTCGAGGCGGCGGTCGCCGCGGCCGATGCGGACCACACCGACGACGCCGCCCTCGTCGCGGCGGCCGGTCACCCGGTCGTGACCGTCGCAGGCGACGCCCGCTCGTTCAAGATCACCACAGCCCCCGACCTCGAGCGCGCCCGCGGCCTCGTCGCCCCGCGCCCCGCGGCCATTCCCCGCATCGGCATCGGGACCGACGTCCACGGGTTCGGCGGAGAGGGCGCACTCTGGCTCGCGGGTCTGGAATGGCCCGGCGAACAGGCCCTCTCGGGGCACTCCGACGGTGACGCGGTCGCCCACGCGATCGTCGACGCCCTCCTGGCGGCTGCCGGGCTCGGCGACATCGGCACCCACTTCGGCACCGATCGGCCGGAGTTCTCCGGCGCGCACGCCGAGGCCTTCCTCTCGCACACCGTCCGTCTGCTCGAAGACGCCGGCTGGGGAGTGGGCAACGTCTCGGTGCAGGTGCAGGCCAATCGCCCGCGCTTCGCGGCGCGGCGGGTGGAGGCCGAGCACGCGTTGTCGCGAGCGCTGGGCGGCGCCCCCGTCTCGGTCAGTGCCACCACCACCGACGGGCTGGGATTCACCGGCCGCACCGAGGGAGTGGCCGCGTTCGCGACCGCCCTGGTGGTCCCGCTCTACAGCGCCCGCGTCATGAACGTCGACAGCGGGTCGGGCACGTAGGGAGCGAACGGCGGGCACTCCACGAAGCCTTCGCTCGCGTACAGGCGACGCGCGGCGACGAACTCGTCGGTGCTCCCCGTCTCCAACCACAGACTCCGGATGCCGCGCGCCCGCGCCTCGGCCACGAGGTGACGCACGAGCGCCCGTCCGATTCCGCGCCCGAGAAAGCGATCGTCCACGCGCATCGACTTGACCTCGGCGCGGTCGTCGCCGAGCGACGACAGGGCGCCGATCCCGGCGAGCTCGCCGTCGACCCACGCGGACCACAGCTGCACGCCGTCACCGGTGAGCCGCTCGAGATCGTACGCGTGCACGCTTTCGGGAGGGGTGTTCTCGAGCATCCCGCCGAGGTGCGCGGTGACCAGCGCGCGGGTCGCTGCACCGGTGAGGTCGTCGGGGCGGATCTCGAGGGCCATTGCTCGACCGTAGCGTCCCCGTGTTTCCGGCTCGGGTCGCGGTCAGGGGCGGCCGGTAGGCTGGGGCGGTGACTGTTCGGCTGTACGACACGAGAGCGCAGGCCCTGCGCGACTTCGTCCCTCTCGACCCTTCGAACGTCACGGTCTACGTCTGCGGTCCCACCGTGCAGTCCGGCCCGCACATCGGTCACGTGCGCGCGGCCCTCGCCTTCGATCTGCTCCGCCGCTGGCTCGCCCACCGGTACGGCCGGGTGACCTTCGTGCGCAACGTCACCGACATCGACGACAAGGTCCTCGCCAACGCCACGCCCGAAGAGCCATGGTGGGCGCTCGCCTACCGCATGGAGCTCGAGTTCTCCCGCGCGTACGCGGCCATCGGCATCCTTCCCCCCACCTACGAACCGCGCGCGACCGCGTCCGTGACGCAGATGCAGGAGCTGATCGCCGAGCTCATCGAGCGCGGTCACGCCTATCCGGCTGTCGGCGACGTCTACTTCGACGTGCGGTCCTGGCCCGCCTACGGCGAGCTGACCCGCCAGAGCCTGGACGCCATGGAGCCCGCCGCCGACGCCGATCCTCGCGGCAAGCGCGATCCGCGCGACTTCGCCCTGTGGAAGGGCACGAAAGACGGCGAGCCCGCTTCGGCCACCTGGGCGTCGCCGTGGGGCGCCGGACGGCCCGGCTGGCACATGTCGACCGCGGCGGGCGACGCTTTCGCGCGGTACTGGGTGCACAACGGCCTCGTGACCGTCGACGGGCAGAAGATGTCGAAGTCGCTCGGCAACTTCACTCTCGCCTCTGACGTGCTGGCCGACAACGATCCCCGCGTGGTGCGGTACGCGCTGGCCGCGGCGCACTACCGGTCGAACCTCGACGTCTCCGATCGCGCCTTCGCCGAAGCAGCCAGTGCGCTGGAGCGCATCGCGACGTTCCGCCAGCGCGTGCTGCGCGCCGCCGGGGCCGATCCCGTCGTGATCGTTCCCGGGGACGTCCCCGAGGCGTTCGCCGCCGCCATGGACGACGACCTGAGCGTTCCTCAGGCCCTCGCCGTGGTGCACGAGACGGTGCGCGCCGGAAACGTCGCCCTCGATGCGGGCGACCTCGACGCCGGCATCGTTGCCCACCGCTCCGTCGCCGCGATGCTCGCCCTCCTGGGACTGGATGCCGACGAGCCCGCGGTCGCGACCGGATCGAGCGAGACCGCTCTGGACGCTCTCGTGCAGGAGATGATCACGCAGCGCGCTCAGGCGCGCGCCGACAAGGACTGGGCGGCGGCCGATCGCATCCGCGATGCCATCGCCGCCGCAGGAATCACGCTGGAGGACACTCCGGCCGGAACACATTGGAGTATCGATGGCTAAGCCTGGACGCCCGGGAGCACGTAACCCCGGAAAGAAGAAAGGTCCCCTGAAGGGCACCGGCGGGCACTCCCGCAAGGCGCTCGAGGGTCGGGGTCCCACGCCCAAGGCGGAGGACCGCGCCTGGCACCCCGCCGGCAAGCGCAAGGCCGCGGAGGAGCGCTACGCGGCCGCGGGCGGCAAGGGCCGACCCGGCGTCCGCGCGGTCGGGAGCAACGCGAACCGCAAGAGCCCCAAGGCAGCGGATGACACCGAGACGGTGACCGGCCGCAACTCGGTGCTCGAGGCGTTGCGCGCCAAGATCCCCGCCACGGCGTTCTACATCGCCCAGCGCGTAGAGATGGACGACCGCGTCAAGGAGATGCTGTCGATCGCGACGAACCGGGGCATCCCCGTCCTCGAGGTCACGCGCCCCGAGCTGGACCGCATGGCCGGCTTCGACGGCGTGCACCAGGGCGTGGCGCTCAAGGTCCCGCCCTACACCTACGCGCACCCGCAGGACCTGCTCGAGCAGATCATCGACCGGGGCGAGGTTCCGCTTCTCGTGGCCCTCGACGGCGTCACCGACCCGCGCAACCTCGGCGCGATCATCCGTTCCACCGGGGCGTTCGGCGGACAGGGCCTCATCCTGCCGCAGCGCCGCTCAGCGAGCGTGAACTCGGCAGCGTGGAAGACCAGCGCCGGTGCGGCCGCGCGCATCCCGGTGGCTCTCGCGGCCAACCTGACCGCGACACTCAAGGAGTTCAAGAAGCAGGGCGTGTTCGTGCTCGGTCTCGCCGGTGACGGCGATGTCTCGCTGCCCGCGCTCGAGCTCGCCGACCGTCCCGTCGTGATCGTCGTGGGCTCCGAGGGCAAGGGGCTCTCACGTCTGGTCACCGAGACGTGCGACCAGGTCGTGTCGATCCCGATCTCGACCGCGACCGAGTCGCTGAACGCCGGGATCGCGGCATCCGTGGCCCTGTACCAGGTGTCGACGCTTCGCGCCGCGCACTGATCACGCTGAGAAAGGAACGCTCATGACCCGCATCGCCGTCATCGGTGGCACCGGCTACGCCGGCAGCCACATCATCGCCGAGGCCGTTCGTCGCGGACACACCGCCGTCTCGATCGCCCGGTCGGTTCCCACGGACCGCCTCGAGGGAGCGACCTACCTCGAGGGCACCGTCCTCGACGTCCCCGGTCTCGTCGCCCAGCTCGAGGGCGTCGACGTGGTCGTGTCGGCCGTCGCTCCGCGCGGCGACATGGAGGGAAAGCTCCGCCCCGCGATCGCCGAGCTCGTTGCGGCGCTCCCGGAGAACGTACGGGTGGGCGTCGTCGGCGGCGCGGGCGGCTCGCTCGTCGCCGAGGGCGGCCCGCGCCTCATCGACACCGACGGCTTCGCCGACGAGTACAAGCCCGAAGCCCGCGAGGCCATCGGGATCCTCGAGGATCTGCAGGCCGACGACACCGGTCGCGACTGGTTCTACGTGCACCCCGCCGGCGGCTTCGGCTCCTGGGCTCCGGGCGAGCGCACCGGTGGCTACCGCGACGGCGGCGACGTCCTCGTGGTCGACGGTGACGGCAACTCCTTCATCGGCGGGGCCGACTTCGCGATCGCCGTCCTCGACGAGATCGAGAACCCGAAGCACACGCGGGAGCGCTTCACCGTCGGGTACTGACGCTCGATCGCGCGCGAAGGCCGTGGCATCCCGGGTCGATTCCGGATGCCACGGCCTTCCGCGTGCACGGGGCGTTGTCAGACGAGGTCGCGCCAATCGACCACGTCGGTGTCGGTCGTCGGCACCTCGCCGGTGGCGGGGGCGTCCGCGTCGGACACGGTGGGGAGGGACATCGTGTCGGTCGGCGGCCCCATGACGGTGGCTTCGTCGCGGCGGTGGCGCAGGACGTCATCGATGTAGGACGTCACGACCTCCGCCAGCGGCACGGAACGTCCGCGCGCCTGCGACATGTACCAGCGGTGCTCGAGCACCTGGTGGAACACCTCGGCCGGCTCGAGCTTCGCGCGCAGGTCGAACGGGATCGACATCACGATCGGCTCGAAGACGCGGGTCAGCCACTCGTGGGCGACCATCTCCTCGTCGGCGCCCAGGCGCGAGACGCGGGCGCGGAACTCGTCGAGGTCGTTGAGCAGGCGCCGGGCCTGGTTCTCTTCGACGTCGAGGCCGGTCAAGCGCAGCAGACGCCGCTGGTGGTGGCCCGCATCGACGACCTTGGGTTGGATCGACACACGGGTACCGTCGCTGGTCGTGCTCATCGACATCTCGCCGATGTCGAAGCCGAGGGCGTTGAGGCGGTGCACGCGTTCGGTGATGCGCCACGACTCGTCGACCGCGAACGACTCCTTGTCGGTGAGCGCGCCCCACAGCGAGTGGTACGACGACACGAGACCGTCGGCGATGGCGACGGCATCCAGTCCGCCCTCCAGGCGTCCGCCGGCCTCGAGGTCCATGATCTCGCCCGCGATGTTCGTCCGCGCGATGTCGAGGTCGTGCGCTCGCTGGCCGGGGCTCAGGCGGTTGCCGTGCAGCTCACCCGTCTCGGCGTCGACGAGGTAGGCCGCGAACTCGCCCGCGTCGCGGCGGAACAGCGTGTTCGACAGGGACACGTCGCCCCAGTAGAAACCGACGTTGTGAAGACGGACGAGGAGGACGGCAAGAGCGTCGACCAGGCGGGTCGCGGTGTGGGGGCGCAGCACCTGCGTGAACAGGGCGCGGTAAGGGAGCGAGAAGCGCAGGTGCGCGGTCACCAGTGCCGCGGGGAGGGGACGCCCGGAGGCGTCGGTGCGACCGGCGATGACGGCGATGCGGTCGACGCAGGGGGCATCGAGCCGGTCGAGGTTTCCGAGCATGTCGTACTCTCGGCGAGCCATCTCCTCGGTGGTCTCTTTGATCGCGACGACGCGCCCCGACAGGTTCGCGAAACGCACGAGGTGGCGGGAGATGCCCTTCGGCAGCGCGACGATGTGGTTGCTCGGCCAGTCGGCGAGTCCCGTGGACCAAGGGAGCTGCAGGAGCCCCGGGTCGACGGCGCTGGCGGTGATGCGAAGGGATTCGGACACGGTTTCTCCCGGGAAAACAGGTGCGGCGCGTCTTCGTCCCGTGAAAGGTCGGGAACGAAGACGCGCCGCAGCGGTGCGTCGATCAGGCCGAAGCGATGGCCTTGTCGGTCAGGCGGTCACCCGACGTCGCGTCGAAGACGTGGACGTGTCCGGGGACGGGTGCCAGCACGACGGTCTCGCCGGCGTTCGGGTGGCGACGGCCGTCGACACGGGCGACCAGGTCGGTGCGCTTGCCGTTGACGTCGGTGTGGCCGTAGAGGTAACCGTCGGCGCCGAGCTCTTCGACGAGGTCGACGACGACCGAGAGGCCGCGGCCGTCGGCCGGAGCGACCTGGATGTCCTCGGGGCGGACACCGATGGTGACCTCGGAGCCGTTGGCCTTGCCGATGACGTCGGCCTCGACGGGGACGACGAGGTCACCGAAGCGGACGCCGCCCTCGGCCAGGTCTGCCGAGAACAGGTTCATCGCGGGCGAGCCGATGAAGCCGGCGACGAAGACGTTCTTCGGCTTCTCGTACAGGTCGCGCGGGGTGCCGACCTGCTGGAGGAGACCGTCCTTGAGCACGGCGATGCGGTCACCCATGGTGAGCGCCTCGGTCTGGTCGTGCGTGACGTAGACCGTGGTGACGCCCAGGCGACGCTGCAGCGAGGCGATCTGGGTGCGCGTCTGGACGCGGAGCTTGGCGTCGAGGTTCGACAGCGGCTCGTCCATGAGGAACACCTGGGGCTGACGGACGATCGCGCGGCCCATGGCGACGCGCTGACGCTGACCACCGGAGAGGGCCTTCGGCTTGCGGGTCAGGTACTCCTCGAGGTCGAGGAGCTTGGCGGCCTCGAGGACGCGGGCGGCGCGCTCTTCCTTGCCGACGCCGGCGATCTTGAGCGCGAAGCCCATGTTCTCGGCGACGGTCATGTGCGGGTACAGCGCGTAGTTCTGGAAGACCATGGCGATGTCACGGTCCTTGGGGGGCACGTCGGTGACGTCGCGGTCTCCGATGAGGATGCGGCCCGAGTTGACCTCTTCGAGGCCGGCCAGCATGCGCAGCGACGTGGACTTTCCGCAGCCGGAGGGGCCGACCAGGACCAGGAACTCGCCGTCGGCGACCTCGAGGTTCAGCTTGTCGACCGCGGCACGGGTGCCACCGGGGTACAGGCGGGTTGCGTTGTCAAATGTGACGGACGCCATCTTTTCTTCTCCTTCACCGGCAGGTACGTGCCGGACGATCCGTAGTGAATGGAATGAGCGGGGGCGACCCCGCACGCCCGACAGTGGACGCAGGGTCAGTATGCCATGCGTCTGGGCTTTTCTCAGCCAGCCTGGCTAGCATCGATCCTCGTTCGCCCCAACCCGAGCGTTCCCCAGATTTGCTGCGGCACTGCGCGTGCCCGAGAGGTTCCATGTCCAACGACCAGACGCCGAATGTGCCCGCCGAACGCGATCGCCGCGAGGCGGTTCGCGAGAAGGCGCAGCAGGTGAAGGCGCGCCAGGCCCGGCTGCGCATCCTTCGTCGCTCGGCGATCGGCGTGGGTGCCATCGCGGTCGTGGCCGTCGGCGCCGTCGCCGTGACCTACGCGCTCTCGTCGAACGGCTCGCGTCCCCAGGCGTTGCCCAGCGCGGCATCCGACGACGGGTTCCTCGTGTCGAGCGCGACAGGGATCGCCGACCCGCTGGCCACCCAGACCGTCGACGGCGACGCTTCGACGCTCGCCGCCGGCGCGACCGCGACCCCGGATGCCACCCCCACGCCGTCGCCGACCACGACGGCCGCTCCCGTGGACATCCGCGTGTACGTCGACTACCTCTCCACGGAGGCGCGCGAATTCCAGGTGGCCAACGCCGAACAGCTCTCCAAGTGGGTCGACGAGGATGCCGCGACCCTCACCTACTACCCGGTGGCGATGCTCACCTCGAAGTCGAACGGCACGAAGTACAGCCTCCGCGCCGCCGGGGCATCGGCCTGTGTCGCGACCCACGCGTCGGACCGCTTCTTCGCCTTCAACCACGAGCTGCTGACGAACCAGCCCGCCGTGGACTCCGAGGGATACAGCGACCAGCAGCTGGCCGACATGGCGCAGGGCGCCGGGGTCAGCGACGTCGACACGGTGCGCTCGTGCATCGAGGACGAGACCTACACCGGGTGGGCGAAGGCCGCGACCGATCGCGCCATCAAGAGCCTGCCCGACACGAAGGGCCTCGCTCTCACGACCCTCCCGACCGTCCTCGTCAACGGCACCCCCTACGTGGGCCACATGGACGACCCGAAGGAGTTCGCGCAGTTCGTCCTGACGATCGACAGCAACGCGTACTACTCGACGGCCACGCCCACTCCGACCCCGACGCCGTCGACCACGCCCGCGGGCTGAGCCCTGCGCCCGCCGCGCGCGGGGGAGGGGACGGCGGATCGCTAGACTGGGTGGCCTGCCGGCTTGGCGCAATTGGTAGCGCACCGTACTTGTAATACGGGGGTTGCAGGTTCAAGTCCTGTAGCCGGCACCAGAAACCCCGTCGGTGGCTCGCCACCCGGGCGCAACACCGTCCCGGCGGGCCGCCCACCGTTGCGTCTTGGAGGACCTCGCGGATACCGTGGGGCGGATGCCAGAGCGCGTTTCGGATCGGGTGCGGAGGCTCCTGGTGGAGCAGCCGGACATCGTCGTACGCTTCACCGCCGCCATCGCGCCGGAGAGCTTCCACCATGCGGTGCGGCCGAACGGAGCGGTGCTGTTCCTCCACCCGGTTCATCGCGAGCTGGTGGAGAAGCTGCGCGGATAGAGGCCTCGGCATCCGCTTCCCACCCCTGGTCTCTTCGGCGGAGGGACGAAAGGATGGCGGTATGGGTTTCTTCGATCGACGGCGGCGGAACAAGACCGACCAAGGCGCGGCCCCCGCGGCCGCTGAGTCCTCTGTGGAGTTGGCGCAGGGGGAAGGAACCTTCGCGGGTCATGTCTTCGATGCGCTGGGCGTCGACCCGGTCGTGATCGGCGAACCGATCGGCGGTTCCGTCCTCGTCGTCGAGAAGCGGGTCCCGAATGGACCGATCCTCGTGATGACATCGGGGGCCTCGAGGCTCCCGACGGAATCGGGCGAGCAGGTCGAGCTGGCGGTCGAGGTGGTCGAGGGCCAGCAAGGCGCGGCGCGGGTCGCCCTGTCGATCGTCTGCGACGACATCGCCCGCAATCGTCGTGTCCCGCCGGTGGACGTCCCCTGGCGCAATGATCAGCCGTTCCTCAACGGCACCCGGATCTCCGCGATCCTGGCGACGCCGTCGCGCTGGGGTGCAGCGTTCGACGAGGTCCGATCCGCCGACGGGACGCTCCGCGGTCATGTGCGGACCCTCCGGCTTCTCACCGACGCGGAGGCAGCGACCGCGACGGCGATCGGCTGGGACGCGCTCGTGGAGAAGGGGGGAGGCGTCGACGCGTTCCTCGACGTCACACGCGGTGATGTGGTGGAGAGCCCGGGGCTGCCCGGAAACGCACCGGTCTTCGTCACGAAGTTCCACGCGGAGCACCCGCCCCGGTGGGTCACGTTCACGGGCGACTCCCTGCAGTCCGTCACGGGGCTCGAGTCCCAGGAGTTCATGGACGACCCCGCGAACCACGCGATCTGGTCGGTCGACTCGTTCCTCGCTCGTTTTCCCCAGGTCGCGGGCTTCGCGGGGAAGGCGAGACCCGGACAGACCGCCCTGTTCACCGACGACTCCGGGGCTTACACGATCGAGGAGGACTGACGCCCGTGTCGACGATGCCCTCGACGACCGCCTTCTGAAGCCATGACGGACTACGACCCCCGCGTCGTCGATCTCTACGACCTCGACAACCCCGACGGTCCTGACCACGACTTCTACCGGGCCCTCGCCGACCGGTGTGCGGCCCACACCATCCTCGACCTCGGCTGCGGGACCGGCATGCTCACGGTCAGCCTCGCGCGCGCGGGGCGGAGGGTCGTCGGGATCGACCCGTCCCCGACGATGCTGGCGTTCGCGCGTCGCCGCGAGGGCGCGGAGCGCGTGGAGTGGATCGAAGGAGACAGTGCGGCGGCACCGCCGAACTCCTTCGATCTCGCTCTCATGACCGGCAACGTCGCCCAGCACATCCCGGATGCCGCCTGGCTCCGCACCCTCCGTGACCTTCGCGCGAGCCTCCGGCCCGGCGGCATCCTGTCCTTCGAGACCCGCAATCCCGCAGCGCGCGAGTGGGAGTCGTGGCACGCGGCCCCGCCGACGGAGCGCGAAACGGCCCACGGGCGGCTGGTCGAGTGGATGGAGGTCGAGGTCGTCGATGATCGGCACGTCCGCTTCGATGCATACAACCGTTTCGCGAAGACGGGCGACACGGTCATCGAGACGCAGTCCCTGGTCTTCCGCGGACGCGCCGAGGTCGAGAGCGATCTGCGCGACACCGGGTTCGAGGTGGAGAGCGTCGCCGGCGAGTGGGACGGAACCCCGTTCGGCGGGACGACCCGCCTGATGATCTTCGTCGCGCGGGCTCGCTGAACCCGCCGGGTGCGCTCTTCGCCCACTGTTCACACGATCGGAACGTCCCCGATGCCGCGCCCGGGGTCCACCGTGGCATCCTCCCGAGAGGAGGAACCTCATGGCTCGTGCTCGCCTCGTCACCCATGCGTACCGCTACCCCGAAGGGTGGCAGGGGGTGAAGCGCGAGCGCCTCACCCGTGAGTACGCCCGGGAGCTGAGCGCGCCAGGCTTCACGCTCGTCCGAGCCCGACGCGGATTCTTCGACGTGCGGGAGGTCTCGCTCAGCTGGTACATCGGCTGAGGTGCCGGACCGGATCCTTCGCACGGGGGAGGTGCGAGCCGAGGATCCTCTTTATCGTCGGGGGATGGAGACCAAGAGCTCGGACAACTCGGCGTTCGTCTGGATCGCCGTTCCCTTCCTCTCGCTCGCGCTGACGACGGGGCTGGTCGTGCACAACTGGGCGATGGGCCTGCCGTTCGGTGTCCTCGCCCTCACTTTCCTCGTGATCGGGCTCTCGGGCACGTCCACATTGGGCTCACGCGGCGGGGTCGGAGACGGCGAGGGCGATTTGAACGTCAACTGAACGGGCTGTCTGCAGAAGCATGCCATCCGGCCATTGCGTGGACGCGGGCAGGAAGAAGGTCGGTCGGCGGGTCGCGGTCGCGGGTGCCCGGATATCCGACCTCCTATCCGCGCGCCGCCCGCGGCCAAGTAGGATCGGCGCGTGGGGGAGACGAGCGCGAAGCGACGGGTTGCGTGGTCCGTGGGCGGGTTTGCCGCTGCGATAGCGCTCGTCGCCGTCGGCGCGGTGGCCGTCCGACTCTCGCCCGGTTCCGCCCCGTTGGAGGTTGCGCGCGGCGACGACGGAGTCGCTACGGTGCTGGTCAGCGGCGACTCTCTCGCGGGCGCGTTTTTCGCCAGCAGTCCGGAACGGGGGTTCGTGAGCCTCGTATCTGACGCCCTCGGGCCTGTGCAGATCACGGAGGCCGCGCAAGCGCATCAGACGTTGACGACGGTGGCCGCGATCACGGATGTCCCCTCGGACGTGGACCTCGCGATCGTTGAGCTCGGAACGAACGACGTGGGAGAACACACTCCCCTCCACGACTTCGACGCGCAGTACGGGGCGCTTCTGGACCGGATTCGCGTGTCGTCGCCGGAGGCCGCGATCGTCTGCCTCGGCACCTGGACCGGCTGGGGCGGTGATTACGATCAGGCGATCGAGAGTGCCTGCGTCGGTCACTCTGGACGCTACGTGCCGCTCGGGGGGCTTTTCCGAGACACCGCGAACCGTGGACCGGAGGGGCGCGCCACTTTCCTCGGCGTGGGCGACGATTTTCACCCCAACGACCTCGGGCATCGCGCGATCGCGGACGCGATCCTCGCCGTGCTGAAGGGCTGACGCGTCAGCGCACCGCGACGCGCCACCACGCGACACCGTGCGCGGGGAGGGTACGACCGGGGCGAAGGGAGATGCGTCCGCCATCGATGAGATCGACGGCGTCGGGGGCGAGCCCCGAGAGGGTCAGCGGGGCGATGTGAACGGCATGGTCCCCGACATTCGCGAGCACGAGCACCGCGCTCCCGGCGGGTCCCGGGCGAAGGAACCCGACGACCGGATCGTGGTGCGCATCGAAGGGGATGAGCTCGTTGCCCGCGAGCTCGGGGGTGCTCCGTCGCACGTCGATGAGCCGCGAGAGCCGGGCGAACACGCGACCCGCCGGGGTGTCGGCATCCGTGCGATCGGCGTATGCCTGCGCCGGACGGAAGGGACGGTGCACCCAGCGGCTGTCTCCCGCTTCGTCGGGGCGGTCGCGGTAGCCGTAGTCGTTGAGCTGGGCGACCTCGTCGCCCAGATACAGCAGAGGGATGCCGCCGGTCGACAGCGCGAGAGCGTGCGCCAGCACGACCCGGTCCTCGCCGCCCGCGTCTCCCGCCTCGATCCCCGCCAGGGACGCGGTGGTGCCGGTGACCCGCGCGTCACCCGTGCGGGGGTTCTCCTGGAACGGGACCCCGCGGGCGAACGTGCCCTCGGCGCGACCGACGTAGAAGTCGTTGAGGAAGCGCCGGTGCGGGGAGCCGTCGATGCCGAGCTCGGCGGCATCCTCGTCGGCGAAGGTCCAGCCGATGTCGTCATGGCTGCGCACGTAGTTCACCCACGCGGTGCCGTCCGGGAGCGCGTGGCGACGTTCGAGGGCCTGCTGGAGGAGTCGCCCGTCGCGGGTCGCGAGCGCCTCCCAGGTCAGGGCCATCTGCAGCGGGTTGTAGGAGATCTGGCATTCCTCCGGCGAGATGTACGAGATCACCTCGTCCGGGTGCACGATGGCCTCCGACTTGAACAGCAGTCCGGGGGCGGCCATGCGCAGCACCGCGTTGAACGCCTGCAGCAGCAGGTGCGCCTCCGGCAGTGACTCGCAGGTCGTGCCGAGCTGCTTCCAGATGAAGGCCACGGCATCCATCCGCAGGATCTCGACGCCCTGGTTCGCGAGGAACAGCATCTCGCCGGCCATGGCCTCGAAGACGGCGGGGTTGGCGTAGTTGAGGTCCCACTGGAAGTGGTAGAACGTCGCCCAGATCCAGCGGCCGTCGTCGAGCTGGACGAACGAGCCCGCGTGGTCGTCGGGGAAGATCTCGCGTGTGGTCCGTTCGTAGGCGTCGGGCATCTCGCGGTCGGGGTAGATGAGGTAGAAGTCCTCGTACCCGGCGACGCCGGCGACCGCCTTCTGCGACCACTCGTGCTCGTTGCTGGTGTGGTTGAAGATGAAGTCGACCACGAGCGAGATCCCGGCGCGGCGGAGGTCGGCGGCGAGGGCGGCGAGTTCCTCCATCGTGCCGAGGGCCGGGTTCACGCGGCGATAGCTCGACACGGCGTAGCCGCCGTCGCTGTTGCCCTCGGGGCTCTCGAACAGCGGCATGAGGTGCAGGTAGGTCAGCCCGAGTTCGCGGAAGTACGGGATGGAGTCCCGGATGCCGCTGAGCCCGCCCGCGTACCGGTCGACGTAGCAGACGCCACCGAGCATCCGCTCGCTCTCGAACCAGTCCGACGTGCTTTCGCGCTCGCGGTCGAGGGCCTTCAGCGCGGGCGGACGCTCGGTCCACGAACGCCGGGCGAGGTCGACGACCGAGGCCAGGCGCTCGAGCCCGTCGGAACGCTCGCCGTACAGCCGCACGAACAGCTCGTGCAGGCGGGGGAGGTGGAGTTCGGCGTTCGCGAGGAACTCGCGATCCGCTCCGGACGTGGTCAGGTCGGAGAGGATCCGCGCGACGTCGCGGGAACCGGGGCTGAGCGGGGTCACGGGTCACAGCTTGTCGCATGCGAGGGGGCGTGGCCCGGATCGACGTGCGGAAAGCCCGTCTTCCGATTGTGTCGCATTCATGATACGAATTGTGTTAGTCACGTGATACGAAAGGTCACTGCATGAGCACCCTCCATCCCGCTGGTCTCGCGAGCGCCCTCGCGCGGATCTCCCCCTTCGACCTCGTTCCGGCGCTCCTGTCGTCGCCCGTGGTCTCCGCCGCGCTGGCCGTCGTCGCCGCCGTCGCGATCGCCGTGATCACGCATCGTGCCGGGGGAGTCGCGGTCGCCGGCCCGCGTGGCGAGCGGGTGGCGCTCGCCGGTGTCGCGTGCGCGGTCGGGGTCGTCTGGCTCCTCGACGTCGTTCTGCGCGGCTACGTCTTCGACATGTCGGCCACGGTGTCGTGGTGGCGGTTCGCCGTCGCCCCGACAGCGGCGGCCGTCGGTCTGGCGCTTCTCGCGATCGCGATGAGGACGAAGCGCCCCCGTCGGAGCATCGACCCGGCCATGGCGGTCCGGCGCACGTGGACGAGCTTCGGGCCGCGGCGCGGCATCCTCTCCTTCGCGGTCCTCGGGGTGGTCGCGATCGCCGTAGCCCTCGTGTTCGGGGCGATGTCCACGGCGTTCGAGCCGGGCCTCGCCGCGCACGTGGCGCTGGATTTGCCGAACACCGACGAGCCCCCGGTCGTCCTCCCCTTCCCGGGCTGGGCCTACGGCATCCCGCTGATCGTCTCGGTCGTCGCGCTCGCCGCGGCGATGGTCTTCGCCCTGCGGCGGAACGCCGTCCGTCCCTTCCCCGACGAGGTGCCCCTGGATGTCGAACGCGTCCGGCGCGCATCCGTCGCGCGAGATGCCGTCGTCCTCGCCGCCGGTGCGACGCTCATCGCGCTGGCGGGAATGCTGCGCCTGGCCCGCTCTGCGGTGACCACGTCGGTGACGATCATGACCGATTCGGGCACCGGGCCGGCTCTGAGCGCGGACCTTCCGCACGCCGACCTGATCCTCCTGGGAGGCGTCATCGCCCCCGGTCTCGAGATCGGCGGCTGCCTGCTCCTGGCCCTGCTCGTGACCCGAGGCGTACGGATCGCGGCGACGCCCCGGCGCCGCACGGTTGCCGCGGCGGAGGTGCAGGTATGACGGATGCCACGGCCCAGGCCGTCGAGGAGAACGGTTCGACCACCGACCTCCATCGCTTCTTCCGCGGGTTGATCATGTCGGGGCGGCTCGGCGCCGGAGAGAGGCTCCCCACCGTGCGCCAGGCGGCCGCCGACTTCGGCGTCGCCCCCGGAACCGTGCAGAAGGCGTATCGGACGCTGGAGAGCGATGGCCTCATCGTCACCCGCGTCGGATCGGGAACCCGCGTCGCCCCCGGCGTCTCGGCCCTGTCGGCAGATGTGACGCGGCAGCTCCGGGCCCTGGTCGACGCGGCTGTCGCGGAGGACGTCGCGGTCGAGACCCTCGCCGACGTGCTCCGCGTGATGTGGAGGGACGCCCGCACGACCTGACCGCGCGCGCCCGGCGAGCGGCGCACCGTACGATCGACGATGGTCCTCCAGCCGGGGGCGCGGAGGGGAGAGCGGTGTCGGAGCGCGGTGCCATCGGTGTGGCCGTCGGGGGAGCGGTGCTCATCGGCGCCCTCACCGCCCTGCAGGCGCGCATCAACGGCACCCTCGGTGCCGAGCTCGGCGACGGCATCGTGGCCGCCGCCGTGTCGTTCAGCTCGGGCCTGCTGATCCTCGTCGTCCTCTCGGTCGTGATCCCCGAGGGCCGACGCGGATTCGCGCGGTTGGCCGGCGGCATCCGGAGTCGCTCGATTCCGCCGTGGATGCTTCTCGGCGGGCTGGCGGGGGCTCTCACCGTCGCGAGCCAGGGCCTGACGGTCGCCACGATCGGAGTGGCCCTGTTCACGGTCGGTTTCGTCGCGGGGCAGACCTCCGGCGGTCTCGTGCTCGACCGCGTGGGATACGGGCCGGCGGGCGTCGTCCCCGTCACCGTTCGCCGGCTCATCGGGGCGGCGCTGGCCATCGCCGGGGTGGTGGTGTGCCTGTCGGGAGACGCGCTCGGGGGTGTTCCGCCGTGGATGCTCCTGATCCCCGTCATCGCGGGCGCCGGCGTGGCGTGGCAGCAGGGGACGAACGGTCGGCTGCGCGTGCGGGTCGAGAGTCCCTTCACCGCCACGCTGGTCAACTTCATCGGCGGGACGGTCGTCCTGCTCGTCGCCGCGATCGTGCACGTGATCGCGGCGGGAGCTCCGCGACTCGTGCCGACGGACCCCTGGCTCTACCTGGGCGGTGCCGTCGGGGTCGTCTACATCTTTTTGTCGGCGGTGGTGGTCCGCCGCACCGGCGTCCTGCTGCTCGGCCTCGGGTCGGTCGTGGGCCTGCTCAGCACCTCGGTGCTGCTCGACGCCCTGTGGCCCGCTCCCGCCGCGCCGTCCACCCCCGTTGCGCTCCTGGCCGCCGCGGTGGCCATCGCCGGAGTCGTCGTCGCGGCGGTGCCGTGGCGGCGTCGGCGCGCCTGAACGCTCGCCCCGGCGGAATCCTCATCCCCTTACGCAGCCACCCGAGGAGTGTCCTCGGGCGACGGGTCAGAGGCGCGCGTCGTGGACCTTGCGGCTCTTCTTGCTGCCGGGCAGACGCGAGATGTGCTTCGCGGCATCCACGGTCTTCCGGCGGACCGGACGCGAACGCTGCGGCTTGCCGCCGACGTAGAGCCAGCCGAGGAGGACCTCGCCCTTGGCCAGGCCGTGGGCCTTCCCGAGAGCCTTGCTGCGGGTGTTGTCGTCGGTGCGCCAGAACACGCCGAATCCGGCCTCATCGAGCGCCAGGCTCAACATGTGCGCGACACCGGATGCCACGGCCTCCTGCTCCCACGCGGGGATCTTCTTCGACGACAGGTCGGCGACCACCGCGAGGATCAGCGGCGCGCGACGGGGCTTCGAGGAGTGCCCCTTCTTGCCGTCCGCCTTGTTGAGGGCGCGGGCGAGGATGTCGCGGTCGCTCCCGCGGATCTCGATGATCCGCCACGGGCGCAGGGACTTGTGATCGGCGACACGACCGGCCGCGGCGACGAAGGCCTCGAGCTCGACGCTCGTGGGGGCGAGGTCGGTGACCTTCGACCAGGAGCGGCGATCGCGCATCGCCTCCAGAGCGCTCACGCGTCGTTCTCGGGGGTGAACGAGAGCGACAGGGAGTTCATGCAGTAGCGGTCGCCGGTGGGGGTGCCGAACCCGTCGGGGAAGACGTGGCCGAGGTGGGAGCCGCAGTTGGCGCACCGCACCTCGGTGCGCTGCATGCCGTGGCTGTTGTCGTCGATCAGCTCGACCGCCTCAGGGCGCACCGACTCGTAGAAGCTGGGCCACCCGCAGTGCGAGTCGAATTTCGTGCCGCTCTGGAACAGCTCGGCACCGCACGCGGCGCACGCGTAGAGACCGGCACGGCTCTCGTCGAGGAGTTCACCGGTCCAGGCGCGCTCGGTACCCGCCTGGCGCAGCACGGCGTACTGCTCGGGCGTCAGCTCTTCGCGCCACTGATCGTCGGACTTGTCGACGGCGTAGGTCATGGGGAAGTCTCCTTCTTTCGCGTCCTATTCTCTCGTGCCGGACGACCGTCAGGTCGGCGCGAGAGAATTCCCGGATGCAACAGGATGCCGTGGCCTTCGTCGTCGACCGCTACCGCCGGTTCGCCCGGGACGAGGCTCCCGGTCGCTCCGCGCTCTACGAGAGCTGGGCCGAACGCGTCGTCGCCGACGCCGCCGTGGCCGGGGTCGTCGCGCGTGTCACGGAGACCCATCGCCAACCGCCGCTGGTGTTCGCCGTGATGCGACTGCTCGGGGCGCCGGAGGGAGAGGTCGACGCCTGGGCCGCCTGGGTCGTCTCCCACGCCGATGCTCTCGTGGCCGAGTGCGACAGTCGGAGCGTGCAGACCAACGAACCGCTCCGCTGCGCGGCATTGCTGCCCGCGCTCTCGCTCATCGACGGACCGATCGCGCTGCTCGAGGTCGGGGCGAGTGCGGGACTCTGCCTCTTCCCCGACCGCTACTCGTACCGCTACCGCCGAGGCGCCGACCTCGTCGCCCTCGATCCCGCGGACGGGCCGAGTCCCGTCGTCCTGGAGAGCGATCTCGAGGGTGAGCCGTTGCTCCGGATGCCGGACATCGTCTGGCGTGCGGGCATCGACCTGCATCCGCTCGACGCGCGAGCGCCCGGGGACCGGGACTGGCTGACGGGGTTGGTCTGGCCGGGCGAGGAGGGCCGGCGCGAGCGCATCGTCGGCGCCCTCGACATGGCGGCGTCGGACCCGCCGCTGCTCGTCGCGGGGGACGGAGCCGTCTCCCTGCCGGCGCTCGCCGCGGAAGCTCCACGAGAGGCAACCCTGGTCGTCACCACGCCGGGGGTGCTCGCGCACGTTCCCCGTTCCGGCCGGGTCGAGCTGATCGCGGCCGCGCGTCGCGCGGGACGCTGGGTCACGCTCGACGCGCCGGGCCTGCACGACGGGTGGACGACCACCCCGGCGGTGCGACGGGGCGGCTTCGCGCTCGCGCTCGACGGCGACGTCCTGGGCAGCGCCGATCCGCTCGGGGCGTGGGTGGCGTGGCATCCGGAATCCGCGGTCGCTGCGCAGTAGCGTGGCGCCGTGCCTCTCTCCGACCGCGACCGCGACGTCCTCGCCTTCGAGGGTGAATGGCGCCGTCACGGTGGCGCGAAGGAGGAGGCGATCCGGCGCGCGTTCGACATCCCTCCCGCGCGGTACTACCAACTCCTCGATCGCCTGATCGATCGGCCCGAGGCGCTCGCTCACGACCCGATGCTGGTGCGCCGCCTGCGGCGCCTGCGTGACGGCCAGGCGCAGACGCACCGCGACCGCGCGGCGACCCTCTGACGGGGCGCGAAGGCAACGACCGGTAGCATCGTCCAATGGCCAGATCGACCTTCCCTCGGGATCGCTTCGACGACCTTCCCGCCGAGTCCGGCCGCGTCGGCGCCCATCGCGCCGAGAATCCGCACCTTCGGGGCTGGGTCGTGTTCCTGTGGGCCGCCGTGGCCACGGTGGTGCTCATCGTGGTCGGCATCTTCGGGACCCTCGTGGTGTCGGGGCGCATCTCCTTCGGGTCCGAGCCGGTCCCGACGCCCACGATCGCAGCGACCACGCCCTCCGTGATCGACCCGTCGTACTCCGTCGTCGTGCTCAACGGCACGTCCGACGAGGGGCTCGCCGGTAACCTCCGCGACCAGATCATCGCGGCGGGGTGGGCGGCCGACACCGTGCAGACGGGCGATTCCGACACGACGGACTTCGCGTCGACGACCGTCTACTACCTGCGCGCCGAGGACGAGCAGGCCGCTCAGGGGCTCGCCGACGCCATCGGCGGAGCCGAGATCGCGCAGAGCGACTTCCTGCAGCCCACCGACGATCCCAACACCCCCGACGACGAGAGCGCCGAGAAGCGTCTCATCGTCGTGATCGGCCTCGATCGCGCGGCGGCTCAACCGACGGTCGCGCCCACCCCCTGACGCGCTCGCGGCCCGCGTGTTTCCGCGGCGTAACAAGTTGGCTGCACGCACGTCAACAATGCCGCCGTCGGCCGTTTCGACGCGTATCCCCGTGCTTACGATGACCTCGTCATCAAGCAGCACAGGAGATTCGCATGACGCAGGGCACCGTCAAATGGTTCAACGCCGAGAAGGGTTACGGCTTCATCACCGTGACGGACGGCCAGGATGTTTTCGTCCACTACTCGAACATCGAGATGTCGGGCTTCCGGGTCCTCGAGGAGGGCCAGGCGGTCGAGTTCACCGTCGGTTCCGGTCAGAAGGGACCGCAGGCCGAGTCGGTGCGCCCGATGGCGTAACGCGACGTTTCCCATGCCGTGGCATCCGTTCGACGGATGCCACGGCGTCGTGCTGTCCGGGGTCGGACGCGGCTTGCACTCCCTAGGGGCGAGTGCCAGAATGAGTTAGCACTCGCTTTCGTCGAGTGCCAAAATCTGGGCCGACGCCGTCAAGGTGACGCTCGGCCCCCGCGGTCGCAACGTCGTGCTCGAGAAGAAGTGGGGCGCCCCCACGATCACGAACGACGGCGTCTCGATCGCCAAGGAGATCGAGCTCGACGACCCGTACGAGAAGATCGGCGCTGAGCTGGTCAAGGAGGTCGCCAAGAAGACCGACGACGTCGCGGGTGACGGCACCACCACGGCCACCGTCCTCGCCCAGGCACTCGTTCGCGAGGGCCTGCGCAACGTCGCCGCCGGCGCCGACCCCATCAGCCTGAAGAAGGGCATCGAGAAGGCCGTCAAGGCCGTCACCGACGAGCTCCTCTCCTCGGCCAAGCATCGACAAGGTCGGCAAGGAAGGCGTCGTCACCGTCGAGGAGTCGAACACCTTCGGCACCGAGCTCGAGCTCACCGAGGGCATGCGCTTCGACAAGGGGTACATCAACCCCTACTTCGTCACCGACCCCGAGCGTCAGGAAGCGGTCTTCGAGGACCCGTACATCCTGATCGCCAACCAGAAGATCTCCAACATCAAGGACCTTCTGCCGATCGTCGACAAGGTGATCCAGGAGGGCAAGGAGCTCCTCATCATCGCCGAGGACGTCGAGGGTGAAGCCCTCGCGACGCTCGTGCTCAACAAGATCCGCGGCATCTTCAAGTCGGTCGCCGTCAAGGCTCCCGGCTTCGGCGACCGTCGCAAGGCGCAGCTGCAGGACATCGCGATC
>JARBUN010000148.1 GCA_029239635.1 Microbacterium sp. | reverse complement strand
CCGCGAGACGAAACGGCCGGCGATGGGCGCCCCGAAGACCGTGCCCACGGCGTAGGCCGTGACCCCGAGGGCCGACTGCAACGCGGTGAACCCCAGACCCTCCTGGTAGTAGAGCGCGAGCACGAGCGGAATGCCGGTGTTGCTGCAGAAGAACACCACCGCGAAGACCACCCCGATCACGAACGACCGCGTGCGGAACAGGCGCAGGTCCACCAGGGGTGCGGCATCCGCTCGCGTCAGCCGAGCCTCGTGCCGGACGAAGGCGACGAGGAGTGCGGCCGCCGGAAGGAGCAGGAGGAGAGTCACGGGACCTCCCGCCTGGCCGGTCTCGACGATCGGGAACAGCAGGCACAGCAGTCCCGCTCCGAGCAGGACGACCCCGCGCAGATCGAGCCGACGCCCCGCGGCCTGCGCCACCGGGGTGTCGGCGGCGACCCAGCGCCGCGCGAGCAGCACCGCCGCGATGCCGACGGGCACGTTGATGAAGAACACCAGACGCCAGCCGTCGTCTTCGCCGCCCACCGCGATCAACAGGCCCGCCACGACCGGGCCCAGAGCGGTGCCCGCGCCCACCGTGAGTCCGAGCCTCCCGAAGGCTCTGCCCCGCTCGAGCGGGGGGAACGCGTTCTGGATGAACCGAGCATCGACACGACGAACATGCGCCGGCGCCCGCGGCCGTCGCCGAGCCGACCGCCGATCACCGGCACGAGCCCGAAGGCCAGGACGTAGCCCGTGATCACCCACTGCAGTTCGCTCGCCCCGGCGCCCGTCGACCGTCCGATCGAGGGGAGGGCGACGTTCGTGACGCTGAGGTCGAGGAGCGACGCGAACTGGCCCATCAACAGGACGGCCAGCGCGCGCCACCGGCGTGGATCCGGCACCGTCAT
Source organism: Microbacterium sp. (assembly GCA_029239635.1). Lineage (GTDB taxonomy): Bacteria > Actinomycetota > Actinomycetes > Actinomycetales > Microbacteriaceae > Microbacterium. Next base: position 4,036 of record JARBUN010000148.1, on the reverse strand, counting down.
CGGTCGGGAGAGCCCAGGGTCGGACCCGTCGACCCCTCGGTCGGACACGGTGTCATCCGCGCCTCCCTGACACGTGGGTCCAGGCTCCGTCCACCCCGGGGCATCGGAGCGTCCGCGACGTCAGACCTTGCGGGATGAACGCGGCGGGCTGTAGCGCCAGACCTGGGCGAGGAAATTGACCAGGGTGATCACCACGAGCATGCCGATGACGGTGAAGGTGATCGACGATGACGAGTGGCCCTGGAGGATGCCGATGACGAGGTACACGACGCTCGCGATCACCGCGGTCAGCAGGCTGTACAAGAGCATGCGGAGCTTCGTGGGGGCGGGCGCAGTGGGGGTCATCGGTTCTCCTCGAAGCGAGTCGGACGGCACATACTGCCGACACTAGGGGACACGGCACCCCCGCGGTCGCCCATCACCCACGACGGCCACCTACCGCCAGGGGCGGGCCGCGCGACGCCGCCAGTACTCGTCGGGATCGCGCGCCCACCGACCGAGCGTCTCGACATCGATCTCGCACGGCGCCGCCGCGGCACCCCGGCGAAGCTGAGGGATCGTCGCCGCGCCGCTGAGCACCACGCCCGCCCAGGGCTGCGCTCGGGCGACGCCGAGAGCCAGCGACGCTCCGTCGAGCCCCTCCGCGAGGTCCGAGAGGTCGCCGCGGGGCTCGAGCCGCGCGAGCTCTCCCCCGGCCAAGGCCTCCTTGACCACCACCGTCCAACCCGCCGCGTGGGCTCGGGCCAACGCCGGCGCCGCCGCCTGCTCCCGCAGGTTCCACGTGGCCTGCACGACCGAGAACGGACTGTCACGGAGCTGCCGCGCTTCGTCGATGACGTTTCCCTGATGCGGACCGCTGGTCGAGATCCCCACCCGCACTCCCCCCGCGGCGATCCCGCGGAGGCGAGCGAGGACGGCAGAATCTCCGAGCGCGGGACTGTCCGGCGTCACCGAGTGGACGAGGTAGTAATCCGGCGCCGACCCGAGCGCGGCGAGAGTCTCGGGCCACTGCCTCTCGAGCATCGCGGCGGAGTGCTCTTTGCGCTCGTGCACGGTGGCATCCATTCGCCATCCGCCGACGTACTCGTAGCCCCACTTCGACCCGATCGTCAGCGCGGCGCGACGCTCCGGATGCGCGGCGAGCCACGACCCGAGGAAGCTCTCGGCATACCCGTAGGACCGGGCGGCATCGACGTACCGGATGCCGAGCGCCCACGCCTCATCGAGCAGCGCGTGCGTGCGCTCGCGCATCGCCTCGACCGAGCGCCCATCGCCTTCGCCCAGGTCGAGGTCGCGATCCGTGGTGATGTAGGCCGGGCGACCGACCGCCGCGAGCCCGAGTCCGAGGCGGGCGGTGGGCGAGACGGCGTCGGGCATGACTCGACGGTAGCCGTCCGAACGATCAGCCGGTGGCGAAACCGCCGTTGCTCGACAGCAGCTGCCCGGTGATCCAGCCGCCCCGGTCCGAGAGGAGGAACCGCACGAGATCCGCGATGTCGTCGGGGGTCCCGAGGCGCCCGGCCGGGGTGGCATCCGTCGTCCACCGTCGGATCGCGTCGTCCATCCAGCCGGTGTCGATCGGACCCGGGTTGATGACGTTCGAACGGATGCCGCGATCGGCGAGCTCGACGGCGGCGGCGATCACGATGCGATCCAGGGCGCCTTTGCTCGCCCCGTACGGCAGGTTGTGCGCGGTGTGGTCACTGGTCAACGCCACGATCCGCCCCGTGGCGGCGGTCTCGCCGGTCACCGGGAACTGCTCGGCGAAGGCGCGGATGAGCAGCCAGGACGCACGGGCGTTGACCGCGAAGTGCCGGTCGAACGCGTCGAGGGAGGTGGTGAGGAGGGAGCTGTCGACGCTTTCGCAGTGCGACAGGACGAGGGCGTCGACACGACGGTCGATCGCGGCGAAGAGGGCCTCCGGGGTCGCCGGATCGGCGAGGTCGGCCTCGTGCAGCGTCACCCGCACGCCGTGCGAGCGGCACTCGGCGGCGATGGTCTCGGGGTCATCCGCCCCGCGCTCGAGCCCGATCCGATCGTCGTAGGGACGCCAGAAGGAGAGGGCGAGATCCCAGCCGTCCGCGGCCAGGCCGCGCGCGAGGCCCGCGCCGATCGAACGACGACGGCCGACACCGGTGAGCAGGGCGAGGCGAGAGGTCATGCGCCCCATCCTGCCGGAGGGAGGGCACTCATGCCCGGGCGGGATGCGCCCCCACGTTCTCGGACTCCTCGCCTTCGGCGATCACCACGAGCTCGAGCGCGGCGAGGTACATCTCGAGCTGCTTGGCGAAGACCTCGCGGTAGTTCATCATCGCGAGGTCCGCCTTCGCGGCTTCCGCGTGCGGGTACTGCGACGGGTCCGTCGGCGCGTAGACCTGGATCCACCCGTCGGCCACCTCGCGCGAGCCGGTGTTGACCAGCCGCGCACCGTAGGCCGACGCGGTACCGAGCACCATCTGCGTGTACACCTGGTACTGCATCACGGCGGGGCGACCACGCAGGCCCGCGACCGCCATCGCCCGCAGGATCCACTCGACGGCGCGCAGCTCGTTGATGCTGTTCGCGACCATGAGCAGCGTCACGGCCGCGGCAGCAGGGTGGGCCTCCGCGGTCCGCCAGGCCCGCCACGCCAGCTCCGTCAGGTCTGCGCGCCAGTCGTCCGTGGGCTCGTAGCCCTCGAGCGAGATGCCGTCGAGACGGTCGGCGAGAGCGAGCAGCAGGTCCTCTCGACTGGCGAAGTGCCGATACACGGCTGTGGGAGACGACTTCAACTCCGCGCCGAGACGCGAGAACGTGAGAGCGGACTCCCCCTCGCCGTCCATGAGGCGCAACGCGGCGTCGACGATCTCGGCGCGACTGAGCGAACCGCGCTTGCGGCGCGTCCTCTTCTCTTCGGCCATGCTGCCCCCGATCTCACCATGGGCGTCGACGGGTCTCGTCGCCGCCCCAACGAGTGAAGACAGAAGACTATCCCGTTCACGAGCTTCCCTGGCCCCGTGATTCCGGGGGCGTACCCAGCCTGGCGACGGCGGAGGGAGCGCCCCCGTCGCCGTTGTTTCCCGCGCGGACGGCCTTTGTTACGAGTTAGTGAATGCTGTTGACTACTTCATACACTATGGACATACTCGGGGTCACCGCGCAACGAAGCGCACCGATCGACAGCCCGGAGGAACCGATGGCTCCCGCTCCATCCCTGCGTTACTGCTTCACCGTCACCGCTCATGTCGCTCCCGGCATCCCGCTCGAAAAGCAGGGCGACGACGTGCTCGAGTTCATCCCCCTCACCGGCGGACCCGTCACCGGCGAGGTCACCGGCGAGATCGTGCCCGGTGGCGGCGACTGGTGCCTCGTGCGCGCCGACGGCACCTTCGACGTCGAAGCCCGTTACCTCATCCGCACCACCGACGGCGACGTCATCGACGTCTACAACGTCGGGGTCGTCCGCGCGCCCGAGGGCGGCGACGTCTACTTCGAGAGCACGCCCCGGTTCCGCACCGTCGCCCCGCACCTGCAGTGGCTGACGCGATCGATGTTCGTCGGCCGCGCCACCGCGAACCCCCACGACACGACCATCGAGATCTTCGAGATCGCCGACTGAGCCCGACCCGACCCGCGCACCACCCGAGAGGCAGACCATGAAAACCCGGCACGGCGTCATCGCCGCAACCCTCGCCCTGACCGTCGCCTTCGCGACGGCCGGCTGCACGACGACCGGTGGCGACTCCGCCGCGTCGACCGACACGATCCGCACGACCATCGACATCCCGGCCACCTTCGACCCGACGCTCGCCACCTCGCTCCCCGACTTCCTCCTCGCGCGCACGTCCTACGACACCCTCGTGCGCCGCGACGCGGGCGGTCTGGTTCCGGGCCTCGCGACGAAATGGACGGCGACGCCGACGCAGGCCGTCTTCACGGTTCGAACGGATGCCACGTGCTCCGACGGCACGAAGATCACCCCCACGATCGTCAAGAACTCTCTCGACTACTTCGCCCGCCCGAACAGCGGGTCGACGCAGGTCGTCTACACCTTCGG
>JARBUN010000147.1 GCA_029239635.1 Microbacterium sp. | reverse complement strand
GCGGAGAGGGTGCCCACGATGCGGTCGCCGTCGACGACCGCGACGATGTCCGCGTCCCCCACGAGGGCGAAGACCTCACGCGGGTCGCCGACCCGGGCCCCCTCGACCAGCGGGGCGTCCGTGCGGGCGATGTCGCCGAGAGTGGCATCCGGCAACGCCGTCGCCAGGCGCGGGGCCGGCACGATCCCGCGGAAGCCGTCGAGGGCGAGCACCCCGTCCTCGCGCGCGTCGGCGACGACGATCCCGCGACCGGCCACCGGCGGCAGCACGAGGCGCGCGTCGGCCACCGTCGCGGAGGGCGGGAGGACGAGGGGGGCGTCCCACGCCACGGGCTGCGCCTTAACCCGTCCGACCGCGTCGACGAGGTCGGAGAGCGAGAGGTCCTGCGGCAGGACGCCGAGACCGCCCCGACGCGCGAGGGTGGCCGCCAGACGCGTCCCGGTGACGGAGTTCATGTTCGCCGACACCAGCGGCAGCGTCGCTCCGCTGCCGTCGCCCGGAGCGAGGTCGACGTCGAGGCGGCTGCGCACCTCGGAATGCCGCGGGACGAGGAAGACGTCCGAGTAGGTCAGATCGACATCGGGCTGAGCACCGGAGAACTCCATGGCATCCACCTCACCACGTCAGGGGAATGTAAAGACCCGGAAGCCGTCCAGAAACCTCGGCTAGGGTTGTGAGGGTGCGCAACGGCGACGTCGCGCGCATTCCACAGGAATCTTCATCGAGGAAAGCAGGCGATCGACTGTGTCGAGCCAGGTGACGGGCGTCGGTACTTCGAACGAGGGCGAGTTCGGCGCGAACGAGTGGCTCGTAGACGAACTCTACGAACAGTTCAAAGTCGACAAGCACTCCGTGGACAAGGCCTGGTGGCCCATTCTGGAGGCGTACCACCCGGTCGTCGACGGAACCGCCGCGGCCGGCAGTCCCCCGTCCGCCCCCGCGGCCGAGCCGAAGCCCGTGACGGCTCCCATCCCCGTCGTCGGCCAGGCGCCGGTGGCCCGGACCACGACGAAGCCCGCCGCCCCGCAGCCGATCCCCGCGCAGGCACCCGCCGCCGCGCCCTCGGCCGGCGCGGAGAGCACCGAAGAAGATCGCGTGACGGTCCTGAAGGGGATGCCGAAGGCCTTGGCATCCAACATGGACGACTCGCTCACGGTCCCCACCGCGACGAGCGTGCGCACCATCCCCGCGAAGCTGATGATCGACAACCGCATCGTCATCAACAACCACATGTCGCGCACGCGCGGCGGCAAGGTGAGCTTCACGCACCTCATCGGGTGGGCGCTGATCCAGGCGCTCAAGGAGTTCCCGAGCCAGAACGTCTACTACGCCGAGATCGACGGCAAGCCCTCGGTCGTGGCCCCCGCGCACATCAACCTGGGCATCGCGATCGACATGCCCAAGCCCGACGGCTCCCGCGCGCTGCTGGTGCCCAGCATCAAGCGCGCCGACACGCTGACGTTCAGCGAGTTCCTCGCCTCGTACGAAGACCTCGTGCGTCGCGCCCGCAACAACAAGCTGACGCCGGCCGACTTCCAGGGCACGACGATCTCGCTGACCAACCCGGGCGGCATCGGTACCGTCCACTCCGTCCCCCGCCTCATGCGCGGTCAGGGAGCGATCATCGGTGCGGGCGCGCTCGACTACCCCGCCGAGTTCCAGGGCGCGAGCGCGAAGACGCTCAACGAGCTCGCGATCGGCAAGACGATCACCCTCACCAGCACCTACGACCACCGCGTCATCCAGGGTGCCGGCTCGGGCGAGTTCCTCAAGAAGGTGCACGAGCTGCTGATCGGTCAGCGCGGCTTCTACGACGACATCTTCGCGGCGCTGCGCATCCCCTACGCGCCGATCCACTGGGCCGCCGACATCAACGTCGACATCTCGGAGCGCATCGACAAGAGCGCCCGCGTTCAGGAGCTCATCAACTCGTACCGCGTCCGCGGCCACCTCATGGCCGACATCGACCCGCTCGAGTACGTCCAGCGCACGCACCCCGACCTCGAGATCGAGTCGCACGGACTGACGTTCTGGGACCTCGATCGCGAGTTCGTCACCGGTGGTCTCGGTGACCGGCGCGTGGCCAAGCTCCGCGACATCCTCGGCGTCCTGCGCGACTCGTACTGCCGCACCATCGGCGTCGAGTACATGCACATCCAGGACCCGGTGCAGCGCACCTGGTTCCAGAGCAACGTCGAGGTCAAGTACATCAAGCCCGGCCATGACGAGCAGCTGCGCATCCTGTCGAAGCTGAACCAGGCCGAGGCGTTCGAGACCTTCCTGCAGACGAAGTACGTCGGCCAGAAGCGCTTCAGCCTCGAGGGCGGCGAGTCGCTCATCCCGCTGCTCGACCAGATCCTGCAGGGGGCCGCCTCGAAGGGTCTCGACGGCGCCGCGATCGGCATGGCCCACCGCGGTCGCCTGAACGTGCTGACCAACATCGGCGGCAAGACCTACGGCCAGGTGTTCCGCGAGTTCGAGGGCGCCGTCGCGATCGGCAGCAAGCGCGGCTCGGGCGACGTGAAGTACCACCTCGGCACCGAGGGCACCTTCGTCGGCGACAACGGCGAAGAGCTCCCCGTGTACCTCGCGGCCAACCCCTCGCACCTCGAGACCGTCGACGGTGTGCTCGAGGGGATCGTACGGGCCAAGCAGGACCGCAAGCCCATCGGGAGCTTCTCGTGGCTGCCGATCCTCGTGCACGGCGACGCCGCGTTCGCGGGCCAGGGCGTCGTGGTCGAGACGCTGCAGATGTCGCAGCTGCGCGGTTACCGCACGGGCGGCACGATCCACGTCGTGGTGAACAACCAGGTCGGTTTCACCACCACGCCCACGGACGCGCGCTCCTCGGTCTACGCCACCGACGTGGCCAAGACGATCCAGGCGCCCGTGCTGCACGTGAACGGCGACGACCCCGAGGCCGTCGTCCGGGCCGCGGAGCTGGCGTTCCTGTACCGCGAGGAGTTCCACCGCGATGTCGTGATCGACCTCGTCTGCTACCGCCGTCGCGGTCACAACGAGGGCGACGACCCCTCGATGACGCAGCCGCTGATGACCAACCTCATCGAGGCGAAGCGCTCCGTCCGACGCCTGTACACCGAGGCCCTCGTCGGCCGCGGCGACATCACCGAAGACGAGTACGAGCAGGCGAAGCAGGACTTCCAGAACCGTCTGGAGGTCGCCTTCGCCGACACGCACGAGGCCGAGACGGGCACGAACCCGGTCGTCTCGACCGAGGCCGCCGACGAGGTCCCCACGGGTGCGCCCGAGACGACGGGGGTGTCGCGCGAGGTCGTGCACCACATCGGTGACGCCTTCGTGAACAAGCCCGATGGCTTCACCGTGCACAACAAGCTCCAGCAGCTGCTCGAAAAGCGCTTCGACATGAGCCGCAACGGCGGCATCGACTGGGCGTTCGGCGAGCTGCTCGCTTTCGGTTCGGTCCTCATGGAGGGCACGCCCGTCCGTCTCGCGGGTCAGGACTCGCGACGCGGCACGTTCGTTCAGCGCCACTCGGTGCTGCACGACCGCAAGAACGGCCAGGAATGGCTGCCGCTGGCCAACCTCAGTGAGAACCAGGGCCGCTTCTGGGTCTACGACTCGCTGCTGAGCGAGTACGCGGCGATGGCGTTCGAGTACGGCTACTCGGTCGAGCGCTCCGACGCCCTCGTGCTCTGGGAAGCGCAGTTCGGCGATTTCGCCAACGGCGCCCAGTCGGTCATCGACGAGTTCATCTCCTCGGCCGACCAGAAGTGGGCGCAGCAGTCGAGCGTCGTGCTGCTGCTCCCCCACGGCTACGAAGGCCAGGGACCCGACCACTCGTCGGCGCGCATCGAGCGCTACCTGCAGATGTGCGCGCAGGACAACATGATCGTCGCGCGTCCCTCGACGCCCGCGTCGTACTTCCACCTCCTGCGGCGTCAGGCCTACCAGCGCCCGCGCCGGCCGCTCATCGTCTTCACCCCGAAGGCGATGCTGCGACTGCGTGGTGCGACGAGCCCCGTCGAGGACTTCCTCGAGGGCCGCTTCGAGCCGGTCCTCGACGACGACCGCGGTGTCGACGCGGGTGCCGTGACCCGCGTGCTCCTGCACGCGGGAAAGATCCACTGGGATCTGCGGGCCGAGCTCGACAAGAACCCGAACCCCGCGATCGCCCTGGTCCGCTTAGAGCAGTATTACCCGGCACCGATCGAAGAGCTCAACCGGGTTCTCGCAAGCTACCCGAACGCCGAGCTGGTCTGGGTGCAGGACGAGCCCGAGAACCAGGGGGCGTGGCCGTTCATCGCCCTCGAGGTCGACGACAAGCTCGGCCGC
>JARBUN010000146.1 GCA_029239635.1 Microbacterium sp. | reverse complement strand
TCATCTTCCAGTTGCCGGCGATGAGGGGGGTTCTGGTCACACCCATCCGAGGACCTCCAGTCCGGGGAGCTTCTTACCTTCGAGGAACTCCAGGCTGGCGCCGCCGCCGGTGGAGATGTGACCGAACTGGTCGTCCGTGAAGCCGAGCTGACGCACGGCCGCTGCGGAATCGCCGCCGCCGACGACGCTGAGGCCGTCGACCTCGGTGAGCGCCTGAGCGACGGTCTTCGTGCCCGCCTCGAAGGCCTTCATCTCGAACACGCCCATCGGGCCGTTCCAGAAGACCGTCCGCGAGGCGCGGATCGCGTCCGCGAAGATCTCCGCCGTCCGGGGGCCGATGTCCAGACCGAGGCCCCCCGCGCCGAAGGCTGTGTCCTCGAGAGCATCGGCGTCGGCGACGACGTGGTCGGCGTCGGCCGAGAACGACGCCGCGACGACCGCGTCCACCGGGAGGACGATCTCGACGCCGCGCTCCTTCGCCGTGGCGAGGTAGCCCTTCACGGTGTCGATCTGGTCCTGCTCGAGCAGGCTCGAGCCGACCTTGTGCCCCTCGGCGACGAGGAAGGTGAACATCATGCCGCCGCCGACGAGGAGCTTGTCCACGCGCGGGAGCAGGTGCTCGATGACGCCGAGCTTGTCGCTGACCTTCGAGCCGCCGAGGACGACCGTGTACGGACGCTCCGGGTTCTCGGTCAGGCGGTCCAGGACCTCGAGCTCCTTCTGGATGAGAAGACCCGCGGCCGACGGCACGATCTGGGCGAGGTCGTAGACGCTCGCCTGCTTGCGGTGCACGACGCCGAAGCCGTCCGACACGAGAGCGTCGCCGAGACCGGCGAGCTCGCGGGCGAAAGCCTGGCGCTCGGACTCGTCCTTCGAGGTCTCCCCCGCGTTGAAGCGGAGGTTCTCGATGACGGCGACCTCTCCGTCCTCCAGGGCGGCGACGGCATCCTGAGCCGACTCGCCGACCGTGTCGCGCGCGAACGCGACCGGCTGTCCGAGCAGTTCGGACAGGCGCTGCGCGACCGGCTCGAGGGAGTACTTCGGGTCGGGCGCCCCGTCGGGGCGGCCCAGGTGCGAGCACACGACCACACGCGCGCCGGCGTTGATCAGTGCGTTGAGGGTCGGCAGCGACGCGCGCACGCGGCCATCGTCCGTGATGATCCCGTCCTTGAGAGGAACGTTGAGATCACAACGGACGATGACGCGCGTGCCGGCGAGCGACCCCAGCGAATCGAGGGTGCGCAGAGCCATGAAGGGTTACAGGCGCTCGGCGACGTACTCGGTCAGGTCGACGAGACGGTTGGAGTAGCCCCACTCGTTGTCGTACCACGACGAGACCTTGACGAGGTTGCCGCTGACGTTGGTCAGCTCGGCGTCGAAGATCGAGGAGTGCGGGTTGCCCTGGATGTCGCTCGAGACGATCGGGTCCTCGGTGTACTGCAGGATGCCGTTGAGGCGGCCCTCGGCCGCAGCCTGCTTGTACACGGCGTTCACCTGGTCGACGGTCAGGCCCTCGGTGGGGGTGACGATCGTGAGGTCGACGATCGAGCCGGTGGGAACCGGAACGCGGTACGACGAGCCGCTGAGCTTGCCGTTGAGCTCGGGCAGCACCAGGCCGATGGCCTTCGCGGCACCGGTCGAGGCGGGGACGATGTTGATCGCCGCGCCGCGCGCACGACGGAGGTCGCTGTGCGGGCCGTCCTGCAGGTTCTGGTCAGCCGTGTAGGCGTGCGCGGTCATCATGAAGCCACGCTCGATGCCGAAGGCGTCGTTGAACACCTTCGCCAGCGGGGCGAGGCAGTTCGTGGTGCACGAGGCGTTCGAGATGATGACGTCCGTCTCGGGGTTGTACGTCTCTTCGTTCACACCCATGACGATCGTGGCGTCGTCGCCCGTGGCCGGAGCCGAGATGAGGACCTTCTTGGCGCCGCCGGCGACGTGCTTCTTGGCGTCTTCCGCCTTGGTGAAGCGACCGGTCGACTCGATGACGATGTCGACGCCGAGCTCGCCCCAGGGGAGGTTGGCGGGGTCGCGCTCCTCGAAGACCTTGATGGTCTTGTCGCCGACGGTGATGGAGTCTTCGGTGTACGAGACGTCCTCGGCGAGAACGCCGCCCACGGAGTCGTACTTGAGGAGGTGGGCCAGGGTCTTGTTGTCGGTGAGGTCGTTCACCGCCACGATTTCGAGGTCGGCACCCTGCGCGAGAGCCGCGCGGAGGTAGTTGCGTCCGATACGGCCGAAGCCGTTGATTCCGATCTTGACGGTCACGGAATATCTCCTGAATCAGTTGTGCGCGAGAAGCGCGTGATTGCGGTGTTCGCTGGCGGACAACGGCGTCCCGGTGAGGTGTCCCACCGGGACGCCGCACCGTTTACGACAGTACCAGCAGACCCGCGGTCTTCTCTCGGGCAGCGGCGAAGCGCTCCTGGGCGTCGGCCCAGTTCGCGATGTTCCAGAACGCCTTCACGTAGTCGGCGCGGACGTTCTTGTAGTCGAGGTAGTACGCGTGCTCCCAGACGTCGAGAAGCAGCAGCGGCACGGTTCCGGCGACGATCTGGCCCTGCTGGTCGAAGAACTGCTGGATGAGCAGGTTCTGACCGATCGAGTCCCAGAACAGGCCCGCCCAGCCCGAGCCCTGGACGCCCAGAGCAGCGGCCGTGAACTGCGCGCGGAAGGCGTCGAACGAACCGAACTGGTCGTCGATCGCGGCCTCGAGGTCGCCGGTGGGCTTGTCGCCCCCGTTGGGCGAGAGGTTCGTCCAGAAGATCGAGTGGTTCGTGTGACCGCCGAGGTTGAACGCGAGGTCCTTCTGCAGGCGGTTGATGTTGGCGAAGTCGCCCTTCTCGCGCGCTTCGGCGAGCAGGTCGAGGGTGGTGTTCGCGCCGTTCACGTACGTCTGGTGGTGCTTGCTGTGGTGCAGCTCCATGATGGTCGCACTGATGTGCGGCTCCAGCGCGGCGTAGTCGTAAGGGAGTTCGGGCAGTGTGTACTTCGCCATGGTCTCTACTTCCGGATCGGTCGCTGCACCGAGGCCTCAACGCAAGAAACGACGTGCAGCGAGGGTGACGTTTTCATCCTACTGAGGGGTAACGCCGCACCCACGGGGTTGCTTCCCCACATGACGGAAGATAGGTCGCCCGGGCGCGTCGCGCCGGAGGGAAAGGGATGCCGAGGGCTCGGCATCCGGGAATCCCCCGCCTCGGCACCGGGGATGCCCTCGACCTCGCGGATTCTCCCGCGCGCGCTCAGCCCTCGATCCCGACGGGGACCGCGGCCTCGGTGCCGGGGATGCCCTCGACCTCGGCCTTCTTGTCGGCCATCGCCAGGAGGCGGCGGATGCGACCGGCGACGGCGTCCTTCGTCAGGGGCGGGTCCGCGTGGTGGCCGAGCTCGTCGAGGCTGGCGTCGCGGTGCGCGAGGCGGAGTTCGCCCGCCTGCTGCAGGTGCTCGGGGACCTCGTCACCGAGGATCTCCAGGGCACGCTCGACGCGCGCGCACGCGGCCACGGCGGCCTGGGCCGAGCGGCGCAGGTTCGCGTCGTCGAAGTTGACGAGACGGTTGACGCCCGCGCGCACCTCTCGCCGCTGGCGCATCTGGTCCCACTCCCCCGCGGTGCGGCGCGCGCCCATCTCGTAGAGGGCGCCGCGGATGGCCTCGCCGTCGCGCACGACGACGCGCGGGACTCCGCGCACCTCGCGTGCCTTGGCGGGGATGCCGATGCGGTGCCCGGCACCGACGAGTGCCATGGCCGCCTCGGACGACGGGCAGGAGATCTCCAGCGCAGCCGAACGACCGGGATCGCTCAGCGATCCGCTCGCGAGGAAGGCGCCGCGCCAGATCGCACTGAGATCGGGGCGCGAACCGGTCGTGAGCTTGTTGGGCAGGCCGCGGACAGGGCGCCGGCGCTGGTCGAGGAGACCGGTCTGGCGCGCCAGAGTCTCGCCCGCTTCGATGACGCGCACCGCGTAGTAGCCCCCGGTCCGCCCCCCGGAGCCCTGCACGTGGTGGAGTTCGGGACGAACCCCGTACAGCTCGACGAGATCGCGGGCGACGCGACGCGCGAGGACGTCGGAGTCGAGTTCCGCCTCGACCGCGACACGGTTGGCGATCGAGTGCAGGCCGCCCGAGAAGCGCAGGATGGCGGTGAGCTCGGCGACACGCGCGGTGGGGCGCGGGTCGCGTACGGTGATGAGCTCGGCCTTCACGTCGGCGGTCAGCGGCACGGTACTCCTCAGTTCAGGGGGGGGTGGGGGCGGGCGGGGGACGAGGGTACAGCCTACTCGCGGCCGAGGTCGCGGTGAGCCACGCGAACGGCCACCCCCGGGATCTCCTCCAAACGCTCAGCGAGCTCCCGGGACATGACCACCGAACGGTGCTTGCCCCCCGTGCAGCCGATCGCCACGACCGAGTGACGCTTGTTCTCGCGCTGGTATCCCTCGAGCACGGGACGCAGCGCTGCGGCGTATGCCTCGAGGAACTCGGCCGCGCCCTCCTGACCCAGGACGTTCTCGCGCACGGCGGGATCCTCCCCCGTCAGGGGGCGCAGATCCTCGTTCCAGAACGGGTTCGGAAGGAACCGCATGTCCGCCACGAGATCGACGTCGGGCGGCAGCCCGTACTTGAACCCGAAACTCATCAGCGTCACCGTGTGGCGCGCCGCGCCCTCCTCGCCGAACAGTTGGACGGTCCGAAGAGACAGCTGGTGCACGTTGAACATCGAGGTGTCGAGGACGATGTCGGCCGCCTCACGAATGGGGGCCAGGCGCTCGCGCTCTCGTCGGATCCCGTCCAGGATCGTGCCCTCCCCCTGGAGCGGGTGCGGCCGGCGGACGGCTTCGAACCGTCGCACGAGGACGGCATCCGACGCGTCGAGGAACACCAGGCGGACCTGCCGGCCCGCCTGCAACGATCGGAGAGCTTCGGGCAGGTCGCTGAAGAGCGTGCGCCCCCGCACATCGACCACCACCGCCACCCGCGGCACGGCTCCGCCCGCGAGCTCCGCCAGCTCGAGGAGGGGGCGCAGCATCTGCGGGGGAAGATTGTCGACCACGTACCAGTCGAGGTCTTCGAGGGCATTCGCCACCGTGGACCGGCCAGCCCCCGACATGCCCGTGACGATGAGCACATCCCCTGGTTCATCGCGGCCCGGTTCCATGGCGGTCGCCTCCCGTCGTCGTCTCCAGCCTACCGAGAGAGATGGGTGTGGATCGCCTCGGCGAGAGCCGGACCGATACCGGGCAGGGCGGTGATCTCATCGGGCGTCGCGCTCTTCAGGGCCGTCACCGAGCCGAAGTGACGCAGGAGGGCCTTGATGCGGGTGTCTCCGAGACCGGGCACCTCGGCCAACACGCTCGTGATGTCGCGTTTCCGACGCTTCCGCTGATGGACGATGGCGAAGCGGTGGGCCTCGTCGCGCAGACGCTGCAGCAGGTAGAGCGCCTCGGACGTGCGCGGCAGGATCACCGGGTACTCCTCCCCCGGCAGCCAGACCTCTTCGAGGCGTTTCGCGATCCCGCACAGCGCGATCTCCTCATGTCCCGCGTCCGCCAGAGCGCGTGCGGCGGCGGCGACCTGGGGTTGACCGCCGTCGACGACGAGCAGCTGGGGGCGGTAGGCGAAGCGCGGGCGTTTCCGCGCCGTCACCACCTCCCCGTCCGCCGTGGCCTCCGCCGAATCGGGCGCGGCGACGATCGCGCCGCCGATCGTCTCCGGTTCCTCCTCGTCCGGACGGTCGAGATACGCGAGGCGACGCGTGAGCACCTGGTACATCGAGTCCGTGTCATCCGTCGTCTCGGGCACCCCGAAGGACCGGTACTGGTCTTTGCGGGGCAAGCCGTCTTCGAACACGACCATGGACGCCACGACATTGGTGCCCGAAAGGTGCGAGACGTCGAAGCACTCGATGCGCAGCGGTGCCTCGGTGAGCCCGAGAGCCTCCTGCAGGTCGGTGAGAGCCTGGGAGCGGGCCACGTAATCGCTGGTCCGTCGCGTCTTGTGGAGCATGAGCGCCTGTTGGGCGTTCAACGTCGCGGTCTTCAACAGGTCGGCCTTGCGTCCGCGCTGGGCGACCTGCAGGGTGACGGGTCGGCCACGCCGTTCGCGGAGCCAGGCCTCGAGCTGTTCGGCGTCGTCGGGCAGTTCCGGCACCAGCACCTGGCGCGGGATGTCCGCGGCATCCGCGTCTCCGTAGGTGCGCTGGAGGACCTGGTCGACGAGGTCGGCCCCGGCGATGTCGATC
>JARBUN010000145.1 GCA_029239635.1 Microbacterium sp. | reverse complement strand
ACGGTCATCGACTTCCTCACCGAGGTGACCCTGGTGGCGGATGCCGACGACCTCGACGACGCGTCCGGGTCCGTCTCGCTCATGACCCTGCACACCGCGAAGGGCCTCGAGTACGAGGCCGTGTTCCTCACCGGCGTGGAGGAAGACTTACTGCCTCACCGGATCTCGGCGAACGAGCCCGGTGGCCCGCAGGAGGAGCGGCGTCTGTTCTACGTCGGGATCACGCGGGCCCGAAAGCGCCTGCACGTGTCGCTCGCGATGACCCGCGCGCAGTTCGGCGAGGTCACCGTCGCGATGCCGAGCCGATTCCTCCAGGAGATCCCCGCCGACCTCATCGATTGGCGGCAGTCGCCGGGCGACGTGAACGGCCGCGGCGGATCGCAGTCGCGCGCGCTCAACGCGCGCGGGCGGCGCCCGGGGCAGACGGGTGGGGGGAGCCGCTACGGCGATGAGCTCGTGCCGCTGCCGAAGCGCGCACCGGCCGACCCGAGCAAGTTCCCGAACAGGATCCCGGCGAAGGTCCGCGACAACGGTGACATGGTGCTCGCCTCCGGCGATCGCATCCGCCACGACGACTTCGGGGAGGGTCGGGTGGATGCCGTCACGGGCGAGGGCGCGAAGCGCGTCGCGCACGTGCGCTTCGACACCGTCGGGCCGAAGAAGCTGCTGATCAAGATCGCGCCGATCACGAAGCTGTAGCCGTCGGTCCACCTCCGAGTTCCCCCGGGGGAGACGCGACGAGAAGTCGCGCGGCTAGGCTGGCCCAATGGCTCTTTTCTCGCGCCGGAACAAGTCCGACGACCGCGCCGACACCACGATCGAACCGGGCGAGCAGCCCGTCGACCCGGCCGGTCCGAGCGACGCCACCGACTCCGCCGACGACGGCACCGCTGCCGCCGCCGCGCCGACCCCCAGCGTCACCATCTCGACCTCTTCCTTCCGCGGGGTGGGCGCGGCCCCCGAGGCTCCCTCGACGCCTCCGGTCGCCGCTCGCCCGTCGGCTCGCCAGCCCGGGCCGATGGAGGCCCCCGAGGGCTTCGAGTCGGTCCCGGGGCTCCGCGACAACGCGCTGCTCGCGATGGCGCTGGCCGAGATCACCGGCCAGCCCGAGACCCCTCAGCTGCTGAACGTCGCCCGTCAGCTGTTGCAGGGGCACGTCTTCCTCCGCGTCAAGGGAGACGCCCGCGCGCTGCTCGCCGAGGGGAAGGATCTCCCGCTCGCGATCGCCACGCGCGGAGACGAGCAGCTCGTCCTCGCGTACAGCAGCGGTCAGGCCCTCACCAAGAGCGTCGAGGCCGACGGCGACCGCGACACCTCGGCGATGGGGCAGCCGGTCATGGCGCTCCTGCGTCACGTCCTCGGCGGGCCGTACGCCGGAATCGTGCTCGACCCCGCGTCCGACGACGCCCGTGCGGTTCTTCCCGCGGCGTTGCTGGAGCGGATGGTCTCCGAGGCCGACGAGCAGCTCCGCGTGAAGACGGCGCTCAGCGAGAAGCGCACCGAGGAGACGGCATCCACGATCGTCTCCGCGATCGTCGACGGCGCGCCGCTGTGGATCGCCGTCCTCGGCCGCGGTGACCAGCCGGTGCCGCTGAAGGTCGAGCAGCTCGCGAAGGCTCTGGCCGGCGACGAGGAGCTCACGGGGCTTCTCGTCGACCCCGCGGGGCCGTGGATCCGCCTGTCGCGCGCCGAGCTCGCCCCGGTCCTGACGCTCGCCGAGTAAGCCGGCCGCTCCCGGTCCGGGCCGTGCGGGCCCGGCCGGAGGGGACGGCGTCCGCGAGCGAAACTCCTGAGTCGTGGGAGCCCGGCCCCTCCCGCGCGGGCGGCCTGCCCCTCCGGCGTGAGCCGAGCGGCGGGGGACCGCCGATTTCTCCGGAGTTTCGCCCGCGCGCCCCGTGGGCCCGGGTGTCTGCGCCGTCAGCCCGGGCCTCCGCGCCGTCAGATGGAGCCTGCCGGATGCCGTGGACCCGGGCGTCCGCGCCGTCAGACGCCGTACAGCTCGCCGACCGGCACGGCCTTGATCGTGTCGATGAGGTAGCGGCCGCCGCCGTAGGTTCCGCCCGGGCGCCCGGCTGCGGCATCCCGAACCGGAATGAACAGACCGCCGCCGTACGAGGTGAGCCGCCACACGTCGAGCGACCCGGTGTCGGTGAGCTCGACCCGGCCGATACGTTCGAACCCCACTTCGCCGTCGGTTCCGGTCATGGCGACGAACGACGCTTCCTCGGCCTCGAGGAGCGGAACAGCGCGTCGCGTTCGATGCGCCAGAGCTCGTGCGCGTCCTCGGGGTCGTCGGCGTCGCGCACGGCCTCGTACAGGGCGAACACGCGGCGGCGCCAGTCGGCGATGTCGAGGGCGGTGCGGGCGGCGGGGGAGGTCATGCTTCGAGCGTAAGGGCGGCGGGATGCCGGGGGCCCGGGCTGGACAGCCGGCGTCGGGGCCGCCCGGCGCGGCGTTCGGGGAGGATCGCCCCGCGCCCGTGTGGACCCGGGGCCGCGAAGCCCGCCCCGCAACGGGGGCCGCGGGGTCCGGCGCACTACCGTCGGGGCATGGCATCCCCTCGCATCACGTTGACCGCTCCCGGGCCCCACGGAGATCGGGAGATCGGACTCTCGAGCCCCGACAGGGTGCTGTGGCCCGAGCTCGGCATCACCAAGCGCGAGCTGGCGGAGTACTTCCTCGCCGTCGCCGACCCGTTCCTCGCGGCCAACGGGCACCGTCCCGTGTCGCTCGAACGCTTCCCGGACGGCATCGGCGGCGAGAGCTTCTTCTCGAAGAACCCGCCGAAGGGCGCGCCCGACTTCGTCGAGGCGGTGACGGTCACCTACAACAGTGGACGGCGGCATCCGCAGCTCATCCTGAGCGAGATCGGGTCCGCCGTGTGGGCCGCGCAGATGAACACGATCGTGTTCCACCCGTGGGCCTCGCTCGCGAGCGACCCCGACCGCCCCGTCGAACTGCGCATCGACCTCGACCCGCAGCCGGGCACGGGCATCGCCGAGGCGGTGACCGCCGCGCACGAGTTGCGCGCCGTGCTGCGCGAGGCGGGCCTCGAGGCCTGGATCAAGACGAGCGGCAACCGCGGGCTGCACGTGTTCTGCCCGATCGAGCCGACGCACGAGTTCCTCGACGTGCGGCACGCGGTGATCGCCGCAGCGCGTGAGCTGGAACGACGGATGCCGGATGCCGTGACCACCAACTGGTGGAAGGAGGAGCGGGGCGAGCGCATCTTCGTCGACTTCAACCAGGCGAACCGCGACCGCACGATGGCCGGGGCCTACTCGCCGCGTGCGCTGCCGACAGCGACCGTGTCGACGCCGATCGGGTGGGACGAGCTCGACGGCCTCGACCCGAGCGTGTTCACGGTGCGGTCGATCCCGGAGCGACTGGCATCCATCGGCGATCCGTGGGCGGACTTCGCCGCGACCCCGGGCCGGGTCGACACCCTGCTGGAGTGGTGGCAGCGCGACCTCGACAACGGCCTCGGGGAGCTGCCCTTCCCACCCGAGTTTCCCAAGATGCCGGGCGAGCCGCCTCGCGTGCAGCCGTCGCGGGCGAAGACGCCCGGGGCGTGAACGCGCGCACCGCGAGGCTGGCGCGTCGCTCTCACCGGGCGCACGCGCCGTGCTCTCCGCTGCGCGGTCGAGGCCGCTGGGAGGGCGATCCCGCGGGTGAACTGATCCGGACGTGAGTTCCGGATCGGGTGCCACTTGCACGTCCCCTCTCTCAGTGTGATCAGCGGTCTCACCCGCTGAACGGGGCAGGGCAGTGGGGCGCTCGCGCGTCCATTCGGCAAGAGGCTGCCGCAGATACGCATGTTCGCTCACCGGCGCGCGACGTTCGCGCCTTGATCCCTCACGAAGGAAACCCCATGAGCGACCTCATCAGTCCGATGACGAAGACGCCCGACACCGTCCATGGGATGCCGCGGCGGACGGCTCTGGCAGCCGGTCTGTGGAGCGTGCCCGTGATCGTCGCGGTCACCGCCACCCCGGCCCACGCGACTTCCGGAGACACCGTGAGCCTCCGCAGCGCGGGAATGCGGGTGCTCGCCGCCGGAGCCTCGCGCGTGACGGCGACGGTCGTCAACGGTGCCGGCGCGCCGGTCGCGGGACGATCCGTGTCGTTCACCGGACCCTCTGGAACCACGTTCTCGCCTGCGTCGGCCGTCACCGACGGGGCAGGTGAGGCGTCGACCGACCTCGATCTCGCCACCCCGTGGGCCATCCCCGGCACGCAGACGACCGCCACGGCCGTGTCGACGGGGGCTTCGAGTTCTGCATCCTTCACCGTCCAGGGCGCCAATGCCTACGGGGTGGGTCTGAACGCGTCGAGCATGCTGGGCACGCCGTCGTCGGGAAACCAGCGCACCGCGACGCAGCTGTCGCTCGCCTTTGTGTCACCCGTCGTCCAGCTCGCTGCGGGAGGGACGTTCTCGTTGGCCTTGCTGCAGGACGGTACCGTCTGGGCGGTCGGCTCGAACTCCGCCGGGCAGCTGGGTGACGGCACGACAACCACTCGCACCGCATGGACACAGGTGGTGGGCCTCTCCGGGGTCACGGCAATCTCTGCGGGATACAGCACTGCGCTCGCCGTCGTCGGAGGACAGGTGTGGGGCTGGGGAAGCGGTGCCAATGAGATCCTCGGCACCGGCGGGTCGCGCACCGCGCCCGCCCAGCTCTTCTCCTTGACAGGGGTGACGCAGGTTGCTCTCGGTAATCGCTCGGGGTACGCCCTCGCGGGCGGTGATGTCTGGGCGTGGGGTGCGAACACCTACGGGCAGCTGGGGGATGGGACGACCACGAGCACGGGCGCGCCCGTGCAGGTCGTCGGAGTGGCGAATGCCACCCAGCTCGTCGCTGGCTACGACGGCGCGTACGCGCTGTCGGGCGGGTCGGTCAGCGCATGGGGACGTGGTGATCGTGGTCAGATCGGCAACGGTTCATCGGCCAACAGTCTGACCGCCGCGGCCGTGTCGACGCTGTCGAACGTGAGTCAGATCGCCGCGTCGTCGTGGACCGGGTACGCGATCGTGTCTGGCAGCGTCTGGGCCTGGGGTTACGGCGGTGTCGGCAGCCTGGGAAACGGTTCGACCAGCGATGCGCTTCAACCGGTCGCGGTCACAGGGCTGAGCGGTGTGACTGACATCTCCGGCGGCGGCTCCACGGGCTACGCGCTTTCGGCGAGCGGCGTATCGGCCTGGGGATACAACCAATCCGGCCAGGTCGGTGACGGCACGACGACGACGCGCTCGACCCCGGTCGCGGTGTCGGGGACGGCGAGCATCAAGTCGCTGGGCATGAACTCACCCACGAACAGTGCGATGTTCTTCGTTCGCTGATCTGGTCGAGCCCGTGGGCGCGTCCGTCTCGGTGATGGTTTCGGCGTCCGACTGACACGGCATCGTCGCACTTTTTCCGAAGGGATGCCCGCACTCACCCGTCCTCGAGAATGTCATCGTGCTCATCTCGGATGGCGGCGGCTACAACCAGTTCGATGCTGCCCGCCTCTACGAGAGCGGCACCAGCCACCAGCAGGTCGAGGTTGCCCCGAACTCCGGTGCGGTCGCGAAGGTTCCCGGTACCAAGGGCGAGGTGTGCGACGACTTCCCCGTGCAGGTCGCGCAATAGCACCACTCCGCGAACGGACGCGGATTATGCACGCCCGTGCAGGCTTCGGACGACTTCTCGTGGGTGGCATCCGGTGCTACCGAGTCCGCCGCCGCTGGCACCGTGCTCGGCACCGGTGTGAAGATCACCACCGGCACGCTTGGCTTCGCTCCCGCCGGCACGCGTCTGCTGACCGTCGGCGAGCAGGCGATGGAGGTCCGCAAGAAGGTCGGTCTGGTCACCAGCGTTCCGTTCAACCACGCCACCCCGGCCGGCTTCATCGCGCACAACAAGACCCGCAACGACTACCACGGCGTCGCCACCGAGATGATCGCCTCTGGTGTCGACGTGTTGATCGGCGGCGGACCCCCCAACTACACGGATGCCAACACCTCGCGCGCCTCGCACTTCGGTGCCGGGTCGTGGATCTCGCAGCCCGACTTCGAGTGCGTCACGAAGGGCCAGATCTCGTTCTCGTACATCAAGAGCAAAGCCGACTTCGAGCGCGTCGCGGACGGTGAGAACGTGCCCGACAAGCTCTTCGGTCTCGCCCGCGTCGCCGAGACGTTCCAGTACAGCCGTCCCGGGGTCGCCAACAAGACGGTGCTGCCCTTCACGGACGCGGTGAACGCGGACGTGCCCTCGCTCGCTACCTCGACGCGTGCCGCGCTGAACGTGCTCGAGAAGGACGAGGAAGGCTTCTTCCTCATGCTTGAGAGCAGCGCGGTCGCCTGGGCTGGTCACGCCAACCAGACCACGCGCGTCGTCGAGGAGCGGCTGTCGTTCAACGACTCGGTCGACGCCGTCACCGACTGGGTCGAGAAGAAACTCGAGTTCGGACGAGACGCTGGTCATGGTGACCTCCGACCACGAGACCGGCTACCTCGCTGGCCCCGATGCGGACGCCGAGAAGGGCTGGACCGCCCTGACGGGTGCCGAAGGCCAGCTGCCGAACGTGTCGTGGGACTCGGGTGGTGACACTAACGTGCTCGTCCCGGTGTACGCCAAGGAGCCCGTCGTGGCCGGCGCGCGATAGCGGCGCAGACCGCTCGAACGGGCGTTGCGGCGGTGGCGCCCTCTGGACGCGGACGTGACCCGGGGCGGGCTGCCGGCAGAGCGGTGCTCAGTGTGGCGGAAGCGCATGCCCTCGAGCTGGTCGTACCGCACCTCGAGAACACGCTCCGGACGCAGCCGGACGAACGACACATCCTTGGATGCCGAGAATCGTGAGCGGTCGGTCTCTCCGACGACCGCTTCGCCGTCGGCATCCCGCTCCACCAGCGGGGCGAGCTCGTCGATCAGCTCGAGGCGACGCTTGTCGGTCCAGGCGGAGACGCCCCCGACGCCGTGGAGGCGGCCCTCGTCGTCGTAGAGCCCGACGAGGAGCGAGCCGACGCCCTGCCCCGACTTGTGGATGCGATACCCGAGCGCGACGACGTCGGCCGTGCGGGCGTGCTTGATCTTGAACATCGTCCGCTTGTTCGGCGCGTACGGCTGGGCGAGCGGCTTCGCGACGACGCCGTCGAGTCCGGCGCCCTCGAACTCGGCGAGCCAGCGGCGGGCGAGGTCGGGATCGGCGGTCGTGCGCGTGACGTGGACAGGATGGGGCACGTCGCCGAGGAGGTCTTCGAGCTGCGCGCGACGCTCGGCGAACGGCTCCGTCTGGAGGTCGCGGTCTCCGCGAGCGAGAAGGTCGAACGCGATGAACATGGCCGGCGTCTCTTCGGACAGCATCGTCACGCGCGAGGCGGCGGGGTGGATGCGCTGCGACAGCGCCTCCCA
>JARBUN010000144.1 GCA_029239635.1 Microbacterium sp. | reverse complement strand
GAAGGACGGCACCGAGGCGGTCGGTAACCGCACGCGCGTCAAGGTCGTCAAGAACAAGATGGCGCCCCCCTTCAAGCAGGCCGAGTTCGACATCCTCTATGGCATCGGCATCTCTCGCGAGGGCAGCCTGATCGACTTCGGCGTCGAGCACGGCATCGTCAAGAAGTCCGGTGCCTGGTACACCTACGAGGGCGAGCAGCTCGGCCAGGGCAAAGAGAACGCCCGCAACTTCCTCATCAAGAATGCCGACGTGGCCGCCGAGATCGAGTCGAAGATCAAGAACAAACTCGGCATCGGCGCTCCGGCCGCTGCGGCGGAGCCCGAGGCCGACGAGCTCGCGGCTCGCCGCCCGGCCTGATGACCGACGGACAGCGCCCGGGTCGCCATCGCGGACTTTCATCCGTGGATGGCGACCCGAGCGTCGCCGCAGAGGACGCTCTGGCGCCCGTCATCCCGCTTTTCGGGGGTGGAAGATCGCGCTCCGTCGGCGAACGCGACGCGGGGGATTCTGCCCCGTCCGGGATCGTCGATGCGGGAGGTCGCTTCGGTCGTCCCGCGACCGGTGAGGAAGACGTGTGGTCCGGACACCCCTCGACCTTCGGCACGCGTGACCGCAATCAGGACGACGGCTCGAAGGGATACGACATCGGGCCTGACGATGCCGCACACGAGGCAGCGGCTGCGCAGGACGAAACGCGAGAGCGCGCGGAGGCCCTGTTGCTCCGCAAGCTGCGGTCCCGGTCCCTGTCGATCTCCGAGGCCCGCTCCGCTGTCCGCGGGGTGGAGGGGGTCGACGAGGCCGTGATCACCGAGCTGATCGACCGCTTCGTCGATCTCGGCTACCTCAACGACACGGTGTTCGCCGAGCAACTCGTCCTCTCCGCGGTCGAACGACGGGGCGAAGGCCGTCGTGCCGTGGCAAGCACGCTGCTCAAACGGGGGATCCCGCGAGATATCGCGGACGCGGCCATCGCGGAGATGCCCGACGACGACGCCGAGCGCGCGCTCGAGTACGCGCGAAGCAAGGCACGCGGTGTCGGCGGCAAAGACGACGACGCGGCTCTCCGACGCCTGGCCGGCCAACTCGCGCGTCGGGGGTATCCATCGTCTGTCGCGCTGACAGCCGCGCGTCAGGCTCTCCGTGAGGTGGGTGTGGGGCGATCCCGACCCGCCCGCCCGATGTCCGGGGTGCGGTTCACGCACGACGAATGAGGCCGCGCCGTCCGGGCTGACGCCGGATCCTCCGCGCCGTAAGAGGCTGGCCCGCCGGGCGCTGTGCGCGAGGTTCGTGTTCGTGCGGTGTGCGGCGAGTCGCGCGGGATCATGCGCGGGACTGCTGGTTCTCCCACTGCGCGACCAAGCGCCCGAGTTCGCCGCGCGAGGCGACGCCGATCTTGGCCCGCGCCTGGTACACGTGCGATTCGACGGTGCGCACCGAGAGGTAGAGCCGCGCCGCGATCTCCCGGTTCGTGTGGCCCTGCTCGACGAGGAGGGCGATCTCCCTCTCGCGCCGGGTGAGTACGTTCAACGCGGGCGTCTCGACGGAAGGCGTCGGCGAGGGGAATCGCGACAGCCGGCCGAGGCGCGCGCCGTCCGCACCATCGTCCACCGACCAGAGGGGATGCAGGCGAAGTCCCTCCCCGGCGTCATGGACGTCGCCGGCTTCCCACGCGTCCAGTCTTCTCCGGAGCTCGACGGCCAGGGGGAGATCGGTCGTCCGCAAAAGCTCGCGAAGTTCCTCGCTCTCCGCCGGGGTGATGTCCTGCAGCACGACCAGCCGGAACAGATCCCGAGCCCGGACCGGCGGTACCTCGTGCCCGGCCGAGAGCGCTGCGGCGGTCCGTGCGGTGACGCGCGCCTCGTCGGTGCGACCTTCCGCCATGAGCACGGTCGTCTCGACCGACGTCCGCGCGTGGCGCACATACAGCTCATCGCCCGTCTCGATCCGGGCGAGCATGGCTCGAGCGTCCGTGGTCCTGCCGCTCGCCGCGAGAGCCTCCGCGAGCCCGAGCTCGGCGAGGTCGGCATCCGGCCCCGCGAGGGAGCCGGCCGACTTGGCCCGCACGGCCTCCCATTCGAGAAGCGCGCTGAGCCGCTGCGTCGCTCCGATGTCCACCGGACGTTGGCGCGCGTCGAGCAGGCGCTCGACCTCGTCGAAGTGCGCCCGCGCTCGCCCCCACCGCCCGCGAAAGCTCTCGGCCATGCCCGCGCTGAGCCGCGCGCGAAGGTGAGTGGCGCTCCGCTCGGTCGACAGTGCCAGCGCACGCTCCGCGGCCTCGACCGCGCGCGACCACGCGAACGACGCCCCCGCGCGCGCGGATTCGTCGAGGTGCCGTTCGATCTCGGCATCCGCGTCGCCCCTCGTCGCCGCATAGAGCGGGACGGCGAGCCCCCGATCCGCGACGACCGCTCGCAGGCGCGCGAGACGCCCGCGGCCCTCGTCGTCCAGGTCCCCCGGATCGATCTCGTCGATCGCCACCGCGTCCGAGCCCGTCCCCAGCTGGGCGAGCGCGAAGGCGGCCTCGAGACGCAGCTCGGGCGAGTCGAGAGCGCGCAGCCCGCGGGCCGCGTGGGCGGCCGCATGGGCGGCGTCTCCCCGATCGTTCGCCTGGCGCGAGGCATCCAGAGCGACCCGGGAACGCAAGGCCGGTGGTACCCGGGCGTCCGCCGTGTCGTCGCCGCGATGCCACCTCTCGGCGATCGACACGGCCAGGGGAGTGCACCACCACTCGCCGTCGGCTTCGAGCATGCGCGCTCCGGCGGCCGCGACGAGCGCATCGATCCGCGCACTGCCCAGCTGCCGTTCGGCCTCGCGAGCGATCGCCTCGTTCGCGGTCAGGCGTCGCGCCGGACTGTCGTCGGAGTGCACCAGCCCCGCGGTGATGAGGGCTTCGATGCGCGTGTGCGAGGCGAATCGCGTCGCGACCGAGAACTCCACGTGGGCCAGTCGGTTCAGGAACGCGAGGCACTCCTGATCCGCCTCGGCGAGATCGCCCGTGTGCAGCGCGAGCGCCACGGAGAGTCGACTGTGCGGCGGGGTGTCGCGGATGGCGGCGAAGGGATCACGGCCGGCGGCCACGGCCCCGACCGCTTCGGCCACGAGTTCTCGCAAAAGCGTCCGGGAGCCGTCGGCTCTCCATAAGATCGCGCCGCAGATGCTGGCATCCAGAGTCGATGCGCCCGGGAGGACGGCGAGGAGTTTCTCGCTGTCCGCCGGGGTGAGCTCCGACAGGTCGAGACGCTCGGCCAGACCGTCGAGCCACAGGCTCAGGATCGTCTGCCCCACGCCCGTGGTGTCCAGATCGACGCGACGCGCGCGGGCGCGCGGAATGAGGAGCGTGGCGAGCAGCGTGACGCGACCGTCGGCGACGCACCGGGCGAGGAAGCGCGCGGAGTCGACATCGAGGGCGTGGACGTCGTCGACGAGGACGACGACGTCGCCATCGGGAACACGGCCCCGGCGCAGGTCGATCATGCGGGGATCACCGGCCGCGTCCAGAGCTCCGAAAGGCACATCCGCGAGCACGGTCGACGGACGGATGACGACGGGCGCGACGCCGTGCGCCGCCGCTTCCCGCACGACGGCCCGAAGAAGGTGGCTGCGGCCGCTCCCGCGTGCCCCGGCGACGATCACCGACGTCCCGGTGAGGAGAGAGCCCGCGAGAGCCGCCGCGTCCCGGTCAGCCCCGATCACGGGTTCGGACCAGGACGTCCACGACCGTCCTTCGCTCACGGAGCTCTCCTTCGCGGTGCATCCGCGCACGCGGATGGGCGCGAGGGACCCCCGCGTCGTTGTCAACCTAACGAGGCGCCGCGGCGAAGTCCGGCCTCCGAAC
Organism: Microbacterium sp.; assembly: GCA_029239635.1. Taxonomy (GTDB): domain Bacteria; phylum Actinomycetota; class Actinomycetes; order Actinomycetales; family Microbacteriaceae; genus Microbacterium. The sequence goes on along the minus strand of JARBUN010000144.1, from coordinate 2,660 downwards.
GCACACATGCGCCCGATTCGCGCGGCATCCCCTGAGGCCGTCCACGCGAATCGACGAGGACCCGGCGAACGACCGGCGCTTAGACTTGCTCCCATCATGACCACCCCCCTTTCGACTCCGACCCTGATCGCGCCGTCCCCCGCCGCGCAGGGCGCCGCCGGACCGCGGACGTATGAGGTCCGCACCTTCGGCTGCCAGATGAACGTGCACGACTCGGAGCGCCTCTCCGGTTCGCTCGAGAGCGCGGGCTACGTCCGCGCCGACGCCGGCGCCGAGGCCGACGTCGTCGTGATCAACACCTGCGCCGTGCGCGACAACGCGGCGGGCAAGCTCTACGGCACGCTCGGTCATCTCAAGTCGCGCAAGGACGCCCGCGCGGGCATGCAGATCGCCGTGGGGGGCTGCCTCGCCCAGATGGACAAAGACGCCGTGCAGCAGAAGGCTCCGTGGGTCGACGTCGTCTTCGGCACGCACAACATGGGCTCGCTGCCCGGGATGCTCGAGCGCGCGCGTCACAACGGCGAGGCCGAGCTCGAGATTCTCGAGTCGCTGGAGATCTTCCCCTCCACACTCCCGACGAAGCGCGATTCCGTCCACAGTGGCTGGGTCTCGATCTCGGTCGGCTGCAACAACACGTGCACCTTCTGCATCGTCCCGAGCCTGCGCGGCAAGGAGAAGGACCGCCGCCCCGGCGACATCCTGAACGAAATCCGCCTGCTGGTCGACGACGGCGCGATCGAGGTCACGTTGCTCGGTCAGAACGTCAACTCCTACGGCGTCGAGTTCGGCGACCGGCTCGCCTTCGGCAAGCTGCTGCGCGCGGCGGGCGAGATCGAGGGTCTCGAGCGCATCCGCTTCACGAGTCCGCACCCGGCCGCCTTCACCGACGACGTCATCGCCGCGATGGCGGAGACCCCGGCCGTCATGCCGCAGTTGCACATGCCGCTGCAGTCCGGCTCCGACCGCATCCTCAAGGCGATGCGTCGGTCGTACCGCAGCGAGAAGTTCCTCGGCATCCTGGATCGCGTGCGCGAGCGCATCCCGCACGCGGCGATCACGACCGACATCATCGTGGGCTTCCCCGGTGAGACCGAGGAGGACTTCCAGGAGACGCTGCGCGTCGTCGAGGCCGCGCGCTTCTCGAGCGCCTTCACCTTCCAGTACTCGATCCGCGAGGGCACTCCGGCGGCGACGATGGCCGACCAGGTGCCGAAGGCCGTGGTGCAGGAACGCTACGAGCGTCTCATCGCGCTGCAGGACCGCATCGCCGCCGAAGAGAACGCGAAGCAGCTCGGACGCACCCTCGAGGTCCTCGTCTCCGCCGGTGAGGGCAAGAAGGACGCCGAGACCCACCGCCTGACCGGTCGCGCCGAAGACAACCGCCTCGTGCACTTCGAGCTGCCGAAGGGGTCGCCCGTGCCGCGCCCCGGCGACGTCGTCTCCGTCACCGTCACGCACGCCGCGCCCTTCCACCTCCTCGCCGATGCCCCCGACGGGGCGCCGCTGCGCATCCGTCGCACGCGCGCCGGCGATGCCTGGGACCGTTCGCAAGCCGAGTCGTGCGGCGTGCCTGCTCCCGCCGGCGAGGCCGGAGCTCCCCGCGCGGTGTCGTTGGGCCTGCCCACGCTCCGCGTCGGCGTGTGACCGCCCCGACCCTGTGGGCCGTCGTCGGTGCCACGGGCACGGGCAAGACCGGGCTCTCCCTCGATCTGGCGGAAGCGCTCGCCCGCCGCGATCGCGCGGCGGAGGTCGTCAACGCCGACGCGATGCAGCTCTACCGCGGCATGGACATCGGCACGGCGAAGCTTCCGATCGCCGAGCGTCGCGGCATCCCGCATCATCTCTTCGACGCTCTCGCGGTGACCGACGAGGCCGCGGTTGCCTGGTATCAGGATGCCGCCCGCACGGCGATCCGCGAGATCCACGCCCGCGGCGCGGACGCGATCCTCGTCGGGGGATCGGGCCTGTACGTCTCGGGGGTGCTGTGGGACTTCCGATTCCCCCCGCGGGATGAGGCGTTGCGCGCCGAGCTCGAGGACGAGCTCGACCGTCTCGGGTCCGGTGTCCTCTTCGCGCGCCTGCGGGAGGCGGATCCCGCGGCAGCGGAGCGCATCGATCCGCGCAACGGGCGCCGCGTCGTCCGCGCGCTCGAGGTGCTGGCGCAGGGCGGTGAGACGCACGGGGGAGCCCTTCCCGAGGCCCCGGAGTTCTGGCATCCGGACACCCGCATCCTCGCGACGACGATCGACCGGGAAGACCTCGTCCCCCTGCTCGATGCGCGCGTCGAGGGGATGTGGGCTGCGGGTCTGCTCGACGAGGTCGAGGCCCTCCGCGCCGAGGGTCTCGAGCGGGGGGCGACGGCGGGACGCGCGATCGGCTACGCCCAGGCCCTCGCGCAGCTCCGGGGCGATCTCACCCGAGAAGACGCCATCGCGGAGACGCAAGCGCTCACCCGCCGGTACGCGCGACGTCAGGTGTCGTGGTTCCGCCGGTACCGAGCGGCGCACTGGCTCGACGCGAGGACAGCGGATGCCACGACCGTGGCATCCCTCGGAGAGGAACGCCCATGAGCATCGAGGTCCGGGCTTTCGCCCCCGTCGACGAGGACGCCGTCGTGGCGCTGTGGGAGGAGGCCGGTCTCACCCGGCCGTGGAACGACC
>JARBUN010000143.1 GCA_029239635.1 Microbacterium sp. | reverse complement strand
CCGTGCCCGGCCGAGGGTCTCGTCCTCGTCGAGCGCGACGGCGAAGGCGTGCCAGCTCTCGATCGCGCGCTCGAGGTCGCCGAACGGGGGCTGGATGGCATCCCACGACAGGGCCTTGTCGAGGTGCGCGTGGGGCTCGGCTCCGGCGGCGGTGAGGAGGTAGCCGGTGAGGTCGAGCGTCTCGCCGTCGGTGTCGGGGAGCGGGCTTCCCGCCGGGACCACCGCGAGCACCTCGTCACCGTCGAGCGCGATGTCGACGAGCGAGTGTTGGTGTGACCAACATCCGGCGATGTTCCGATGCTAGGAACCGTGCGTTTCCGCTGTATTTCCTCGGCGTGACCCTCGTGACAAAGTTGTCGGCGGCCGGCGCGGAGGCACCCCGCGCGCGCTCAACGCCTCCGCAGAAAGCTCTCGCGCGCGTCGGCGTAGACGGCGGCGAGCCGCTCGACGTGCGTGCCGAAGTCGAGCGCGGCGGCGCTGGCCGCGGCTCCCCGCGCGAGTCGCGCACGCAGGTCCGCATCGACGGCGACGCGGCGGAGCGCGTCAGCGAGCCCGCGGGGTCCGGCATCCGTCGTCACGAGCCCGTTCTCGCCGTCGCGGACGAACGAGCCGGCGGCCTGCGGGGTCGCGACCACCGGGCGCCCCAGAAGAAGGCTCTCCGCGATCACGAGGCCGAAGGTCTCGGGCCAGAGCGAGGGGAAGACCAGGGCAGTCGCCGACGCGATCAGCCTCGACTTGTCCTCCCCGTCGACCCAGCCGGCGTAGGTGAGGAGACCGGAGGCCGCGGCGCGTTCCACGGCCGGGCGCTCCGGACCGTCGCCGGCGATGACGAGCTCGGCGTCGATGTCCAGCAGCGCCCAGGCATCGAGCAGGAGCGCGATCCCCTTGGTCGCCTGCAGCTTGCCCAGGAACACGAATCGCGGTCGCGCCGGAGGAACGACGGGAGAGGGTGAGGCGGCCGGGGCGGGCCACCCGTGGGGCAGGACGCGCTGCTCGACGCCGTCCCCCGGCATCCCCAGGGCGCGGTGGCGCGCGAGCGTGCGCTCGCTCGGGAACACGAGGATGTCGGCGCGGCGTGCGGCCCGCCAGATCGCGCGCGCCCGCAGGCGCTGCACCGCGCCGAGGTGGTCGGCTTCTCGGCCGTCGCGGATCGTCGTCGAGGTCGTGTCGACGAGGCAGTAGTCGTGCGCCGTGTGCACCACGGGGCAGTGGCGCGCGCGCAACACCTGGGCGCCGAGACCCTGGAAGCGGTGCACGTGCACGACCCGACCCGGGTGCTGCACGTCGCGGATGAGGGGGGTCGGGGCGACCGCGCCGATCAGGTCCAGGGCGTGGAAGAGGAGCTTGGCGCCCGCCCCGCCGCCGTGTTGGTCGGGGCGGTAGGGCCGGCGCACCCGGACGCGGCGCACCCGGACACCGGCGCGTCGGGCTCGTTCGACCGTGCCGGGGTCGGTCCACGCCGTCACGATCTCGACGTCGTCGCCCCGACGCGCCTGCTCCGACGCGAGGGCCAGCACGTACGACTCGGCGCCGCCCAGCGGGGCGACGAGACTGCTCTGCACGTGGGTGATGTCCACCGCGGCTCCCCTTTCCGACGGATGTCCGACCCGGCCGAACACTACGGCGTCGCGAACGCGGTGCCGGGGGCCGCCCCCGTCCCGCCGTCGCCGTGGAGACGAGGACTCACCCGACGGTGAACGCCGAGATAACGGTGTTTCACCCGCCCGGGCGCCCGCGCGCCCCCGCAGCCCGCGCGTCCGCGACCGACCAGGGTGGGTCGGCGCCCCCACCCCCGACGGAACGGAAGCAGATGCAGATCGTCAGCGTCGCCCCGATCGTCCCGTCCGACGGCATCCCGCACGCCGGCGGGCAGTACTTCCTCCGTCACCTCCGCGCTCTGCGCGCCCTCGGGCACGAGGTCACGGTGATCGCTCCCGACTCGCCCGAGAACCGCGCGGCCGCCGCGCGGACGGCGGGGGAGTTCCCGAGCGTCCTCGTCACCGTGCCCGACCGGCCGCGCGGTGCACGGCGGGTCGGCGCCGTCTGGGACCGGCAGCACCAGCGGTTCTTCCCCGTCCGTCCGCTTCGGCGGCGGCGGAGGGCCTTCGCGTCGTCCGCCGAGGTGCACGCCCTCTTCTTCACCGCCGACGTGATCGAGTTCCAATGGACCGAGACCGCCTGGCTCGGTCGAGGGATCACGACGCGGGCGCGGCGGATCGTCTTCGCCCACGACGTCCTGCTGCAGAGCGCCGAGAGGTTCCTCGCCGCGCACGCACGCCGGTGGCATCCGCGCGCGCTGGTGGCGCGTTGCCGTCTGGCCACCGTCCGCCGCGACGAGCGCCGGGTGTACGCCGACGCGGACGCGGTCCTGGTGTTCAGCGGGAAGGATGCCGCGATCGTGGACCGGGCATCCCGGTCCACCGCGACCGTCCGGGTCGTGCGCCCTCCCCTGGCCGAGCCGCTCGGGAGGGCGACGGGAACCCGTGACGCCGGGGGATCGATCCTCTTCGTCGGGGCCTTCGACCGCTCCGTCAACGCCGAGGCGGCGCTGTGGATCATGCGGGAGATCGCGCCGCGCGTGCGTCGCCGGCATCCGCATGCCCGCTTCGTCTTCGCCGGGGCCCACCCCACCGACGACATGCGGCACGAGGCCGCGCAGCACCCCGAGACGGTGCGCGTGACCGGTCGGGTGGAGTCGCTCGAGCCCGTCTACGCCGAGGCGGCCCTGGCGTTGATCCCGCTGCGCGCGGGGGCGGGCGTGAAGTTCAAGACGGTGGATGCCCTGGTGCGCGGCATCCCGATCGTGTCGACGTCCATCGGTGTCGAGGGGATCGTCGACGACACCCTCGCCGTGTTCGCGGTCGCCGAGGACGCGGATTCCCTCGCCGCGGCGGTGTGCGCCGCCCTCGATGACCCCGCGGCCGCGCATCGGCAGGCGGAGGGGGTGCGGCGCGCCGCCGTCGAGGAGTTCTCCGCCGACCGGTTCCTGCGCACCCTCGCCGCGATCTACGCCCCGTCGAGCACCCCCGTCGAAAGGTGAGCATGTCCGCCCCCACCCGTCCCCGCGTCGTCGGCGCCACCGTCACCTACGGCTCCCGGTCCGCCTCGTGCCTGGCGACGGTGGAGGCGCTGCGCCGTGCCGGCGTCTGCCCCGTCATCGTGGTCGACAACGGCTCCGCCGATGCCGCCCGGCGGGACCTCGAGGACTACGCCTGCGCCCATGCCCCCGTCGTGCGCCTTCACCGCCTCGCACGCAACGAAGGATCCGCGCCGGCCTTCGGCTTCGCGATCGCCCGCGCTCTGGAGACGGATGCCGATCACCTTTGGCTGCTCGACGACGACAACCTCCCGCACGGCGATGCCCTCTCCACCCTCCTCGCGGAGGAACGAGCCCTGCGAGCCGAGGGATACGACCTGTGCGCCGTGGCACCGACCCGCGCCCCGAGCGCCGACGCGCGCGACGTCGCCGAGGCGCGGCGTGCCGAGCAGGCGCGGGAGCACCCCCGCGAGGACCGTTCGTTCGCCGGCGTCGAGCTCGCCCTGTTCGCGCGGCGTGCTCTGGAGCGCGCGGGTCTCCGGCGTCCGCGGACGCCTCCGGCGGGCGCCGATCTGTCGTACGCCCCGTACGGGGGGCTGCTCGTCCGGCTCGACGTGCTCCGTCAGATCGGACTTCCCGAGGGGGATCTCGTCCTCTACGGCGACGACCTCGAGTACACCTCCCGCATCGTGCACGCCGGCGGGCGCATCCGTCTGTCCCGCGAGGCCGTCGTCGTCGACCCCCGCGGAGACCGGTGGATGCCTCCGGGCTTCGAGGTCCTCGCGATGTTCCGGTCGACGAACGACGCTTTGCTGTACTACTCGGTCCGTAATCGCATCTTCCGCGAGCTGCGGACCGGGCGGCGCCGCAGCGCGGCGCGGTGGGTCAACGCGGGCCTCTTCTGGACGCTGTGCCTCGCGTGTGCGGCGTGGACACGGAAGCCGTCGAAGCTGCGCGTCCTCTGGGCCGCGGCCGCCGATGCGCGGGCGGGACGGCTCGGTCGCCGTGTCGAGCTGCACGGGTGAGTTCACGCGGAAGAGGGTGAGCCAGCGGGCGAACCGAGGGAGCCCGGCGCGGAGCGACGGCGCACAGGCAGTGCGCGCTCTTACAGCTCCAGCGTGATCCGCTCGCACGCGGCCCGAGACACGCACACCATCATCGTGCGGTTCGACGCCTGTTCCTCGGGGGAGAGCACGGAGTCGCGGTGTTCGACGTCCCCGTCGATGACGGCGACCTCGCAGGTGCCGCACGTACCGACGCGACAGCTGGAGGGGATGACGGCGCCCGCCTCCTCGAGAACGTCCAGCACCGACCGCTCGGGCGGCACCGTCGCGGTCACGCCCGACAGCAGCAGGTCGACCTCGAACGGCTCCGTCCACACCGGTGGTCCCAGCACCTTCGCCTCGAAGCGCTCGAGGTGCAGGCTCCCTCCGGGCCATCCCGACAGGGCGGACTCCAGGGCCTCGAGCAGGCGGGCCGGCCCGCACGCGTAGACGACGGTTCGCGCCGTCGGCGTCGCGAAGCGCGCAGACAGGTCGAGACGCTTTCCTTCGTCGGCCGCGTGGACCTCGACGCGCTCGCCGTATCGCGCGACCAGCTCGTCGACGAAGGCCATCGTGCGCCGTGACCGCCCCGCGTACAGCAGC
>JARBUN010000042.1 GCA_029239635.1 Microbacterium sp. | reverse complement strand
GCAGGCGCAGGGCGACTACTCGCGCCTGTACACCGCGGCATCCGATCACCTCGTCCGCGTGCCGCTGTCGGAGCTCGCCGAGCGCTGGGCGGAGGCCGGCTTCGTGCGCGTGCACCGGTCGACCCTGGTGCATCGGGATGCCGTCGTCGAGGTGCGTCTGTCGGGTGCGGCGCCCTCGGTGGTCCTCGCCGAGATCGAGCTGCCGGTCAGCCGACGGCTGGTCCCCGCGGTGCGCGACGCGCTGCTGCGCTGAGGGGCGGGGCGCGCGCGGCGCGGTGCCGTGCGGGGCGCGTGCGCGGGCCGCGCCGGCGGGTCGCGGGACGGTGCCGGCGAAGGGAGGGGATTCCGCGAGCGGAGGACGGCCGCGGGCTGTGGCATCCTCCCCTCCCCGGATCTCCTCCGCTGCGCCGGCGCGGGCCCGGGAGTCCCGCTGCCACGTCCTACCGCCGCGCGCGATGCCGCCGCACGGCCGCGCGGTTCGCGCACCGCACCGAGCAGTACCTCTGCCGCCCGTTCCGCGTGATGTCGACGATCACGTTCCGGCACGGCTCGGCCGCGCAGCGGGCGAGGCGGTCCTGGCCGCGCGTGACGAGATGAAGCGCCGTGCCGACCGAGATGACCGCGGCCAGGACGCGGGGGAGCGCATCGTTCTCGTCTCGGTAGTGCAGGTGCCACCCCTCGCCGTTGTGGTTGGTGAGCCGCGGGTAGGCGGTGACCGCGGCCATCTGCGCGTTGAGAAGGGCCGCGCGCGCATCGGGGTCGGGCTCGTCCACGACCCGCAGCCAGTCGTCGATCACGTCCCGCGTGCGCTCGTGATCGTCGACTCCGACCGGGAAGTCCATCGACATGCCGAGCTCCCGTGCCCGCTCCTCGACGCCGTCACGGTCGACGGGCCAGTCGTTCGCGAGCGAGGCCGCGAGCAGGACCGCGTACTCACCGTAAGGGTTGAGATGCATAACGGCATTACAGCACGCTGACACCATGAGCGCCCCCGAAACCCTCTCGCTTCCCGTCGCGGCATCCGTGCACGAGCACGCGTGGGTCACCGAATCCGCGCACGTCACGAGCGAGGGGCGGGTGCGTTACGTCCGGTGCACCGGATGCCGCGCCCGCCGCGTCGACCTCGATCCCCTCGCCGCGATGCCCCCGGTCCCGCTGTCCCGCGAGGTGTGAGCGAGGGAGCGCGTCGACGACGACCGCCCCGGATGCCACGATGGGAGGCCATGACCGATGAGCCGCCGCGCCTGCCGCGCGTCCGGGTCACGGCATCCGGATCGCCGCGGGTGCCGCGCCCGGCCACGCGCGGCTTCGCCCTGCCGGGACACGCCCCCGACGAGGCCGACGACGTGTTCTCCCGCGGGCTCGTCCGTGCGCAGCTGCGGCTCGCGATCGGCTGCGTCGCCGCGTTCCTCGTGGTCGCGGGTGCGCTCGCCGTCGTGATCGCGATCCTCCCCGCGCTGGGCGACCCCGTCGTCCTCGGCGTCCCGTTGTCGTGGCTCGCGCACGCCTACGCGTTCTATCCGGTGATCCTCGTGTTCGCGCTCATCTTCGTGCGGGCGGCGGCGCGCAACGAACGGCGCTACCGCCACCTCGCCGAACCGGGGTCCGACGCGTGAATCCCGTCTTCGACCTCGCGGCGGTGGGGCTGCTGATCGTCGTCACCGCGGTCCTGGGGTTCTCGGGCGTGCGCCTGTCCCGCACGACCGGTGACTTCTTCGTCGCCTCGCGCAGCGTCGGCAGCGTCTGGAACGCGTCGGCGATCAGTGGCGAGTACCTCTCGGCCGGGACGTTCCTGGGACTCGCCGGGCTCGTGCTGCTCTCGGGTGCCGAGGGGTTCTGGTTCCCGATCGGGTACGCCGCCGGGTATCTGCTCGTCCTCCTCTTCGTCGCCGCCCCGCTCCGACGCAGCGGCGCGTACACGATCCCCGACTTCGTCGAGGCGCGGCTCGAATCGCGGACCGCCCGCGGGGTGACGAGCGTCGTCGTGCTCGTGATCGGCTGGCTGTACATCGTGCCGCAGCTGCACGGAGCGAGCCTCGCGCTCGGCGTCGTCGCGGACGTGCCGGGATGGGTGGGGGCCGTGGTCGTGGCGACCCTCGTGGCCGCTCTCGTCGCGGCCGGCGGGATGCGGGCGATCACCGCGGTGCAGGCCTTCCAGTACTGGCTCAAGCTCACGGCGCTGCTCGTTCCCGCGGTGTTCCTGCTGGTCGTTCTCTCCCAGGGCGCGAGGGAGTTCGATCCGGCCGCGATCTTCCCCGCCGAGTACGGGCCGGCCGCGGTCGACACCTACGCCACGGTCTCGCTGCTCCTCGCCCTCCTCCTCGGGACGATCGGGCTTCCGCACGTCCTCGTGCGCTTCTACACGAGCCCGAACGGGGGCTCGGCGCGGCGCACGACCGTGGTCGTCATCGTGCTCATCGGAGCGTTCTACGCGGTGTCCTCGACGATGGGGCTCATCGCGCGCGTCGTGGCGCCCGACCTGGCCGTGCGCGGCCTCGCCGACACCGTCGTGCTCGCTCTCCCCGCGCGCCTCCTTCCGGGCCTCGTGGGCGAACTGCTCACGGCGCTCATCGTCGCGGGGGCGTTCGCCGCCTTCCTCGCGACCTCGTCGGGCTTGGTGGTCTCGCTCGCGGGGGTCGTCAGCCAGGACGTGTTCGGCGGCAGCGTCCGCTCCTTCCGCTTGTCGGCGGTGCTCTGCACGGTGGTTCCGCTCGCGGTGGCGCTGCTCACGGAACCGGCGGGTCTCGTCTCGAGCGTCGGCGCGGTCTTCGTCTTCGCGGCATCCACGCTGTCGCCCGTGCTCGTGCTCGGGGTCTGGTGGCCGCGGCTGACGGCTCGCGGGGCGGTCGCGGGCATGGTGGCGGGGGCGGTGGCGTGCGGTGCCGCGTTCGTCGGCGCGGCGATGATCCCGGATGCCGACCCCTGGGCGGCCGTCCTCGCCCAGCCCGCGGCCTGGACGATCCCGCTGACCACCGCCGTGATCGTCGCGGTGTCGCTGCGCGACAGGGCGGGTGTGCCGTTCCGCGTCGAGCGCTACCTGGCACGCCTGCACACCCCGGATTCGTGAGTCCTCGTCCCCAGATGCCCGGGCGGCCCGCGCGGGTGTCGGCGCCCCGGGTTACCGTGGACGGGTGACTTCCTCCGGCGCCGCCCCCGAGCCCTACGCCGACGCGCCGCCCGAGCCGTTCGGCGGCTACGACGACCCCTACGCCGACGTCGACTGGGACCCCGACCTGTTCGCCCCGCCCGAAGATCTCGACGCCCCGCCCCCGCCGGTCGACCCCACGTCCGCGTTCGCGCGCGCCGTTGCGGCCACCGGCACCGCCCGCGAGCTCCCGGCGGTGCGCGACTTCACCGGCCGCGACCCGCGCGAGGTGCTCCACGAGGTCTACGGGTACGACGCCTTCCGCGGCGACCAGGCCGACATCGTGCAGCACGTCGTCGACGGGGGAGACGCGGTCGTCCTCATGCCCACCGGCGGCGGCAAGAGCGTCACCTATCAGGTGCCCGCGCTCGTCCGCCCCGGAACGGGGCTGGTCGTCAGCCCGCTGATCGCGCTCATGCACGATCAGGTCGAGGCGCTCATCGCCAACGGCGTGCGCGCCGGGTACCTCAACTCCACGCAGGCGCCGGCCGAGCGCCAAGCGGTCGAGCAGGCCTACCTGTCGGGCGAGCTCGACCTGCTGTACGTCGCCCCCGAGCGCCTCAACGGCGCGCAGACCCTCGGCCTGCTCGCGCGCGGTCGCCTCAGCGTGATCGCGATCGACGAGGCCCACTGCGTGTCGCAGTGGGGCCACGACTTCCGCCCCGACTACCTCGCGCTCGGAGACCTGGCCGATCGTTTCCCCGGGGTTCCGCGCATGGCGCTCACGGCTACCGCGACCCCGGCCACCGCGCAAGAGATCGTCGAGCGACTGCGCCTCCGCGACGCCCGCGGCTTCGTCGCGAGCTTCGACCGCCCCAACATCCAATACCGGATCGATGCCAAGGTCGACCCGCGTCGCCAGCTCGTGCAGTTCATCAAGAGCCAACCCGAGGGGTCGGCCGGCATCGTGTACGCCCTGAGTCGCAAGAGCGTCGAGCAGATGGCGGCGTACCTCTGTACCCAGGGTCTCGACGCCCTGCCGTACCACGCGGGTCTCGACGCCTCCGTGCGCGCAGCGAACCAGTCGCGCTTCCTGCGGGAAGACGGGGTGATCATGGTCGCCACCATCGCCTTCGGGATGGGGATCGACAAGCCCGACGTGCGTTTCGTCGCCCACATCGACCTGCCGAAATCGGTCGAGGGCTACTACCAGGAGACGGGGCGCGCGGGGCGCGACGGCGATCCCTCGGTCGTGTGGATGGCCTACGGGCTCGGAGACGTCGTGCAGCAGCGCCGCATGATCGACCAGTCGCCGGGCGATCGCTCCTACAAGATGCGTCTGGGTCAGCACCTCGATGCCATGCTCGCCCTCTGCGAGACGGTCGGATGCCGCCGCCAGAACCTCCTCGACTACTTCGGGCAGAAGTCCGAGCCGTGCGGCAACTGCGACACCTGCCTCACCCCGCCCGAGACGTGGGACGGGCTCATCGCCGCGCAGAAGCTGTTGTCGACCATCGTGCGTCTCCAGCGCGAGCGTGGTCAGGCCTTCGGTGCCGGGCACCTCATCGACATCCTGCGCGGGGCGAAGACCGAGCGCATCTCGCAGCAGGGCCACGACCGGCTCAGCACCTACGGCCTCGGCGCCGACCTCTCCGACCAGGACTGGCGCAGCGTCATCCGTCAGCTCTTGGCCCGAGGGATCATCGTCGCCCAGGGCGACTACGGCACGCTCGCCCTCAGCGAGGCCTCGGCCGGGGTGCTGCGCGGCGAGACGCCCGTGCCGCTGCGCCGCGACGTGCTCGGCCGCACCGGTGGAGGCGGCTCGTCCCGGCAGAGGAAGTCGAGTGCCGACGACGTCGCCCCCGGCGACCGCGACCTCTTCGAGGCGCTCCGGGCGTGGCGCGCCGAGAAAGCCCGAGAGCAGGGGGTGCCGGCCTACATCGTCTTCGGCGACGCGACGTTGCGGGCCATCGCCGCCGCGCGGCCCGGGTCGGTCGACGACCTCGACGGCATCACCGGCATCGGCGCGAAGAAGCGCGAGGCTTACGGCGACGGCATCCTGACGGTGGTCGCCGCGAACTGACGCGCGGGTCGGGGCCCGTCGACGGGCTCAGGGACCGCGGCTCGGTGTGGCCTGCTCCCGCGCAGAGCGCCCCCGCTGGAATGTTGACCCCCCACAACGACCCCGCGTCCCCGCGCCCGGCGTTGTTGTCGACACCGCACACATCGTTTGCCGGTGCGTTGTGGGACTCCTACCGTGGTGGCATCCCTTTGCAACGTCGAAAGGTGCCGAAATGACCGACGCCGCCGTCCGTCCCACCACGCCCGCCACGAGTACGCGCACGCCCGTCGGGGGTGCCCCGTCCGCTCCGCACTCCGCCGCCGAGGCCGCCGAGTCGCGCATCGACATCGACCGGGTCACCGACCTGCTCCTCGGCACCTGGGGCGACACGCGCCGCCAGGCGCGCGAGATGCTCAAAGACCCCGCGCTGTGGCGCGACGACAGCCTCGGGATGGACGCCCACCGCGAGCGCACCCTGAGCCAGCTGCACCTGCTGGTGCAGAACAACGCCGTGCACCGGGCTTTCCCCAAGCGTTTCGGCGGCGAGGAGAACAACGGCGCGAACATCGCCGGCTTCGAGGAACTCGTCGCCGCCGACCCGAGCCTGCAGATCAAGTCGGGCGTGCAGTGGGGCCTCTTCGGCTCCGCCGTGCTGCAGCTGGGCACCGCCGAGCACCACGACAAGTGGCTGCCCGGCATCATGAGCCTCGAGATCCCGGGTGCCTTCGCGATGACCGAGACCGGGCACGGTTCGGACGTCGCCGCGATCGGCACGACCGCGACCTACGACCCCGAGACGGAGGAGTTCGTCATCCACACGCCGTTCCGCGGGGCGTGGAAGGACTACCTCGGCAACGCCGCGCTCCACGGCAAGGCCGCGACGGTGTTCGCCCAGCTCATCACCAAGGGTGTCAATCACGGCGTGCACTGCTTCTACGTGCCCCTGCGCGATGAGGACGGCAACTTCCTCCCCGGTATCGGCGGCGAGGACGACGGCCTCAAGGGCGGCCTGAACGGCATCGACAACGGCCGCCTGCACTTCGACCACGTCCGCGTTCCGCGTACCAACCTGCTCAACCGCTACGGCGACGTCGCCGCCGACGGCACGTACTCGAGCGACATCGCGAGCCCCGGCCGCCGGTTCTTCACGATGCTCGGCACCCTCGTCCAGGGGCGCGTCTCGCTCGACGGCGCCGCAGCCTGGGCGTCGGCCATCGGTCTCATCATCGCGATCACCTACGGCAACCAGCGTCGCCAGTTCGACTCCGGCAGCGGCACCCCGGAGGTCACGCTGCTCGATTACGGCAAGCACCAGCGTCGCCTGCTGCCCCGCCTGGCCACCACCTACGCCGAGATCTTCGCGCACGACGAGTTCCTGCAGAAGTTCGACGGCGTCTTCAGCGGCGCCCTCGACACCGACGCCGACCGCGAAGACCTCGAGACGCTCGCCGCGGCCCTGAAGCCCCTGTCGACCTGGCACGCGCTCGACACGCTGCAGGAGGCACGCGAGGCCTGCGGCGGTCAGGGCTTCCTGTTCGAGAACCGTCTCGTGGGGCTGCGCGCCGACCTCGACATCTTCGTCACGTTCGAGGGCGACAACAACATCCTTCTCCAGCTCGTCGGCAAGCGGCTGCTGGCCGACTACGCCCGCCAGTTCAAGGGCAAGGATGCCAAGGCCCTCGCCGCCTTCGCCGTCGGGCAGACCGCGGGAAAGCTCTTCCACGGGGCGGGGCTGCGTCAGCTCGGCCAGGCCGTGACCGACCTCGGGTCCACGGCCCGGTCGGTCGAGCGCGGACTCCGCGCCGAGCAGCAGCACGAGCTGCTGGCCGGCCGCGTCGAGCAGATGATCGCCGACATCGCGGGTCGTCTGCGTCCGGCATCCAAGCTCTCCCGGGAAGACGCGGCCGCACTGTTCAACGCGAACCAGTCCGAGCTGATCGAGGCGGCGCGCGCCCACGGCGAGCTCCTGCAGTGGGAGGCGTTCACCGACGCGATCAACCGCATCGAAGACCGCGGCACCCTGCAGGTGATGACGTGGGTGCGCGATCTGTTCGGCCTCCAGCTCATCGAGAAGCACCTCGCGTGGCACCTCATCAACGGGCGCCTGTCGACGCAGCGCGCCGCGGCGGTCTCGAGCTACATCGACCGCCTGTGCGCGCGTCTGCGCCCGCACGCGCAGGACCTCGTGGACGCCTTCGGCTATGGTCCCGAGCACGTGCGCGCGTCGATCGCGTCGGGCGTGGAAGACGATCGTCAGAACGAAGCCGCGGCGTACTACGCCGAACTGCGGGCCTCGGGCAACGCGCCCGTGCCGGAGAAGAAGCCGGCGAAGTAAGCGCGCGCGGGCGGCGGCCGTGGGGGACTGCCGCCCGCGCGCTTCCCGCCCCGCGGGGCGGCACCAGAACAGGCGATGCGTCGAGAACAGGGCGATCCGCGCGGATCCGGCCTGTTCCGGGCGCATCGCCTGTTCCCGTGACGGGCCCTGAGCACACCACCGAAGCCCACGCGTCGGCTCTCCGCCTGACCGACCCGCCGGCGCACGCGAACGGGCCCGCCCCGCCCGAAGGCGAGACGGGCCCGCGGCGCACCTCAGCGCAGCGTGAACGTCACGGTCGTGCTGTTGCCGGCGACGTCGGAGACGACGAGCGTGTTCTCGCCCGACACGGCCCCGAAGACTCCCGGCGCGACGAAGTTGACGTCGGACCAGGTGTTGTCGACGAGATCCTTCACGACGCCGTTGATGACCGCGCGGTCGATCTTGCCCTCGTCGAAGAGCTTGAAGCTCACCTTGTCGTAGGCCTCGGCGGTGCCCTGCGTGAACGCGGCGCCCTCCTTGACCGTCACCGTCGGGGCCGTGGTGTCGCCCGGCTCCGTCTCCGCCGCGACGACACGGACGTCGTCGACGAACCCGGTGTTGTCGCCCTCGGTCGTGGTCGCCACGAACGAGATGGTGTGCTCGCCCTGCGTCACCGTGAAGGGCGCCGTCTCGTAGTACTGGTAGTCGCCGCCCACCGGAACGTAGTGACCGAGCGTCTGACCGTCGACCTGCACGTCGAACTCCTGCTGACCGCCGAAGCCGACGCGGTTCGCCGCGGCGAACGTGATCGCATACTCGCCGGCGGGGAACACCACGGTCTGGTCGATGCGGCTGGCCAGCCCCGAGTCGCTCTTCAGGTACGCCGTGCGCTCGCCCTGCGGGGCGGGCGAGGCGGGGACGAACACGCTGTTGTTGTGCTGGATGCCGGCGCGGGCGCTGAACGTCCAGCCGTTCACCATCGGGCCGTTCGCCGTCCCGCCGGTGGCGGGGCGTTCGAAGCCGGCGTTGAGGATGCTCACCAGCGGCGGCTCCTCCGACACGTCCGGGTTCACGAAGCAGCGGTTGTCGCCGCCCGGGTTCGGGTCGGAACCGAACGAGGCGACCGCGCAGTCCACGCCGTCGGTGAAGGTGCCGAACACGAACTGTCCGTCCGAGCCGAAGGCCACGTTGGCTTCGCCCTCGAAGGCGCACGCGCCGCCGTCGGCGTACTGGCAGAAGGTGTATCCGTCGGGCGCGTTCTGCACGTCCTTCACCTTGTACAGGCGCGACGTCACTCCCGACGCGTCCGCCCCGGGCGCCACCGCGACGGCCCGCACGTACGTCGTCTTGAGCGGCTCGAGGAAGATCTGCCCCGTGTACGGGGTGGAGGATGCCGTGGGCTCGCTGCCGTCGGTCGTGTAGAAGATCTGCGCGTCGGAGGTGGCGCTCGTGATCGTCACGGCCTCGATGGAGTCGTAGACGCCGCGTTCGAGGCTGAACACGGGTGCATCGGTGACCCCGGGCGTGCTGGCCGGGGTGACCTCGACCTGAGCGACGCCGTACTCCCCGTCGGGGAGGGTCGCCCGCACCGCGACGGTGCGCTCCGTGGTCACCGAGGGGGCGGTGAAGACGCCGTTCGCGTCGATGCTGCCGTTGTCGGTGCCGACAACCGACCAGGTCGGCGTTCCGGTGCCGTCGATGACGTTCGCCCCGAGCTGCACCTGCCCGCCACCGGCGACCGCGGTGCGCACGGGTGTCATCTCGACCTGCGTGGCCGCGGGGGCCGTGGTGTAGATCGCGTAGGTGTGCTCGTCGCCGATCTCGGTGTCGGTGAAGGCGTCGGCATCCGGGGTCAGCGATCCGCTGGAGGCGGGCAGCAGCGCGTTCTCTCCGGGCTGGGCGATCGAGTCCGTGTACGCGATGCGGGTGAAGTCGGCGGTGGTCGCGCCGCCCTCGAACTGCACGCGCACGTCCTTCGAGGATCCGGACTGGGTCTCGACGAGAACGGTGAGCTCGCCGTCCGGTGCCCGGAACGCGGTCGCGCGCACGTCGGCATCCGACACCTCGGTGCCCAGCACCGTGCTGTGCGTGGGGACGTACCGCATGAGCGGGCCCGCCTCGGAGAACGCGGCGGTGGGCTCGAGGCCGAGGATGAGCGAGTCCCACAGGTTGTACGAGCCGTTCGTATCACCCGCCGGGTCGCCCGTCATGACGCCGTTGAGCTGCCAGATGAGGTTGGAGTGCACACCGTCGTTGGCGCTGCGGATGATGTAGTTCGCGTAGCCGGTCTCCCACACGCTCGTGCCCGGGTTGGTCCAGCCCATCTCGGAGAGGTTGAGGGGAGCGTCGTCGATCACCGCGCGGCGCTGGGCGATGGCATCCCCCATGGCGTCGTAGGACTCGCCGTACAGGTGGAACGAGTACTGGTCGAACACGTCGCCGGCGTTCTCGGCCATGTACTGCGTCCAGCCGACGGCGTTGACCTCTTCGGGGCCCCAGATGTCGATCTCGTCGCGCAGGCCGTCGGCGGTCAGGCGGTCGCTCACCGCGCGCGCCATGTCGGCGTAGTACGCCTTCTCGTCGCCGGGCGCCCAGAAGTCCCAGCTGCCGTTCGGCTCGTTGTAGAAGGTGAGGTGGTCGACGTTGTCGTAGCCGCGGTCGAAGAGGTTCTGCAGCAGCGCGGAGGCCGAAGCGCCGTACGCGGGCAGGTCGGCGGGGGCCGAGATGTAGGGGTCGGGAGCGCCCGGGATGGTGAACCAGTCGTGGACGCGCGCGCCGACCTTCCACCCGAAGTTCAGCTCGATCTCGGTGCCCGCGTCTTTGAACGCGTCGAGGTAACGGTAGAACGCCTTCATCTCGGGGCTCTGGAAGTCGTACTGCCCCTTCTCGAGTTCCATCCAGTCGATCTGGAACCAGATGCGGGCGACCTTCGGCTGCAGGGTGTGGATGCGCTCGACGTCGACCTCCCAGTCGGCGTCGTCGTAGCCGTACTTCGTCGTGCCCTCGAGCAGGCTCCACGGGATGACGTTGACGCCGACGCCGAGGTAGTCCTCCTGCACGGTCTGGTCGAGGTGGACGGTGACGGTGCGCTGTTCGTCGGCCGCGGACGCCGCGGTCGCGGGGACGAGCAGGGCAGCCGCGACGACGCTCGTCGTCGCGGTCAAGGCGAGGGCGGTACGCCGTCGTCTCATGAGTTCTCCTATCGCCGGTGATGGGAGGCGTCGCGGTGATTCATCGCTGAATCTGTAGTAAAGCTACGCCGAGGGGATGTATCAGCGAGGCTATGAGGGTTGCCCTGGTTGCGCAAGGGCCGTTTTTCCGGGAATCTGTCGCGCATCCGCCACTACCTTTCGGTAGTACAGCTACCGGATTCGTTGTGCGGCGAAGCAGGACGGGCCGTCCTGTGGAGTCCACGACCGACGCGCCGGCCCCGGATGCCGGAACCCGGCGGGGCGGTCGCGGACTCCGCGGACGGCGCGTCAGACGGCGGAGACCGCCGCGGACGCCTCGGCGGACAGGGCGCGCACGGTGTCGGCATCCCGTGCCGCGAGGGCTGCGGTCGGCACCATCCACGACCCGCTCACCGCGAAGACGTTGCCCAGGGTGAGGTACTCCCCGGCGTTCGCAGCGGATACGCCGCCCGAGGGCAGGAACCGCACGTCGGGGAACGGTCCGGCGAAGGCCTTCAGCGCGGTCGGCCCGCCCGCGACGCCCGCGGGGAAAAGCTTGAGGCGATCGCATCCCGCAGCGACGGCGCGCTGGATCTCGGTCGCGGTCGCCACTCCGGGGATGAAGGGGATGCCGAGTTCCGCCGCCCGTTCGACCACGGCGTCGTCGAACCCCGGCGAGACGAGGTACGTCGCTCCGGCGTCGACGGCCGCCTCGACCTGGGCGACGGTCGTGACCGTGCCGGCGCCGACGGCGAAGCCGGAACGTCCGGCCACCGCGCGGATCGCGTCGAGGGCGGCGGGGGTGCGGAGGGTGATCTCGGCGGTGGGGATGCCGCCGGCGTGGAGCGCGTCGGCGAGGTCGGGCGCGAAGGACGCGTCGTCGAGGACGACGACCGGAACGATGCGGCTGCCGTGCAGCACGTCGAGGCCGGTCATGCGTCTTGCGACGTCGGGGCGACCACGATCTCGCGGAAGCTCACGTGCTGGGGCAGCTGGTACGCGGCGAGGATCGCGCGGGCGATGTCGTCGGGGACGAGCCCGCCGCCGATGCTCTGCTTGTACTCGCGGTAGCCGTCGAGGACATCGCCCTCGCCGGTGTTGCTCAGCAGGGCGGTGTCGACCATCCCGGGGGCGACGAGGAGCACACGGACGCCGTGCGCGGCGTTCTCGCGCCGCAGGCCCTCGGTCATCGCGTGCACCGCGTACTTCGTGCCGTTGTAGACGACGTGGTTCTCGTAGAGCTGCTTGCCGGCGATCGAGCCGATGTTGACGATGGTGCCGTGGCGGCGGCTCTGCATGCCCGGGAGCACGAGCTGGCTGTTCTTCACCAGGGCGACGCAGTTGACGTCGAACTGCTCCTGCACGAGCGCGGGATCCTGCTCGGCGACCGCCGACAGGGCCATCAGCCCGGCGTTGTTGACGAGCAGGTCGACCGGACCGAACCGCTCCTCGGCGCGCGCGATGGCCGCGGACACCGCGGCGGTGTCGGTGACGTCGGCCTCGGCGAGCTCGGCATCCGGAAGACCGAGGTCCTCCATGGGGGCGAGCCGCCGGGCGATGAGCAGCAGCGGGTGGCCGGCGGCCGAGAAGGCGCGCGCGGTCGCGGCGCCGATCCCGGAACTGGCTCCGGTGATGACGACGAGGGGCAGGGCGGTCATGCGGTCTCCTGGGAGGGGCTGGATCGGGCGAAGAGCACCGCGGCGTCGGCTGCAGCGGAGTATCGGGCACGGGGAGCGGCGTAGGCGCGCACCCCGTCGGGGTCGGGCTCGAGGCGTTCGATCACCCGGTGGGCGTCGTCGGCGACGCGGAGCGAGGGCCACACCCCCGAACCGGCGAACACGAGGGCAGCGGCGCCGAGGGTGGCGGCCTGCTGGTCGACGGTGGTGCGCAGGAGCGCCGTGTCGAGCACGTCGGCGTAGATGCGGTTCCACACGGCGGAGCGGCTTCCCCCGCCCGAGATGAGGAGGTCGGTGTCGGCCGGGAGGCCGCTGAGCGCGCGGATGTGGCGCAGGCTCCGATCGAGCGCGAAGGCGATGCCCTCGAGGCAGGCGCGCACGAGATCCTGTGCCGCGGTGCCGAGCTCGATGCCGACGAGCGTGCCGCGGATGCCGCTCCCTCCCTCGAGCGGGGTGCCGCCGGCGAGTGTCGGGACGAGCACCGCACCGCGCGCGCCGCGCGGGCTCTCTGCGGCGCCGTCGATGAACGAGCCGATGTCGGTGCCCGGGCGCAGCACGTCGCGCAGCCACGTCAGGGTCGTGCCGCTGCTGAAGGTGGAGAGCGCGCTGATGTACAGACCGGGTACCGCGTGGCGGAAGACGTAGGGGCGCGTCTCGACGTCGAGCACGGGGGCGCTCGAGGTCACCGTCATCCAGCTCGACGAACCGAGCGCGGCGTAGATCCGGCTGTCGGTCGTGCCGCGAGAGCCCAGCGCCATCGCCGCGTTGTCGACCGCCCCGGCGTGCACGGGCACCCCCGCGGGGAGCCCGAGTGCCTCCGCGGCGTCGGCCCGCAGCGTCCCCACGACGTCGGACGACTCGCGCGGGGTGGGCAGGAGAGAGCGGTCGATCTCGGCGGCGTCGAGGATCGCGTCGTCGTAGTCGCCGCGGGTGAGGTCGTAGGCGCCGGACCCGGATGCCATCGAGTGATCGGTCGCGATCTCGCCGGTGAGCCGGAGGGTGATCCAGTCCTTCGAGCCCAGCAGCGACCGGGTGCGCGCCCACCCCTCGGGGTCCTCGGCGCGCATCGTCTGGGCCTTGAAGACCGGGTACAGCTGCGCGCCGAAGCCGTTGCCCGTGCGCAGGTACCAGGCGTCCTCGCCGATGCGACCGAGGACGTCGCCCGCGCGACCGCGGGTGTCCGACCAGATCGGGGTGTCGCGCGCGACGAGAACTCCGGCGGCGTCGACCTGCACCACCCCCAGGCTCTGCCCCGACAGGGCGATTCCGACGACGGCCTCGCGCGCGCCGGGGGTCTGGGCGACGACGTCGCGGGTCGCCGAGACCACGGCATCCCACCACTCGTCCGGCCGCTGTTCGGCGCGGCCGGGACCGGGATGCCGCGTCGGATACGACACGACCGTCTCGGCGACCGAGCGACCGTCGGCCGACCAGAGCGAGGCTTTGCAGCCCCCGGTGCCGAGGTCGAGGGCGAGAGCGAGGGTCTCCATCGGTCAGCGGGTGGCCAGGGCGAGCTCGCTCAACCGCTCGAAAGAGGGACCCGAAGTGGGGATGTCGATGTCGAACACCTCGGCGATGACCTGCGTCCACCCGTGCACGAAGTAGATCCAACCATCCTCGACCTGCAGACGCCGCTCGGCGCTCTGCGCCCGCGCCTGATCGAGGAAGACGAGGTCGCCGCGGTAGTTGAGATCCCACGCGACGCCGTCGAGGGGGAACACGGCGTCGTCGGGGAGCGGCGAGCCGGGGGCGTCCTTGCCGAGGCCGGTCGCGTTGACGACCAGTGAGCGCGGTGCCAGGTCCGCGAGCACGCGGGCGTTGTCGGCGGTGGTCGGGGTGAGGTGGTACTCGAAGAGGGTGTCGGTCGGCAGCGAGGCGTGGATGTCGCGCAGGTGATCGAGACGCGCGGCCGAGCGGTTGGTGACGATGATGCGCGCGGGGCGGTCGAGGCCGCGCTCCTGCTGCGAGAGGTACCAGCTGATCGCGATCGACGATCCGCCCGCGCCGAGGCACAGGGCGTCGGCGGGGCCTTGCGACCAGAAGCCGGCGGGGAGGAACGCGTCGAGGGCCAGGCCGCTCGAGATCGGGTCCTTGGCGTGGCAGACGAGTCGGCCGTCGCGCTGGGAGATGCAGCTGGTCTCTCCCATGAGCGCGGCGAAGGCGTCGATCTCGTCGAAGAGGTCGTGGCACGCGGCGAACAGGTCGATCTTGTGCGTGGTGACGAGGGCGCCGAGGCTCAGCGGGTCCTCGGCGATGAACCGGACGACGGCGCGGTAGTCCTCGGCCGGCGCGTGCAGGGGGAGGTCGATGCCCTGCAGCACGGCATCCTGAAGTCCGAGATGCGCGGCCCACCGGGGAAAGACGTGCTGGATCGAGGAACTCCCCGTCGTGACGCCGATGAAGTAGAGGGTGGGGGCCGTCGCCGGGCGCAGCGTCGCGGCGGTGAAGGTGGGGAATGTCATCGGTGGTCCTTCGTAGCGTCGACCGCGGCCAGCGCGGCGGTGGCGTTCATGCCGAATCGGGTGACGCCGAGCTCGGCCATCGCGCGGACGGTCTCGAGGTCGCGGATCCCGCCCGCGGCCTTGAGGGCCGCGCGGCCGTCGGCCCGGTCGGCGATCAGGCGGATGTGCTCGATCGAGGTGGGGACGCCCGACCAGCCGGTGCCGGTCTTGATCCAGGGCACGCCCGCCTCGATGGCGGCATCCACCCCGCGTCGGATGTCGTCGGCGTCGAGTCGGCCCACCTCGAGGATCGCGCGCAGGGGAACGCGGCCGTCGACGACCTCGACGATCGCGGCGAGTTCGTCGGTCACATAGGCGTCGTCGCCCGAGCGCAGGCGTCCGATCGCGACGACCACGTCGAGCTCTTGGGCGCCGAGGGCGAGGAGCTCGGATGCTTCGGCCACCTTCGTCGCGGTCGTGGCGCCGCCGCTCGGGAACGATACCGGCGATCCGGCCAGGACGCTCGTGCCGTCCAGCTGCTCGCGCAGGTAGCCGAGCCACTCGGGGAGGACGTGTGCGCTGACGAAGCTGCCCGCCACCGCCTGCCGGACGAGCTCGTCGATGTCGGCGCGTGCGTGCTGCGCCTGCACGCAGCTGATGTCGATGTGCCGAGCGAGGTCGGCGAGGACGGGCCCGGGATCAGGCACGGTAGCCTCCGTGGTCGGGGTTCGGTCGCGTCGTCCAGTCCGCGCCGTCGGCCACGACGAGCTGTCGCATTCCGCCGGCGTCGGCGATGATGCCGTAGTCCTGACCGGCTTCGGTCGCGTACGTGAAGAGTGTGACGAGCGTGTCGTCGCCGACGTTGACGCTGCGGTGGATCCAACCACCCGGGACGTGGACGACAACCCCGGGCGTGATGGGCAGGGCGCGGCACTCTCCCTCGACCGACTCGAGCAGCATGACGCCCGAGCCCGCGACCCCGTAATACAGCTCGGCGAACTCCGACTGCGCGTGCAGGTGCCCACGGGTCATCGCGAACTCGTCGCCGACACGGCCGGGCCGCAGGACGCTGAGGCCGATGGTGAGCGCTCCGCGCCCGGTCTCGGGGGTGCTGCTCTCGACCCAGTACACCGGTTCGCCGTCGTCGCGGGCGACCGCTTCGGCGTAGGCCTCGTCATCGCGGTAGACACCGGCGAGGTCGGGCAGATGCTTCTCGTAACGCTCGGATCCTCCGGCGAGGAGGCCGCGGGCGATGTCGACGGTCATCCGGGCCGGTTCGGCCAGTCGTGCAGCGGCGCACATACAGTCGTTCCCTTCGCCGACGACCGGGGTGCGTCGTCGTGCGTAGTAACACTACAAGAAGTGGGGGAGTTTGGGCAATCTCAACGCGATGCGGCGTCGTTGAGCGCTCTGGGCGGTAGTTCGGCTACGCCGCAGGGTGCCGCGGGCGCGACGCGAGCGGGCGGCGGGTATCCGGGGGAGGAGATCCGGGGGAGGGAGGATGCGCGGGCGCGGCGTGATCCTCCGCTCTCGGCATCTCCTCCGCTCGCCCCCGGCGGGCGCACGTCCCGGCGGGCGCACTCCCCGCCATCCGTGTCCCGAAATGTGCGGTTCCCGCGCTTCGCACGCAGCAGAGAAGGGGACACGGTCCGCGGAAAGTGGGACATGCACGGGCGTCGGACGTGCGCGCCGTCGCTTGGCGCGGCACCCCGCTCCGCCGCACTCCGCTCCGCCGCACCCCGCTCCGCCGCACCCCGCTCCGCTGCGCCCCTCTCTGCGACCCTCGCCTCGCGGCAGGGCTCAGCGCCACGCCAGCCAGGCGGCAAACCTCAGCGCCAGGTCGGCGAGGCTGCAGGGCTCAGCGCCAGGTCAGCCAGGCGGCGGGGTTGCGGCGCAGGACGGCCTCGGCGAGGTCGTCGCCGCCCTCGGCGCGCAGGCGCGGCACGAACCGGTCGCCGAGGTACCGCAACCCCGGCATGCCGCCGTAAGCGATGTACCGCGTGCGGCGGGCCACGTCGCCGCCCAACAGGATGCGGGCCGCACCGCCGGCCGCCGCGGTGGCGATCAAGCACGACAGGACGACCGAGTCGGGGTGCTCGCGCGCTCGAGCGGGACCGTCGTAGCCGAGGAAGGCGCCCGCGGCCGCGAGTTCGGCGTGCAGCCCCGGGTCGGGATTGCGGTCGACGTGCGCCAGAGCCACCCGATCGGCGGGCACCCCGACCGACCCCAGGGCCTCGAGCGTCTCGAGAGCCGCCGTCCCGTGCTCGAGATGCACCATGACGGGAGCGCCGGTCGCCGCGTGGGCGCGTCCGATCGCCTCGAGGGAGCGCCGGGCGACGGCATCCATCCGCCAATACCCCATGCCCGCTTTGAGCACGCCCGCACGGATCGCGGGATCGCGCGGCTCGCCCGGTTCGGCGGCGCCGTTCAGGAGGTCGTCGGTGAAGGCCGCGGCGAGCGTGTCGACGTCGGCGGACAGGAGCGGGTGGTCCGCGGCGTAATGCTCTCGTCGATGCAGTCCGGTCGTGAGGACGACCGCGACACCCGTGGCGTCGGCGATGCGGCGGGCCGCGGCCGGGCGCCGGCCGAGTCCGAGGGGGGTGGCATCCACGAGGGTGTGGAATCCGGATGCCGCGAACTGGCGGGTCTCCTCGGTGCTGGCCCCTTCGTCGTCGAGGTCGTCGCCCGGCAGGAGCGGTGAGACCTGGAAGAGGTGCTCGTGGTAGTCGACGTTGCCGAGAGTTCCGGGGGCGAGGTCGCCCGTGGCGCTGCGGACGAAGCCTGTCATGCGGGCACGGGGTGCGCGGGGGCGTCTCCGCGCAGCAGCGCGACCATGTCGGTCGTGGCCATGCGCCCCATGCCGTCGACGCCCTCGCGGGTCTGCGCGCCGAGGTGGGCGGTGACGACCACGCGGTCGGCCAGGTCGTCGGCCAAGAGGGGCGACGCCGCGTCACCTGTCGACTCGATCGCGAGGGTGTCGGCGGCGTAGGCGGCCACGCGTCCACGTCGGGCGGCGCGGGCGACCGCCTCCTCGTCGACCAGGTCGGCTCGGGCCGTGTTCACCAGCAGCACGGGGCGGTCGGCGGCGGCGAGCCAGCGCTCGTCGATGACCTTCTGACCCCCGGGCGCATGTAGTGTCACAACATCGCAGCGCGTCGAGAGGGTCTCGGTGTCGGCGCGCTCCACCGTCTCGAACAGCGGATCGCGGGCGTCGACCCACGGGTCGGCCCCGAGGACGGTGGCACCGAAGGCGCGCAGGCGTTCGGTCACGAGCCGTCCGATCCGGCCCAGCCCCACCACGCCCACCGTCAGCGCCGACAGCTCGCGGGCGGGCGTGCCCGACCAATCGCCCGCCCGTACACGACGGTCGGCCGCGGGGATGCCCCGCAGGGCGGTCAGCAGGAGCGCGAGCGTGTGCTCGGCCACCGCGGCCGAGTTCGCGCCGGGGGTGTTCGTGACCGGGACGCCGCGCGCCGCGGCCGCGGCGAGGTCGACGTTGTCGACGCCGACGCCGTAGCGGGCGATCCCCCGGAGCTTCGGGGCGAGGTCGAGGTGCGCGCCGGTCACCGGCCCGGTGCCGGCGATCCACCCGTCGGCGTCGGCGAGCAGCGGCGCGAGCTCGTCGATATCGTGCGCCGATCCGGCGCGCACGACGTGGTATCCCGCCTCCGCGAGCACCGCCTCGGGGTCGTACTCGCCCGACCCGAACGAGCGGGAGGTGACCAGCACGACCCCGGTCGGCCTCGGCGTGGCGCATGGCCGCGAGCTCGCTCTTCATGCGGCGGATGGCCTCGGTGTGCGCGGGGGAACGGCGAAGGGCGACCCCCGTGGCGAGGATGTCGATGACCACGAGCCCCGCGAGGCGACTCGTGGACGGCGTGTACACGTCGGTGTCTTCGAATGTGCGCACGATCAGGGGGATATCCGCCAGATCCGACAGGGGGCTCACGCGGCCCGTAAGCGAGATCACCGTGCCGCCGGCCTTGTGGGCGGCCCGCGCGACCGTGAGCGTCTGCTCGGTGTGGCCGGTGTTCGAGATCGCGACGGTGACGCTCCGCGGCCCCGACATCGTGGCGGCGATGAACTGCTGGTGGAAGTCCTCGGGCGCCTGGCAGGGGACCCCGAAGAGGGGGAACTTCTGCTGGGCGTCCTGCGCGATGATGCCGCTCGCGCCGAAGCCGATGAAGAGGATGTCGCTGGCATCCAGGATCGCCTCGATGGCGCGCTCGACGGCCGCGGGCGCGAGGGTGCGGCGGGCGCGGTCGAGGCTCGAGATCGTGTGGTCGAAGATCTTCTCGGCGACGTCGCCGGACGAGTCGGACGAGGTGATGGTCGAGTGCGTGACCGGCAGCCCGAGCGCGAGCGTCTGGGCGAGCTGGATCTTGAAGTCCTGGAAGCCCTCGCACCCGACCGAGCTGCAGAAGCGCATCACGGTGGGTTCGCTGACCTCGGCGGCTTCGGCGAGGCCCGCCATCGTGTACTGCGCAGCGCCCACGGGGTTGTCGAGCACGATCGCCGCGACGCGCTGTTCGGAGCGGCGCAGGTGCGGCAGCTGACGGGTGATGCGCTCGAGAAGCGTGTCGGTGGACTCTTCGCTGGCCTGCTCGACGTCGAGGGTCATCGCGAGCTCCTTCCATGTAGTATGGCTACATCTTAGCCGATGCGGGCTCTCCCGCACAGCGCGACAGCACGGGAGGACGAAGATGTACCGACAAAGGCTGGAACTCACCGATCGAGTGGCGGTCGTGACGGGCGGGTCCCGCGGGATCGGGCTCGCGGTGGTGACCGCTCTCGAGGAGTTCGGGGCGATCGTCGTCATCGCCGACGTGCTCGACGAGGCCGGCACCGCGGCTGCGGCGTCGTTCGAGAGCGGTCGCGTGTCGTACGTGCACCTCGACGTCACGGATGCCGCCGAGGTGGAGCGCGTCTTCGCCGAGGTCGCGGCGCGTCGCGGCTCGGTCGACATCCTCGTCACCTCGGCCGGCATCGCCAACCACCAACCGTCGCTCGAGCTCGAGCGCGAGACGTGGGACCGCGTCCTCGCCGTCAACGCGACGGGCACGTTCTGGTGCGCCCGCGAGGCCGCGCGCCACATGCAGGAGCGCGGCGGCTCGATCGTCGCCATCGGCTCGATGTCGGGCGAGCTCGCCAACGCGCCGCAGCGCCAGGCCGCCTACAACGCCTCGAAGGGCGCGGTGCACCTCGCGGTGAAGTCGCTCGCGATCGAGTTCGCCGAGCGGGGCATCCGCGTCAACGCCGTCGCCCCCGGCTACGTCGGCACGGAGCTGACCAAGGAGGGCGTCCCCACCGACTGGTGGGACGACTGCTGGGTGCGCCGCACGCCGATGGGGCGTCTCGGTGCTCCCGAGGAGATCGGTTCGCTCGTGGCATTCCTGGCCTCGGACGCGGCCTCGTACATGACCGGTTCGGTCGTGCTGATCGACGGCGGCTACTCGGCCTGGTGAGCGCGGGGCCGCGGCCCCGCGGCCGCGCGGCCCCGCCGCGCCGATAAACGCTTCCTGCAGGGCGAAACGCGCGGAGAGAGCGTTTCTCCCTGCAGGAAGCGTTTACCGGTGTGGTCGACGGTGCCGCGTCACGGCAGGAACGACACCGGCCCGAGCTCGGGGCAGCCCCGCCCGGCGTCGGCGTGGGCCGAGACCCGCGTGCCTTCGGCGC
>JARBUN010000142.1 GCA_029239635.1 Microbacterium sp. | reverse complement strand
CCCATGGAGCGCATCGCGCTGCCCTGTCCGTCCCAGCCGTTGAAGTCGCCGATCACGCGCAGGGCGCGGGCATCCGGGGCCCAGACGGTGAACGCCGTCCCGTTCACCCCGTCCAGCTCGCGCACGTGCGCGCCCAGCACACGCCACAGCTCCTCGTGACGTCCCTCGGCGATGAGGTGCAGGTCGAGCTCGCCCACCGAGGGCGCGAACCGGTAGGCATCGTCGGCACTGTGGCCGACGCCGTCGTCGTAGGTCGAGCGCACGCGATAGCTGCCGGGGTTTGCGGTCGTCCCGTCCGGGAGCTCCGCCACGACCTCCCTCGCGAGCGGCCGACGGACGCGGATCACCCACCCCTGCGCCGTCTCGTGCGCCCCGAGGACGCTGTGCGGGTCGTGGTGCGTGCCATAGGCGACGGCATCCAGGAGCTCGGGGGGAAGGGTGCTCATCGGACCTCCTTGACGTGCAGGATGTGCACGGGTTCGTCGAACGCGTCCAGACGGACGAAGTTGTGATCGGTCCAGGTCCAGACGTGTCCGGTCACCAGGTCTTCGACCTCGTAGGGCGTTCCGGGCTCGACACCCCAGACCGTGGTGTCGAGGTGGACGGTGCTCTGCCGCGTCGAGTGCGGGTCCACGTTCGCGACGACGATGATCGTGTCGCTGACGCCCGTGGGGGAGAGGGCGGCGTCGAGGTGCTTGGAGTACACGAGGATCGCGTCGTCGTCGCTCCAGTGCACGTCGAGGTTGCGCAGCTGCCGGAGCGCCGGGTGCTCGCGACGCGCCGTGTTGAGCAGGCGCAGGTAGGGGGCGAGGGAATCACCCGCCGCTTCCGCCCCGGCCCAGTCGCGGAACTTGTACTCGTACTTCTCGTTGTCGATGTTCTCTTCGGAGCCGGGGCGCGCCACGTTCTCGTACAGCTCGTACCCGGCGTACACGCCGTAGGTCGGCGCCGCGGTGGCGGCGAGGGCCGCGCGGATCTTGTACGCGGGGCGCCCACCGAACTGCAGGTACTCGGTGAGGATGTCGGGGGTGTTGACGAAGAGGTTCGGCCGGAGGAAATCCGCCGTGTCGTGCGCGAGGCCCGAGAAGAACTCCGCGAGCTCGTCCTTCGTGTTCCGCCACGTGAAGTAGGTGTAGCTCTGCTGGAATCCGGCCATCGCCAGACCCTGCAGGGGGGCCGGACGCGTGAAGGCCTCCGCGAGGAAGACCGTGTCGGGTTCTTCCGCGCTGACGGTCGCGATCAGCCACTCCCAGAACTGCAGGGGCTTGGTGTGCGGGTTGTCGACGCGGAAGATGCGCACGCCCTGCGCGATCCAATGCCGGACGATGCGCAGGACCTCGGCGCGGATCCCGTCCGGGTCGTTGTCGAAGTTGACCGGGTAGATGTCCTGGTACTTCTTGGGAGGGTTCTCGGCGTAGGCGATCGAGCCGTCCGGGAGGGTGGTGAACCACTCGGGGTGCTCGGTGACCCAGGGGTGGTCGGGAGAGGCCTGGAGTGCCAGGTCGAGCGCCACCTCGATGCCCTGGGCGCGCGCGGCCGAGACGAACGCACGGAAGTCCTCGAGAGTGCCGAGGTCGGGGTGCACGGTGTCGTGGCCGCCGGCCGGTCCACCGATCGCCCACGGTGAGCCGGGGTCGCCGGGAGCCGTGACGAGGGTGTTGTTGGGGCCCTTACGGTTGCTCTCGCCGATCGGATGGATCGGCGGCAGGTAGAGAACGTCGATGCCGATCTCGGCGACGGCCGGCAGACGATCGGTCGCGGTGCGGAACGATCCGCTGACCACGGTGCCGTCCTCGGCCCGGGTCGCGCCCTCCGACCGGGGGAAGAACTCGTACCAGGCGCCCACGCCGGCACGCTCGCGCTCGACGAGGAGCTCGGCCTCGCGCCCGACGGACACCAGGCCCATGACGGGCCGGGCGGCGAAGAGGGCGGCGATGTCGGGGCTGCGGACGACCTCCAGGGCGACATCGTCGTGCGTGTCGGGGTCGCGGAGGGTGCGGGCCGCGTCGTAGAGCAGGTCCTTGTCGCTCGCGGGACGCTTCTTCTCGCCGCGCGCGCGATCGAACAGCTGCGCCCCGATCTCGCGCATGAGGGCGCTGTCGACCCCGGCGGCGATCTTGATGTCGGCGGCGTGCTCCCACGTCGCGAACTCGTCGGCGAACGCCTCGAAGCGGAATCGCCAGACGCCCTGTTCGAGCGGCGCCACGAGGGTCGACCACCGGTCGAATCCGTCGTTCAGCGGGCGGAGGCGGTGCAGCGACTCGTCGCCCGACGGCGAGAACAGGCGCACGTGCACGCCGATGCGATCGTGACCCTCGCGGAACGCGGTGACGGTGAAGGGGACCGTCTCACCGACGTACGCCGAGGGGCGGAACCGCCCTCCGGGAACGCTCGGGTGCGGCAGGGCGAGAGGGATGCGCGGGGTCACCACGCCCTTCGCCGTCGGCGTCGGTTTGACCGGGCGCTCGGGAATCGAGGCGCCACTGCGCCAGGGACGTACGGGCGAGAGAGTCGTCGTGGTGGCCACGGTCCGAACCTATCGCGGCCCGCCGACCTCGTCGCATCGATTCTTCCGGCCTTGACATGGCCGCCGGGTTACTCGACGCGGAACAACCTCATCGACGTCCCGCCGAGGTCGATCACCTCACCCGGTGCGAACTCGTCGCCCTGTTCGGTGGGCGCCTCCTCATCGCTGGACCAGAGAGCGACGTACGTCTTCGCGCCGTCGACGACGGGCAACGTGACCTCGACCGGGCGCTCGTCGCCGTGGACGATGAGGAGGATGCGGTTGAGGTCCTCCTCTTCGGGCGTCGAGGTCGCGAGGTACTGCAGCGTCCGGTGCGACGGGTCCGTCCAGCGCTCGCTCGACATGGTCTCGCCATGCTCGTCGAACCACTCCATGACGGAGGCGGAGGGAATGCTCTCACCTGCTCGCGCGAACCGCTTGGGCCGCAGCGCGGGGTTCTCCCGCCGCACCTGCAGCAGGCGCTGGGTGTGCGCGAACAGGTCGCGCTGCCAGGGGGCGAGGTCCCACGAGAGCCACGTGAGGGCGGAGTCGTGGCAGTACGCGTTGTTGTTGCCGCGCTGCGTCCGTCCCATCTCGTCGCCGGCGGTGATCATCGGGACGCCGGCGGAGAGCAGAAGCGTCCCCAGGAGGTTGCGCATCGCCTTGCGGCGCGTCGCGAGCACGCGCTCGTCATCGGTGCGCCCTTCGGCCCCGTGGTTGAACGAGCGGTTGGTGTCGGCGCCGTCGCGGTTCTGCTCTCCGTTGCCGAGGTTGTGCTTGACGTCGTACGAGACGAGGTCCCGGAGGGTGAATCCGTCGTGCGCGGTCACGAAGTTCACGCTCGCCAGCGGACCGCGCTCCTCGGAGAAGGTGTTCGAGGAGCCCGCGAGACGCGTGGCGAAGCCGCCGATGCCGACCGGTGCCGTGTCGGCCCGACGGGCGTAGTCGATGTCGCTGAGCCAGAAGTTGCGCACGCGGTCGCGGTAGCGGTCGTTCCACTCGTGCCAGCCCTCGCCGAAGGCACCGGTCTGCCAGCCGCCCATGCCGACGTCCCACGGCTCCGCGATGAGCTTCGTCCCCGACAGCTGCTCGTCGTCGCGGATCGCCTGCAGCAGCGGATGGTCGGGCGTGAACGAATGGTTCTCGTCGCGTCCGAGCGTCACCGCGAGATCGAAGCGGAAGCCGTCGATCTGCACGTCGTTCGCCCAGTAGCGCAACGAGTCGAGCACGAGGCGCGCAGCGGCATCCGTCGACGTGTTCACCGCGTTCCCGCATCCGGTCTCGTCGATGTAGACGCCCTCGTCGGTCTGGCGGTAGTAGGACCGGTTGTCGATTCCACGGAGGCTCGTGCGCGGCCCTCCGATGCTCTCTTCGGCGGTGTGGTTGTAGACCACGTCGAGGATGACCTCGAGACCCGCCTCGTGGAGGAGCTTCACCATGCCCTTGAACTCCCGCAGCACGGCCTCGGGACCGTCGGCCCGGCTCGCCGCGGTCGCGTAGTCGGCGTGCGGGGTGAAGAAGTTCAGGGAGTTGTACCCCCAGTAGTTCGACAGTCCGAGCTGGAGCAGCCGCGGTTCGGTCGCGAAGGCGTGCACCGGCAGAAGCTGGACGCTCGTGATGCCGAGCGAGTGGAAGTGATCGATCATCGCGGGATGCGCGAGACCCGCGTAGGTGCCGTGCAGGGCGGGAGGGACGAAGGGATGCCGCTTCGTCAGGCCTTTGACATGGCCCTCGTAGATGACCGTGCGGTCCATCGGCACGCGGGGCTTGATCGAGGAGCCCCAGTCGAACCCGCCGTCCACCACCACGGAGCGCCAGTCGCCGTAGTTGCCGGAGACGAGTCCGCGCGAGTACGGCTCGACGAGCAGGGACTGGGGGTTGAAGGTGTTCCCGGGTCCGTGCGGTCCGCCGACGCGGATCGCATAGCGCGCGCCGGGGCGCAGGAGCGGGGTCGTCGCCGCGAAGATGCCGTCACCCACCGGGGCCATCGGCAGCGTCTCGGTCGCCCAGTCGAGGTCGACATCGTCGAAGACGAGCAGCTGCATCGCGTCGGCGTGACCGGACCAGACGCGGAGGGTGCCGCCGTCGGGGCCGAAGGTGACCCCGAGGTCGTCGAACGCGCTGTCGAGCAGACCGGGGTGCGGGGGGAGGACAGTCTCGGGTCGGACCATGAGACCTAGGGTAGTGAAGGCGGCTGTCG